>WJMT01000055.1 GCA_014727835.1 Candidatus Aminicenantota bacterium | reverse complement strand
TTTTTTTACCATTGAGGCAAGCCGATCTTACAGCATCTGCCTCGTTACGAGGCATTCGAAGTGAAAGACCACGTCTTCATGCCTCATGCCTTGCATCTGCAGCAACCTCGACTCGTGAATAACTCAGACTTTCCTGACCTATTCATAAAAAAATGGCGATGTTTTTCATTATTAACTCATTTTCAGCTATGTCCAAGTCTCTTTCAAAAATATTGACTTGAACGTTTCTCTTGTTTTGAGAAAAACATAGCTTTTTAAACTTCACAAAAACAATGAAATAATAAAAAAAATATAATGAAATTTGGGATTTGTTGAAGCGACTTTGAAGATTTAGCCTTCTGATGAGTTTTTTGAGGGAATCCGGCAACGCGGGACGACGAGTATGTCTGACCCACGAACGGGGGGAGTTACGCAGGAGCCGAGAAAAACGAAGAAGAATGGCGCTAAAAATCTGAACGGAGCGAAAGCATTTCCAAATTTCATTTCGTTTATATATTATCATTTTTTATTTTCAAGTTATCACCAGGGCAGAAGACTTTCCCAGCCATTGGGCAAACGCTTCACCACATCATTGAGAATCACAAAAACGATCAAAACAATAAACATGGCAAATCCGATCTGCATAATGACCTGTTTCACTTTGGGGCTGAATTCTTTCCGAAACAATCCTTCTAAGGAAAGCACTAATATCTGACCTCCGTCCAGCACAGGGATAGGGAAAAGATTGATGATCCCTAACTGAAGACTGATAAAGGCGATCCAACTCAACAGCGAAAGGAATCCTCCTCTCAAGGCCGCATAAGAAAAATTAGCGATTTCAATGGGGCCGCCCACTTGAGTAGCGGGTGTCTCCCCTGTCATCAGTTCTTTGATAAAATTAAACACCAGTGCTATGAGCTTGATATTGTAAGAAAAGCTTTGGCCTATGGAGGCAAAAAATCCATACTGCCGTGTCAAGGATTCTGCAGTGAGGCTGACTCCGATTTTTCCTACTCTCCCCTGTTCTTTGGGCACTATATTCAAATGAAGCTGATCTCCATTCCTTTCCACTAAAAAATCCAGCTCTTCACCAGTATGCTGTTCAATGATATTAGTGAAATGATAGTAATACACTGGTTCATTCTCTATTTCCAGGATCACATCTCCGGTCCTGAGTCCGGCCCTGTCAGCTGGCGAACCAGGTGAGACCATATGAACCTGGGTGTACACTTTTCCGAAAAATCCGGCGTAACCCATATTGTAACGGGTTCGGCTTTCCGTCATTAAATCCATATCAAACACTTGACCGTCTCTCTCGTATTGAATATGAATGGTCTTATCTGGTTTGGTGCCCACAGCCAGTTCCACGTCCTGCCACGTATCCGCCTCTTTGTTATTGATTTGCAGTATCTTGTCTCCGGGTTCAAGGTCTGCGTTATCAGCCGGAGAACCGGGCTCGATCCACCCGATCACAGGAGCTTGACTTTGATAAACAGGAACAGAAACCCCGACCATATTGATAAAAGACATCACAGCAACAGCGAGAACAATATTCATTACAGGACCCATGAAAATGACTAAAAACCTCTGCCATCTTTTGGCCGCGAGAAAATCACCGGGCTTGAGCTCCTGGGGCTGAGACAATCCCTCCACCATAGCTTCTTCTCCGGCAAACTTTACATATCCTCCCATAGGCACAAGACTCACTCTGTAATCCGTATCTCCCTTTTTGGTTCCGAATAGCCTTTTTCCGTACCCGAATGAAAACACTTTCACCCGGATGCCCACCAGTTTTGCCATAAAAAAATGACCGAACTCATGAGCAAACACAAGAACTCCAAAAACAATGATAAACGCGATGATTGTTCCGATGATTGGTCCCATTTTTTAGTTCCTTTTTCTGATTTTCTCCCAGGTTCTTTTCCGCGTCTCCTGGTCAATCTTTAATATGTCCTCAATGTTGTTAACTGACCTTTCCTCAGTTTCTTCTACCACCTCAATGACCACTTCCCAGATATCCGAAAACCGGATATCTTTTTTAAGAAACGAATGAACAGCTGCCTCATTGGATGCGTTCAGAGCAATGGAAAACGACTGTTCCCTGCTCAGAGCTTTTAAAGCCATCTCTAGGAGAGGGAACTTCTTGAAATCCACTTCAAAAAAATCGAGAGCTTTCACTTTACTGAGGTCCAAAGAAGGAAGGAGAGATTCTCTCCGATGAGGATAGGTCAAAGCCAATTGAATAGGAATCTTCATGTCTGTCCGGCTCAATTGGGCCAGAACAGAACCGTCTCTCATTTCCACCAGAGAATGCACAATGCTTTGGGGATGGATCAACACCCCCAGTTTTTCCGGAGGCAGATGAAACAACCATTTGGCTTCAATGAGCTCCAGGCCTTTGTTCATCAGCGTGGCTGAATCTATAGTGATTTTTTTTCCCATACTCCATCGGGGATGATTGAGTGCGCTCTCTACAGATTGATTCTCGAGCTCCTTTGGATCGAGTTGAAAAAAAGGCCCTCCGGAAGCAGTTAATATCACTTTGTTCACTTCCCGGAGATTTTCTTTGTGCAGTAATTGAAACACCCCGCTGTGTTCGCTGTCCACAGGAATGACTTCTGCTCCGGATCGAGACGATTCCTGGTTGATCAGGGCTCCGGCTGCCACCATGGACTCTTTATTAGCCAGCCCCAGTCTCTTTCCGGTCTTCACCGCAGCAAGGGTGGGCCTCAATCCATTGATCCCTGTGATCGCGGATATGATGACATCATTCTTATCAAAACCTGCTACTTTTTCTGCTCCCTCCGGACCCCAGGTGATTTCCATGGGGTGGTCCCATTTCATGTCCTTGAGTTCATCCGCATCTTTTTTTTCTCTCAGAGACACGATATCCGGCTTATATGTCTTGATTTGATGACTCAGCCGTTTGGTATTCTTCCCAGCAGACAGACCCACCACTTTGAACCGATCTTTAAAGTGAGAAATGATCTCCAGAGTGTTCTGCCCTATGGATCCGGTGGAGCCAAGTACAGCCACATGGGTGATGTCGTCTGTTTTTCTCATTTTAACTGATCCCCAAAAACTGCATCAAATAAAAAAATACCGGAAAGGCCAGAACCATGCTGTCAGTCCGATCTAAAAATCCTCCATGTCCGGGCAGGAGATGAGAGGAGTCCTTGACTCCTGCAGCGCGTTTGAACATAGACTCGAGAGGATCGCTCAATTGAATCATGACCTGTATGAAAATGGCCATCAGCAGCACTTTCCCAATCACAAAATCTGTTCCAAACAATACCCAAGCTGCAATAACAGCTATTATCATTCCAGAAACAAAACCAGCTGCACTCCCTTCCCAGGTCTTATTAGGGCTCGCTAATGAGGCGATCTGGTGTTTCCCCCATTTTTTTCCCACCAAAAAAGCCAAGGTATCCCCAGTGAATATGATGGCGAATAAAAAATACAAATAAAACGGCCCGTATTCCTGTCTAATCAGATTGATGTGGTTCAGAGTGAAGCTCAAATACAAAGCTCCAAAAAAACTCAATGATATCTCCGTGGGAAATGCCATCAATTCTTCCAGAGATTTTGTGGAAAGAAGATAGCCGACAGCAAACATCAACAATCCGATCATCAAAGCCAAGCCGAGTGAAAACTCTTTGAAAAGAAAAGTCAGCCCAATGATCAGAGAAAACAGGAATCCGAGCCCTTTTTTGGGATAAATTCTTTTTTTGATGGACAAATTGTAAAATTCATTGAGTGCAAGCAGGACCACCACTTGAATGACCACAAAGAAAAAGAGAGGTGAAGAAAACTGGATCAACAGAAACACCAATGGCAGCAAAACAAACGCGGTTAAGGTTCTTTTCCAAATATTCATTTTTCAATAAATTCACATTATACACAAAAACAAAGCAGAATAGAAAATTCAAAAGAGACAACGGAAGAGGAGCCTATTGTTTGGGTTTGATATCCCCAAATCTTCGTTCTCGTTCCTGATAATCCACAATGGCTTCCAGCATATGCTCTCTACTAAAATCAGGCCAAAAAACAGGAGTCACCCAAATCTCAGAATAAGCGATCTGCCAGAGAAGGAAATTGGATATCCGGAGCTCTCCACTGGTTCGAATCAGCAGGTCGGGATCCGGGATTCCGGAAGTGTAGAGATATCGAGAGAATAAATCTTCGTCCACATTGTTTTTATGGATCCTTTCTTCATCCATTATTTTTTTGACCGCATCCACAATCTCTGAACGGCCGCTGTAATTCAATGCCAGATTGATCGTGAACCGGTCGTATTCTCTGGTCTGATGGATCACTTTGGTCAGCTCCTTACGCGCTTTTTTGGGAATCTGTTCTATATCTCCGATGACATTCAACCTGAATTTGTTTTCCATCAGAACATTGGACTCTTTTCGGAGATAATTGAATAAGAGCTCCCACAGAGTCCTCACTTCTTTTTTGGGACGCTTCCAGTTTTCCTTGGAAAAAGCATATAAGGTGAGGTATTTGATGCCCATCCGGGAACATGTCTCAACCACTTCCTGTACTGCTTTGGAACCGGCTTTGTGTCCCTCTACTCTGGGTTTGTTTCTTTTCTTTGCCCAACGGCCGTTTCCGTCCATAATCACAGCCACATGTTGAGGCAATCTTGAGAAATCTATCTTATTGACCAGGGCTTCCTCTTTGCTGCCCGGCTTGATAAATTCTTTTAAAGCATCTTTCATAGATTCATTATAAAAAACTGCACCTGATATTGTCAAAACAGAAAAGAGGGGGGAACGAGTTGATAGAAACAGCATCCTCAGTTATAATAGGAAGTCTTTTAACAGCCCTAAAAAGGACTCAAAACATTTGTAAATAAGGAAATCATATATCATGTGTTTAGGAATACCTGCTAAAGTCATTGAGATCAATGACAACAAACAAGGAAAAATCGATTATTTAGGCACCAAAGTGAAAACCAATTTCAGCTTAATGGAAGATATCCAGCCTGGAGACTGGGTGATCGTGCATGCCGGATTTGCCATATCCAAATTAAATGAACAGGAAGCCAAAGAAACGCTGGATCTGATCAAGGAGTATTCGGAATTCACGGAAAACATCGGAAACAACAAATAGATGCTTTCCAGGAACAAAACAAAGATCGAAAATGAAGGAACTCCGAGATAAAAAGGTCATCCAGGGCCTTTTGAACGATATCAAAAAAAAATCCAGCTCTCTTCCCCAGCCCTTGAAGATCATGGAGGTCTGCGGAACCCACACTATGGTAATCCATAGGTACGGCCTCAAGACAATGCTCAGGGAAGCCGGTATTGAGATGCTGTCTGGTCCGGGGTGTCCTGTATGCATCACTCCGAATGAGATCCATGAAGCCGCCATTGACCTGGTGACAGAAAATGAAAATTTCATATGCACCACTTTTGGTGATATGACAAGAGTCCCTACCTCTAAAGGCTCTATCCAAAACACTGTCCCTAAAAAAGGTTCTCAGGTGAAAATCGTGTATTCCCCTTTTGAATCTCTGACTCTAGCTCAAAAAAACCCCCGGAAAGACGTGGTGTTTTTTGGTGTGGGATTTGAGACCACCATCCCAGCTATTGCGGTCACTGTCAGATATGCGGCCCAGCGCAAGATAAAAAATTTTTCCCTGCTCGCAGCCCTTTGGCTGATCCCCCCTCCGCTCAAGGAGATCGCCGGGGCTAAAGATACTCAGATTCAGGGTTTTCTTTACCCGGGACATGTGAGTGCCATCATCGGTGAAAAACCATATCATTTCATTCCGAAAAAACACTTTATTCCAGGGGCTATCACTGGATTTGAGCCCGGAGACATTCTGATGTCTTTGTCCTCTATTCAGGACCAGATCAAAAAATCCAAACCCATCGTGGACAACACATACTCCCGGGTGGTCAAGCCAAACGGAAATCCATCTGCCTTGAAAATCATGGACGAGATGTTCCAAAAAAAAGACAGCCAGTGGCGAGGTTTGGGTCTGATTCCGGAAAGCGGATTGAGGCTCAAAGACGAATACAAAACATTGGATGCGGAATCCAAATACCGTCTCAATATCCAAGCTAAAGGGCAGGATTTACCCGGATGCCGGTGCGGAGATGTGCTTCAAGGTCAAATATCCCCTCTGGACTGCCCTCTGTTTTCAAATCAGTGCACTCCTGACTCGCCTCAGGGCCCCTGCATGGTCTCCTATGAAGGGGCTTGCCTGGCTCATCTCAAGTATGGGATGAGAGAAAACAGGAAAGGAAGCAGGGAATGACCAAGATCAGTCTTGAGATGGGAAGCGGCGGAAAGCTTATGCGCGATTTTATTGATCGGAGTATTGTCAAGACATTCAGCAATCCCTTTTTGAACAAACTGGCTGATTCAGCCCTTCTTCCCAATAAGATCGGATTCACAACAGACAGTTATGTGGTCGATCCCATATTCTTTCCAGGCGGAGATATCGGCACATTGAGTATCAACGGCACAGTCAATGACCTCATTGTCTCCGGAGTCAAGCCCCAATTCCTCTCTTTGTCTTTGATCATCGAAGAAGGCCTGGAACTGGACACCCTCAACAAAATCCTCCGTTCTGTGAAAAAAGCAGCTGATGAGGCGGGTGTTGTTATTGCCACCGGTGATACAAAAGTGGTCCAACAAGGACAAGGAGATCAAATTTTTATCAACACAGCCGGAGTCGGTTCGGTGATGACAGAGCCGGATCTGCAAAAAATCAAATCCGGAGATCATATCATTGCCACCGGCACCCTCGGAGAACACAGTCTTGCTATTATGCTGGCCAGAGAGGAATTTGGAATGGAAGCTGAGGCCAAAAGCGACTGCGCTCCTTTAAATTATCTTCTTCCTCTGTGGAAAAAAGGAGTTTTATGGATGAGAGATATCACAAGAGGAGGTTTGGCCACCGTGCTTTCCGAACTCTCTGAACGGCTTCCTTTTTCCATCATTATTGATGAGGACCATATCCCTCTGTCTTCTCCGGTTCAAGCCGCCAGTGAACTTTTAGGGATCGATCCCCTTTATTTAGCCTGTGAAGGAAGAGCTTTGCTGGTTGTTCCCAAGGAGAAAACAGAACAACTTCTTCAAGAGATCAAAAAAGATCCCAAAGGAAAAAGTGCTGAGGTCATCGGAACAGTCAGTGATGGAACGGGAAAACCGGGGGAAGTGTTGCTCTCCACACTTTCAGGGGGATTGAGGCTTCTGGAGCCATTGACTTCAGAGCTGCTTCCGCGTATATGTTGAGATGAAATTCTTTCAACACTTTTATGATTTGTGTATCTTAGTAGATAAGATAATTTTGGAAATTTGGTTATGAAAAATAAGCTCATTTCATTTTCCGCTCTTTTGTTTGCTGACATCGCAGTGGTGTTTTTGAGCTTTTATCTGGCCCACCTTATTCGAGGAGAATTGCTGGTTGTTCTTTTTAAAAAATACCAGTCTCTCAACATGATTCCTTTTATGACCTATTTGTCTCACTCGTTTATGGTCTTGGTCTGGATTCTTGTTTTCAACTATGAAAAACTTTATGTCAAGCGGTTTCCATTTTGGGAAGAGGTGAAAGTCCTGGTCAAAGGAGCAACCTTTTCCTCTATTTTTATAATGATCTCCATTTTTTTAGCAAGGGCTGAGCATAAGTTTTCCAGGACCACAGTGGTTCTGGCATGGCTCATCAGTTTGTTTCTTTTTCCATTATTCCGCTATTTCACAAAAACAACCTTAGTGAAAATGGGTTTATGGAAAAAGAAACTGATCATGATCGGAGTGCATGAAACAACTCTCCAGGTGATCAAAAACATCCAAAAAAACAAAACCATGGGTTATGAAGTGGCTGCGATCATTGATGATGCTCCAGAACTTATAGGAAAAAAATTTGCAGGGATCAAAGTGTTGGGTCCTCTATCAAAAATCGAGACCATATCCAGAGCTTATAACTCCAAAGACATCATGGTTGCCACACCCCATTTATCACGGAAAGAATTCAAAAGGATTCTCTCTATATGCGAACGAAATTGTGAATCCATGTGGATCATTCCCAGAAGCGGCGATTTCATCACTGAAGGAGTCAACATTGAAGTGATCGGAGATATTTTCACCCTCTATCTGAAAAGAAACCTGGTCAAACCATGGAATTTGTTTATAAAAAGCTTTATAGACACGGTGTTGGCTTTTTTCCTTCTTGTTTTCACTTTTCCGTTTCTTTTGGTAATCTCTGTTGCCATCAAACTGGATTCCAAAGGGCCGATCCTCTTTGTTCAGAAAAGAATCGGAAAAAACAACCAACTCTTTGACCTGTATAAATTCCGCTCTATGTATATGGACAATCAAGCCAGACTCAAAGCCTATTTGACATCCGATCATCGGGCCAGAGAGGAGTGGAAAGATTTCAAAAAACTGAAGAACCATGATCCCCGAGTCACTCGAGTTGGTCGATTCATTCGAAAATTCAGTCTGGATGAACTTCCACAACTGTTCAATATCCTCAATGGAACCATGAGTCTGGTAGGCCCCCGTCCTTATTTACCTGATGAAATCAAACACAATATTCTCTTTCTGTCCACTGTAGCTCGAGTAAAGCCAGGACTGACAGGTCTTTGGCAGATCAGCGGAAGGTCTCACATTCCTTTTAAAGAACGTCTGAGAATCGATGAGTATTATATCCGGAATTGGTCTCTATGGATGGATGTCGTGATTCTGCTCAAGAGTCTCAAGGCCACCCTCTCTCAAAAAGGCGCCTTCTAACCCCAATCCTCTCTTTTTCCAAATCTTATTCATTCGCGAATTTCAATACAGATTTGATGAATGAAAAGCTTATTTTCTTCCGATGCAATAGTACTCAAACCCCAATTCTTTCATTTTATCGGGCTCAAAGATGTTGCGCCCATCCACCACAATGGGCTTGTCCATCAATTTTTTGACTTTTTTTAGATCCAGTTTCTCAAATTCTTCCCATTCTGTGATAAAAAGAGCGGCATTGGCCTTTTCAAGGGCTTGATACGCAGATTTTGCATAATGGATATTAGGGGGATCCTCGGGAAAGAGCTTTTTCACATTTTCAGCGGCTTCCGGGTCATATAATGAAAGATAGGCTTCTTCCTCCATAAGTTTACGAATGATATCAATACTGGGCGCATTTCTTATATCGTCTGTCCTGGGTTTGAAGGCCAGGCCAAGCACAGCCAGTCTTTTGTTTGTGAGTATCCATAATGCCTTTTTGATCAAATTGATGAATTTTTGAATCCTTTTCTTATTGATCTGGTCAACAGCTTTAACAAGACTCATATCAAGACCTAAGTCTTCTCCTATCTTAACCAGTGCTCTCACATCTTTGGGAAAGCACGAACCTCCGTATCCCAATCCTGCCCTGAGAAATTGTTTCCCAATCCTTGAATCCAACCCCATGCCCTGGGCAACCAACTCGACATCTGCGTCTGTTTTCTCACATAAATCAGAAATGAGGTTGATGAACGAAATTTTCATGGCCAGAAAAGAATTCGAGGCGTGTTTGATGAGTTCCGATGTGTCGATGTTTGTCATGTGAATCTTGTCTTTGTACTTTTCATAGATTTTTATAAGCCAATTTTTTGCTTTTTCAGATTCTGCTCCTATGACGATCCGTTCAGGATTGAGAAAATCCGACAGAGCTGAGCCTTCTCTTAAAAATTCCGGATTGGAAGCCACGTCAAAAGAACTGTCTCCTTTTTTATAAAGGGAAATGGTGCGTTTGATCCAGAAAGAAGTCCGGACCGGAACCGTGCTTTTTTCTACAATCAGCTTATATCCATTCAAGTTTTCCGCAATGCAGCGCGAAACTCCCTCCACAAAGGTCATATCCGCACTCCCATCTTTTCTCTGGGGAGTGTTGACACACACAAAGAGAACATCAGAGGCTCTAATGGTCTTTTCAAGGTCAGGATCAAAGGTCAGGTTTCCGTTTTTGAGGTTCTTGTTCAGCAACTCTTCAAGGCCTGGCTCGTAAATAGGAACTTCACCTCTAGAGGCTTTTTCAATTTTCTCAGTGACTTTATCGGTTCCGATGACTTGATGCCCCAAATCAGCCAGTCCCACTGCTGTTACCATTCCTACATAACCAGTCCCGATCACACCTATCTTCATATCTGAGCTCCTTACTTGATTTCCCAATGAATGAGGACGATCCGTCTCTGATCTCTGGACATGATGAGTTGTTTTCTTGACTCAGTCCATATATCCCAATGCTTTCAGCCTCTTCTTTACTTTTTCTTCATCTTCTTTGCTGAATTTGTCATCCTGATCTTTTTCCTGCGCTATTTTTTCATCCAGAATTTGAACGATATATTTCTCTACCGAATCGAGGTTCTTTTTTTTGGCCAGGTTTTCCGCATCCTTGAATAGAGAAAAAGGGATTGATATTTTTTTTCTCTTTTTTGTCATCTTCCCTCCCCCTTAATAATCTTTGATTTCTCTGTTGCGATAAAGCCTTAAATCTACGCTTTTGATCATTTGATCCAGATCTGCCTCAGTTTCTTGAATAAAATCTCTGATTTTTCTTATGTTTTTCTCCGGATCTTTGAGGATCTGGTTATAGTTGACAAAAAGTTGATTGATGTCTTTTCTCTCTTTGATGGTCTCTTGAATGAGGTTATCCAGTTTCATAAAACTCTCTCTGGTCTCTTGCCGGTGGTCATCCTTTTGCTGAGACATCTTCTCCATTGAGTCCAGCACTTCTTCGATGTTCCTCTGCGTATAGATGACTTTATACTTTCCCTGGGGTAAAAACCTCATTCCGAAAGAAGTGATTTTTATGAACTGGCCTTGATACCTGTCTAACGGAAAAGCCCCTTCCATCAGTTTGTTTATGATCTTTCCCCCTTCGAGTTCATAATATCCTTTGGGGTTGTTTTCATCCGGAGGTCTGGAACTGAAATCAAAGGCAACCGGAATTCCGCCTGCGTTCAGTATCTGCATGATCATGGAAGTGCCAGAGCGTTCCAATCCAGAAACAATGTAATTGGTGTCTTTCTTTAAGCCCATAACGACTATTATATTAGTTTATTAATGCTTTTCCTGCAAGATAAATTTGTATGCACATAAAGAGAAAAATCATCACACGAATTCAAGTCAGGATCATCTTTGAAACGAATAAAACATCGGAAAGCCTGCGGATCTTCATCAATGTGTATGATGATGGTGCATACAGATTTGATGAATGAACCAGCAAATCCTGGAATATTCACGAACCGAGATTGCCGCAGATGCGAGGCACGAGACATGAAGACGTGGTCCTTCACTTCGAATGTCTCGTAACAAAGCAGATGCGGTGAGATCGGCTCGCCTGTA
>WJMT01000054.1 GCA_014727835.1 Candidatus Aminicenantota bacterium | reverse complement strand
GCAGTCATGAGGGCCACCATTCCCGGATACACGAATTTACCAGAGGCATCGATCACTCGGGTTGAGGAGGAAGTTTTCAGATCAGGTCCTATTTTGATGATCTTTCCCTCTTTGATCAGGATGTCAGAATCCGCCATGGGATTTCCCTCCACAGGAACAATGGTTCCGTTTTTTATCAGGATGGTCTCTGCTCCGTGAGAAAAAACAGGATTCAGACACAAAAATCCGATTGTTATGAATAACACCCATGTTTTTTTACTCATTGCTGGCTCCTTTGACAGTGACACTTTGCTGAGCATAATCAAAGTAGATTCTGCCCTCTATAATGGTCATGACACATTTGGATGTGGAATCCAGGGGATATTTGTCAAACACCGCAATATCCCCGTCTTTTCCCTTTTCAATGCTGCCGGCCCTGTGCTGCATCTCCAAAGCATAGGCCGGATTGAGAGTGATCATTTTCAGGACCTCGGTCTCTGGAATATCATTGTATTTGAGGACTTTTGCAGCATTGAGATAAAGATAACGGCATTCATCAGTGCTGTCAGAATTGATCACAATCCTCACTCCTTTATCATGCATGATCTCAAATCCATAGGGACATCCGTCGTAAGCCTCTTCTTTAAATCCCCACCAGTCGATCCAGCCTCCATAACACACATCCGCATCAGCTAAAACATCAGGGACTTTGTATCCATCCACACAGTGGCTCAGCTGCAAAAGATCAATATTCTGTTCCTGGCAGAAATTGATGATCCATACGATCTCATCAGCTCGGTAAACATGACAGTCGATTCCCAATTTATTCTCCAAAACCATTTGGAGCGTTTCCATTTTCAAATCTTTTTGAGGGGGTTTGATATCTTGCTCTCCTTCTTCTTTTTTTTGTTTGTACTGATCCCACTTGGCTTTGTACTGCCGGGCTTTCAAAAACGCATTTCTCAAAACATATGCATTTCCCATGCGCGTGGAAGGGATGCGTCCTTTTCGGCCGTACAGTCTCTTGGGATTTTCTCCCAAAGCCATTTTGATCTGCTGCCTGACTCCTGAGACGATCATCTCTTCGACAGGCTCATTGTATTTCAACTTGATCGTCACGTTGACTCCGCCGATCACATTGGCACTGCCGTGCATGGTCTTGACCATGGTCACTCCTCCGGCCAGTGTCTTTTTGATGGAATCAGACGAAGGTTCCAGTGCCTCTTTCATCCATATTTGAGGAGTGACTGGATCTGTGGCTTCATTCACATCGGTCAGCGCAATATGAGAATGGCTGTCTATGATCCCGGGCATGATGAATTTTCCGCTGACATCAATGACCTTCATTCCAGAAGGGATTTTTAAATTTTTTCCCACATCCACGATCTTTCCGTTTTTTATAATGACTGTTCCGTTTTCAATGGTCCCATTGGTTATGGTGAGGACGGTTCCGCCTTTTAAGGCCAAATCCTGCGTCCAAACCATGCCGGCCATAACCAAAAGAGCTAAACAAACAGTGATCCATCGGTTTCTCACAGGAGCCTCCTTAATTTTTTTTAAATTACAGGTTAATAAGGAATCATCAAAAAATCAATCCTTTCTTTTTCCTGGGGGTGTGATCATGGGTAACACGGAGCCCAAGCCAGACATGAATTTCAGACCCGTAAGCCTGAAAGGTCAAATCTGTATGCATATCAATTGAAGTCATCACATGAATTCGACTCAAAATTGCTGTGATAGTGACTTAGAAACGGCCAAGTGTGCTGATCATCATAAATCTGTATGGCCATGCATACAGATTTGATGAATGACCAGGGCACTTTTCTTGACGGGATTAAAGTCATGTGTGATAATAATGACGGTTTTAACAGAACACAGGAATCACAGGATGGAGCAAAGAATATATGGTTTTCTCAAGTCCGGATTAGACGCTCACACCCTGGGAATAAGCCACATCAGCCAGCTGCTTCAGGAATGCGGATTCAAAACTTTTATCTCAGACTCTGAGATCTCATCTGCAGTGGATAAGCTATCCCATCCCCATCATTTTGAAATCATCAAAAAATGGATCCTTCAAAACCACATCACTCATCTTGGATTCAGCTACCGTCTGGACCCCCAACAAGGATTGAATGCTTTCGGGACACTGGTCACCCGCATTGAGAACGACTCCCGTCTCTCTCTCCATAAAAACGGGATCATAAAACACATCTATTTTGCCGGGCTTCCGGAGGCCTGTGAATTGGTGAGAAAAGAATTCCAAAAGAGATTTCCCACCTTTCAGGGCGATGAAACCCCTATTGAGACTCTTGAGATGCTGGATGTTCCCAAAGCACTCATCCCCAAATCCATTCAGGAAAGCTCGGTCTATGACCAGATGCGTCTTGAATTCGGAGAGAACCTCGTTGAGCAAGAACAGCACCAGAGGATCTCAAAAATGCCTGAATATGATTACCGCGACTTTACAACAGAAAAAGACCACTTGGCCAAACGCTTGAACGCGGCCAAAGCACATCACCGGCTTCCTTTGACCAGAGTCCATGTGGGTCCCTATCTTGAAGACCGGGAAAAAGCCCTGGCCCTGTTTTCGGAATGGCTGAAAAAGCTGTCCCAATCAAGGTTTCTTGATATTGTGTCAGTGGGCTCTTCTCAATTGAGCCAGTCTCACTTCGGGGAAAGCTGGGAAGGGATGTCCAATGGCGGCGGAGTGCCTTTCAACAGCGAGTTGGAGCTTCGGGCGATCCGGGAGGATTCCTCTCCCATGCTGGTGAGAGCCTATTCCGGAACAAAAAATGTCGCTCACATGGCCTCTATCCTGGAGAAAAACCTCAATATGGCCTGGCATGCCCTCTCACTCTGGTGGTTCAATAAAATCGACGGAAGAGGCCCCTTGACCGTCAAGCAGGGGCTCGCTGAACACCTGGAAGCCATCAAATACGTTGCCAGTGTCAACAAACCTTATGAGCCCAACCTTCCGCATCATTTCGCTTTCAGAGGAGCTGATGACATCAGTTATGTGGTTTCCGCTTACCTGGCAGCAAAAACAGCAAAAGAATCGGGCATCCGCATGCTGGTCTTGCAGAACATGCTCAACACACCCAAATCAACCTGGGGAATCAGAGACCTGGTGAAAGCCCGCGTCCTTCTCAAGCTTGTCAGGTCACTTGAAGATAGGAATTTTAAAGTAGTGTACCAGCCCAGAGCCGGTCTGGACTACTTTTCTCCGGATGAGAACAAAGCAAAAAACCAGCTTGCAGCTGTGACAGCCTTAATGGCAGATGTGGAACCGGAAAAGCCGGAAAGTCCTCCCATCATTCATGTGGTGAGCTTCTCAGAAGCTCTGTATCTGGCAACACCTGAAGTCGTCAATGAAAGCATCCGAATCACCAGAGCCGCACTCAGGGATTATCCTGACTACAGAAGGCAAAACAGTGTCACTGATATCATATCCAGCCCTGATATCAAGACAGAAACCGAGGAACTGTACCAAGAATCCAAGACCATGATCGTTCATATGCAGAGAAACATCAAAAACCTCTTTTCCAGCAAAGGTTTGTTGGACGTGTTTCAATCCGGATACTTTCCGGTCCCCTTTCTCTGGGAATGCCGGGATGAATTCTCCAAAGCCATCAACTGGAACACAAAGCTCATTGACGGGGGAGTCCATGTGGTGGATGAAAAAGGAAACAAGATGTCTATGAAAAAGAGGCTGGCTCAGATTGAAAATCTAATGACTTGAAAGTCAAGAGGCAGAGAGCTTCAGTCTGCTATGTATCCCTGACGGTGCACGATCCTGAAATTCTGCCCGGGGATTCTGACCTCAATGTTTTTAAACGAACCATCCCGGGTATAGTTTTCAGGCGAATAATACACTAGATAATACCGCTTGGAAGCTTCCACTGCCTTTTGCATCAACCATTCGGGGCGGGCAGAGCTTTCAATATATCCTCCAGTCGCATCAGCCATTTCTTGAAACGCACTGAAAATGTCTTCTGACCTCTCTTGGAAGATCACTCCCGGAATGTTTTGAAAGACACGGGACACAAAAAGAAAATGGATGGCAATGGAATTGTCTGCATAGATCTTTTTGATCTTATCCACATCAAAAGAAAGATCTCTCCTGTAAAAATCCATAATTCCCGAAACAGTTTGTTCGATATTGGGCCGGTCCTGATAAAGGGCCATATATTGAGTCAAGACTTTGGGATCTATTTGAGGAATGTACTCATTCTGATAAAAAATGAAAACATATTTTTGGCCTTCTTCCTCTTCTATAATCTGAGCAAATTGAACCAGCTTTTCCTGACTGACATATCTCATCTCTTCCAGCCGGCCGATCAGATACTGATATCTCAGCAGCTTTTCCCCGGGAGTCCAATCCTGTTCAGTAAGAAAGGCGGTGTCTTCTCTGGCAAAAATGCCTTCTCTCTGTTCCAATGAGGCTGAAACTGAAGAGGCCAGTTCAGTGAGTTCCTGAATCATGCCCCTGTACTCGGAGCTGCCGATAAGCGCATCTTTTCTTAAGATGCCCACCAACTGCTTCACCACTTCTTCACGTGACTTCAATTCCAGAGCCCTTCCTCTTAATCTGTACGAACTGGTGGGCGTCACCACCACCAGCACATCTCCAGGATAAATCACATTCTTCAGGAAATAATCCACAGCCTCCCCGAGTCTGGGATCATATTCAGAGATTTCAAAAAAAAGATAAAAGTTTCGAGACGTATCCGGAGAGAATCTTCTTCTTTCTTCTTTTCTGGCAATATTCCTTTCATTCACCAGGTAAACAGCTTGTATTTTTTGAGCTTTTCCATCCTCAAAAACCTCAAAATCATCAATCGTTAGGGAATCCACAAAAAGATCCTTATTAAAAACCCGAACAGGAACTTCGATGTTCACCACCAGTGTTTCCTCTTTGATTTGCTGAGAAAAAACAGAAACAACCAAAAAGACTATAATAAGCAAAACCAGCCACTTTATCTTCATTTGATCCTCCCTTAAGAATTAATAGCAGTTAAATTGAAAAAAGTCAATGCAAACACCTGTCCAGAAATAGGATTTGCCAAAAGCAGAAACAAAAAAGTTGATTTGAATGTGAATTCTTATTATCTTATTAAAATGAATCAAATGGAAACAAAAGATGACAGCTCTTTGGATTTCATCCGAACCCGGATTGAAGAGGATATCAAAGCTAATAAGAACCAAGGAAGGGTTCACACCCGGTTCCCTCCTGAGCCCAATGGATATCTTCACATCGGTCATGCCAAATCGATCTGCCTCAATTTCAGTTTGGCAGAGGAGTATAACGGGAAATGCAACCTGAGATTTGACGACACCAATCCCTGCAAAGAAGAAGTGGAGTATGTGGAATCCATCAAAAAAGATGTCAGATGGCTGGGCTTTGACTGGGAAGACAGGGAATTCTATGCTTCTGACTATTTTGAGAAACTCTATGAGTATGCTGTGCAGCTGGTCAAAAAAGGAAAAGCATTTGTGTGTGACTTGAGCGCAGTGGAAATCAAAGATACCCGAGGAACTTTAACAGAACCAGGAACAGAAAGCCCTTATAGGAATCGGACCATTGAAGAGAATCTGGATCTGTTCGAACGAATGCGTAAAGGAGAATTCAAAGACGGAGAGAGAGTGCTGAGAGCCAAAATTGACATGTCTTCTCCAAACCTGAATATGAGAGATCCAGTCATCTACAGGATCCTCCATGCTTCTCACCACCGTTCAGGTGACACCTGGTGCATTTATCCTATGTATGATTTTGCTCACGGCCTTTGTGATTCCATTGAAGGCATCACTCACTCCATATGCACTCTTGAATTTGAAGACCACAGACCTTTATATGACTGGTTTCTGGAAGAACTGGATGTGTTTCGATCACAGCAGATTGAGTTTGCCCGGCTTAATCTCAGTTTCACAGTGATGAGCAAAAGAAAATTGTTGGAACTGGTTCAAAGCGGATATGTAAAGGCATGGGATGATCCCCGAATGCCCACACTATCCGGTTTAAAACGCCGGGGCTACACACCGGAATCCATCCGTGATTTCTGCGGCAGAATCGGATTGGCCAAAAGAGACAGTGTGGTGGACATTGCACTCCTTGAGTTCTGCCTGAGGGAAGACCAGAACAAAAGAGCCCCTCGCAGGATGGCCGTTCTCGATCCTGTTGAGGTCATCATTGATAACTACCCTGAAGGACAGGTGGAAGAGCTGGAATCGGAAAACAATCCTGAAGACGAAAGCATGGGAAAAAGAAAAGTCCCTTTTTCCCGCCGCCTCTATATTGAAAGAGAAGATTTCCGGGAAGACCCTCCTAAAAAATACTTCCGTTTGTCCCCTGGCCGGGAAGTCAGACTCAAACATGCCTACTACATCACATGCCAAAATGTGATCAAAGATCCCAATACAGGGAAGGTCCAAAAAATTCACTGCACCTATGACCCTAAGACCAAAGGAGGCTGGGCCAAAGACGGAAGAAGAGTGAGAGGGACGCTTCACTGGGTTTCTGTCCCTCATGCACGGAATGCAGAAATCAGGCTCTATGATCGGTTGTTTAACACCAAAAATCCTCTGGATTTGAAGGAGGGAGAAGACTTTAAGGAAAATCTCAACCCAAATTCCCTTAAGGTACTCACTTCCAGCAAACTGGAGCCTGGCCTCTCCAAAGCTCAGCCAGGAGATCGGTTTCAGTTTTTAAGAAAAGGATATTTCTGTGTGGATCCAGACTCCACCCAAGACCGACTGGTGTTCAACCGATCGGTTCCTTTGAGGGACACCTGGGCCAAAATCCTCAAAAAGCAAAAACAAAAATAAAACTCAAGTCTCCCCTCCTTCAGATGATCAAATGCGGCAGGTCATCAACTCTTCCATTGACATCTCCGTCCCAATTTGATTATTCTAATCCTACACCATAAAATCCGATGTCAGATACACACCGAAATCATAAACAGAGGAGGCATCATGAAACCTAAAATCAAACCAAAAAACAACTGCTATTCCTCAGGGCCGTGTGCCAAACACCCCGGATATTCTTTGAACGAACTCAAGGACACACCTTTGGGTCGTTCTCACCGGAGTGCGTTGGGAAAAGGAAAACTGGCTGAATCCATAAACAGAACAAAAGAGATCCTGGGGCTGCCCCCTGATTATCTGGTCGGCATTGTTCCTGCTTCAGATACAGGGGCTTTTGAAATGGCCATGTGGTCTTTATTAGGCCCTAGGGGTGTGGATGTGTTTGTTTGGGAGTCTTTCAGCAAAGGATGGGCAACAGACATCCAAGCCCAGCTGAAGCTGGAAAATGTGCGTGTTTTTGAAGAAGACTACGGCAAACTGCCTGACCTTTCACAAGCTGACTTTGACAATGATGTGGTTTTCGTCTGGAACGGCACCACCAGCGGAGTCAAAATCCCGAACGGGGATTGGATCCCTGATAACAGGAAAGGACTCACTCTGTGCGATGCCACTTCTGCCATCTTTGCTATGGATATCCCCTATGACAAGCTGGATGTCATCACATATTCATGGCAGAAAGTCTTGGGGGGCGAAGCTGCGCACGGAATATTGATCCTCTCGCCCAGGTCTGTGGAAAGAATCAAAAACTATTCTCCGCCTTGGCCCATGCCGAAAATATTTCGTATGATGAAAAAAGGCAAATTCAATGAGGGGATCTTTAAAGGTTCCACTATCAATACTCCCTCTATGCTGGCCAATGAAGACTACCTGGCTGCTCTAAGCTGGGCTGAATCTGTAGGAGGTCTCAAAGGACTCATCCAGCGGAGCAACAGCAACCTCAAAGTGTTCGAGGACTTTGTGGACAAAAACGACTGGATCGACTTTCTTGCAGAAAGCAAGGAAATCCGGTCCAATACCAGTGTTTGCTTCAGTTTGGACCTTCCCGAAGATAAAATCAAAGCCATGGTGAAACTTCTGGCTGATGAAGGAGTCGCCTATGACTGCGGTTCCTACAGGGCAGCTCCCCCCGGATTGAGATTCTGGTGCGGCGCCACTGTAGATAAGCAGGACATTGAGATCATAACCCAATGGCTTGAGTGGGCCTATCACGAAGTCAAGTGAGCTTCTGATGCGAAGACGAGACTTCATTGAATTCCTCGGTCTGGGAATGGCTTCTTTTGCCGCAGCCAGATGCAGCAGGCAAAGCCAAAACATCATCACAGATCAAAAACCCAACATCCTTTTCATTATGACCGACGATCATGCCTCACATGCCCTAAGCTGCTATGGAAGTCAAATCAACAAAACTCCTCATATCGACCGGATCGCATCTGGGGGGATCCGGTTCAACAACTGCTTCTGCACCAACAGCATCTGTGCTCCCAGCCGGGCGACCATATTAACAGGAAAATACAGCCATCTCAACGGTGTGCGGGATAACCGGCTGGAGTTTGACTCCGCACAAATGACCTTTCCCAAATTACTGAGAGAATCCGGTTTTCAAACCGCCATGATCGGCAAATGGCACTTGAAAAGCGCTCCTTCTGGCTTTGACTATTGGAACGTACTTCCTGGCCAGGGACATTATTACAACCCAGATCTTATAGAAATGGGTCAGAAAAAACGCGCCTCCGGATATGTGACCGACATTCTCACAGACATCGCCCTTGATTATTTGGAAAACAAAAGAAACAAAGATCAGCCCTTTCTCCTGATGCTTCATCACAAAGCCCCTCATAGAAACTGGCAGCCCGCTCTAAGGCATCTGAACAAATACGATCAAACAAAATTTCCAGAGCCCGAAACTTTATTCGACGAATATGCCAGCCGTTCCAGAGCAGCCCAACAACAGGAAATGACTCTTAAAGACCACATGCACCTGCAATATGACTTGAAAATGGGGCCGCCTCCGGAAAGAATGACGGAACAGCAGAAAGCGGCTTGGGAAAAAGCCTATGGCCCCAAAAGAGATGCTTTTCAAAAAAACAATCCGCAAGGAAAAGAACGGGTTCGCTGGAAGTATCAGCGATATATGCAGGATTATCTGGGCTGTATTTCCAGTGTGGATGAAAACGTAGGTCGTGTGCTGGACTTTCTGGACCAAAAGGGCCTGGCAGATAACACATTGGTGGTCTACACATCAGACCAGGGATTCTATCTCGGCGACCATGGCTGGTTTGACAAACGCTTTATGTACGAAGAGTCTCTCCGAATGCCCCTGCTGATGATGCTCCCGGGTCAGATCCAAGCCAACACAACAGATGACCATCTGGTCACCAACCTTGATTTTGCTCCCACCTTTCTCGAGCTTTCTGATGTCATCATACCTGAAGAGATGCAGGGCATCTCACTAGCCAGCTTGATCAAAAGTGAGCCGGTCCACAAATGGCGGGATGCCATTTACTATCACTATTATGAATACCCTGCTGTTCACATGGTCAAAAGGCATTATGGAATCCGAACACAACGCTATAAGTTAATCCACTTCTACTATGACATTGATGCCTGGGAGCTGTATGATCTGAAAAAAGACCCTCATGAACTCCACAATGTGATTCAGGATCCCTCTTATTCAGACATATTGGTTGAACTCAAGTCAAAGCTGAATTCTCTTCAAAACAGATATAAAGACTCCCAAGAACTGGCCCAAAAATTTCTCAAGCTGGATTTGAAAAAGCAGTAAACAGAACATTATGATTTGAAAAATATAACTCAACACAAGGAGTTTGACATGAAAAAACTTTTTTCCATGGTTTTCATTTTGGTTTTATGTGTTTCCCTGTCCATTGCAGGTATCAACACTCAAAAAAATGAACAGGACACTTCTTTGATCAATGCAGCCACCTTGTCAGGATTGAAATTCCGTAGCATCGGTCCTGCGTTCACATCCGGCAGAATTGCTGATTTTGCGTTCAATCCCAAGAATCCCAAAGAGTATTATGTGGGAGTGGCGTCCGGACACATTTGGAAAACAGTCAACAACGGGATCACCTGGACTCCTCTTTTTGATAATTACGGATCTTATGCCATAGGCTGCCTTGCCATGGACCCCAATAACCCCAATGTAGTCTGGGCCGGAACCGGAGAAAACAACAGTCAAAGAGCTCTGGGCTATGGTGATGGTGTGTATAAGACAGAAAACGGCGGAAAAACCTGGAAAAACATGGGCCTCAAAAAATCCAGACAGATCGGCAAAATCCTTATTGATCCCAGAGATTCTGATGTGGTCTATGTGGCAGCCGAAGGTTCGGTCTGGGGCCCAGGAGGAGACCGAGGCCTTTATAAGACCACAGACGGAGGCCAAACATGGGAAGCCGTGCTCACTATCAGCGAACATACAGGGGTTTCAGATATGGTGATGGACCCCCGTTATCCTGACATCATCTACGCCGCATCCCATCAGAGAAGACGGCATGTGTTCACCAAAATAGACGGAGGGCCGGAAACAGATATCTATAAGACCATTGACAGCGGAAAAACCTGGAAAAAATTAACCACTGGGCTTCCTTCAGGAGATATGGGAGCCATGGGACTGGCCATATCCCCGGTCAATCCGGATGTGGTCTATGCCATCATCGAACTTCCTGAAGGACAAGGGGGATTTTACAGGACCACAGACAGGGGGGCTTCATGGGAGAAGATGAGCGCTCATGTCAGCAACAGCCCCCAGTATTACAATGAGATCTTTGCAGATCCCAAGGACGTCAATAAAGTCTACTCCGTGGAAACCATCACCCAATTCACTGAAGACGGAGGAAAGACCTGGCAGAGACTGGGGAACAAATACCGACATGTGGACGACCATGCGCTCTGGATCGATCCCAAGGATACCGAACATCTCATTATCGGAGGAGACGGGGGCATCTATGAGACCTTTGACAGCGGACAGGAATGGCTCTTCAAATGCAACCTCCCTGTGACTCAGTTCTACCGGGTTGCTGTGGACCGTTCGTTCCCGTTCTATTTTGTATATGGAGGAACTCAAGACAACAACAGCATGGGAGGACCCTCCCGAACACTCAGTTCCTACGGCATCACCAATGAAGACTGGTTCATCACCAATGGAGGAGATGGATTCTGGTCAGCTATCGATCCTGAAAATCCTCATATCGTTTATGCAGAATCTCAGTACGGAGGACTGGTGAGGTATGACAAAAAAAGCGGTGAACAAATCAGCATCAAGCCTCAGCCTCCTTCCGGAGAAGCTTACCGCTGGAACTGGAATGCTCCATTGATCATAAGTCCTCATTCTCATAAGCGCCTGTACTTTGGAGCCAATAAATTGTTCCGGAGCGATGATTATGGAAACACCTGGACTGTTTTAGGAGGAGACCTCACCCGCCAGATAGACCGGAACCAGCTCAAGGTGATGGGACGAATTTGGCCCCCGGAAGCAGTGGCGAAAAATGCTTCGACCTCTCTCTACGGGACCATCGTATCCCTGGATGAATCTCCTGTCAGAGAAGACCTGATGTATTTGGGAACTGACGATGGGTTGATACAGCGGACCGAAGACGGAGGAAAAAGCTGGACCAAAATGGAAAAATTTCCGGGCGTCCCCCTCTATACCTATGTCAGTGATATTCTGGCATCCAAGCACAATGAAAATGTGGTGTTTGCTTGTTTTGACAACCGGAAAAGAGATGACTTCAAACCTTATCTGTTGAAAAGCACAGACAAAGGGGAAACCTGGACCTCTCTGTCCTCAAACCTTCCTGAAAACGGAACGGTCCACACTTTGGAGCAGGACCACATCAATCCAGACCTTTTGTTTGCAGGAACAGAATTCGGAGCCTTCACTTCCCTGGACGGAGGAAAATATTGGGTGCCTCTCAAGTCAGGGATCCCCACCATCTCAGTCAGGGACATGACAATACAGAAAAGAGAAGACGACCTTGTTCTGGCAACATTCGGCCGAGGATTCTATATTCTTGACAACTATGCTCCATTGAGAATCATGGATCAGGAAACACTCAAAAAAGAGGCCTTTATTTTCCCTATTAAGGACGCACTGATGTTCATCCAGACCGGAGTGAAATACGGACAAGGATCAACGTATTTTGCCGGAGAAAACCCTGCTTTGGGCGCAGTATTTACTTATTATCTCAAAGAATCCATAAAAACCAAAAAACAGGAAAGAAAAGCTAAGGAGAAACAAAGGAGAGAAGAAGGCAAGCCCATCCAATATCCCACTTTTGATCAGTTAAGAGAAGAAGACCAGGAAGAAAACCCTTATCTTCTGTTCACTATCACTGACAGTGAGGGAAACGAAGTGAGGAAAATCAAAGCGCCCCCCAGAAAAGGAATCCACCGCATCACTTGGGACTTCAGGTATCCTTCCACAGACCCCCCTCGTTCAGCTAGCCCGATATATGGTTCAGGGGGAGGAATGCTGGCTCTTCCCGGTGAGTACACTGTCTCTTTAGGGAAATGGGTGAATGGAGATTTCACTGAACTGGCTGGGCCTCAGAGCTTTCAGGCAGTTCCCCTTGAAAACACCTCTCTTCCCGCTGAAGACAGAGAAGCTCTTTTTCAGTTCCAGAAAAAAGTGGCAGAACTCAACCGAGCTGTGATGGGAGCTTCTCAATATCTCAGTGATGTTTCAGACAGGATTGACAGGATAAAAGTCGCCATCTCAAACACGCCCGATGCCCCCCGAGAACTCATGAAGCAGGCAAGAGCCATTGAAGACCATTTGCAAAAAATCCGGATGGCGTTTTATGGAGATCCCAGCATAAGCCGGCGCAGCGGAAACCAGCCTCCTTCCATTGTCCGAAGAGTCCGAAGCGTTGTCTACAGCCACTGGAGCTCCACCTCAGCTCCCACACAGACCATGAAAACCCAGTACCAGATCGCCGGACAAGAATTTGAAACACAGGCTGCCCAATTGAGAGACCTTGTCGAGAACCGTATCCAGCCGTTGGAAAAAGCAATGAGGGATGCCGGAGCTCCCTGGACACCGGGGCGTTTCCCTGTATGGAAAAAATAGCACAAACAGGCTTTTCTGAGAAGATTTAAAAAAAAGTTGAAATTTTTGGAGATGAATTCATATACTATGAAAAAAAAGAAATGAACAAACTCAAACATTTCCTTGGCATTTTCAGCGTGCTTTGCCTTTTGGCTATTCCCTCCTGTTCCGTAAAAAAAATAGCCCTGAACAAAGCTGCAGATGCTCTCACCGGAGAAAGCAGCAGCAATGTCTTCCTGACTGATAATGATCCTGAACTGGTCGGAGATGCGCTTCCCTTCACTATCAAAATGTATGAATCGCTCATGGTGTCCATACCTGATCATTATGAATTGAGACTTCAGACCGGCATGCTTTACATCATGTATGCAAATGCTTATATCCAGTCCCCAGCTGACCAGCTCCCGGATACAGAATTTGAAAAAAAGGAATTCATGTACAGCAGGGCAAAAAATCTGTATCTGAGAGGAAGAGACATTGTCATGGAAGGGATGGACAGGAGATTCCCCCATTTTATCAAACACCTCAAAGCCAAACGATTTCAGCAGGCATTGTCTGTTATCGATCAGGAGAGTGTTCCGGCTCTATACTGGGCCTCAGCAGGTTGGGTCGCTGCTTATTCCATTGATCCGTTTGATATGAAGCTGGGCATCACGCTTCCCCAGGCCGAAGCTATGATGAAAAAGGTCCTGGAATTGGATGAAGATTTCAACAACGGCTCAGTCCATGATTTTTTTATTCTCTACTACGGATCCATCCCCGAATACATGGGAGGAAGCGCAAAAAAAGCCAGAGAACATTTCAAAAAAGCAGTCCGGCTATCTAAGGGCCGGTCTGCTTCTCCTTATTTGTCACTGGCATCAACTGTCTCCATCAAAGAACAAGACATCAAAGAATTCAAACATCTCTTAAACCAGGTTTTGAAAATCGATCCAAATCAATACCCGTCCCTCAGACTTCAAAACACCATCTATCAACGGAAAGCCAGATGGATGCTGGATCATATTGACGAGTATTTTGTGGAAATCAAATAACAACAACGGACGAAAAATGAAAAAAAAGGCTGTATCATTGATTGTGTGCACAGCATTTGTCTGCGGAATCCTCACTGTTTTCGCTTCTGCCACCACCATAAAAATCGGAAGCATCGCTCCCAAGCGATCTCCCTGGGATGACGCATTGAGAAGGCTCAACCAGAGATGGCAGGAAATCACCAAAGGACAAGTGGAGTTGAAAATTTATCCGGGGAGCATTGCAGGGAATGAGTCTGATACCTTACGTAAAATGAGAATAGGAATCTTGGGTGGAGGAGTTTTCACCAACAGAGGATTGACTAAGATTTATTCTGATATTTACGTGCTCAATATCCCATTTCTTATCACCTCGAATTCGGAATTGGACTATGTCTTGGAAAAGATGAAACCGACTTTTGAAAAAGAAATCGAGAACAACGGATTCAAAATCATCATCTGGTCCATGGCCGGATGGGTCCATATCTTTTCCAAGAATAAAGTCTTGTATCCTGAGGATTTGAAAAAACACAAGCTGTCATTCACCACAGGTGAGCCAGTGCTGGAACAAGCCTGGAAAAGGTCTGGATATCATATCGTTCCAGCGGACTTAAAAGACCTCATGATGGCTCTGCAGAGCGGCATGGTGGACTCGTTCTATATCACTCCTCTTGTGGCTGCTTCAGGTCAGTATTTTCCTCTGGCTCCTCACATGTGCTCTCTAAAAATCGCTCCGGTAGTCGGCGGCATTGTGTTGACCCAAAAAATTTGGAATCAAGTCCCTGCCCAATACAAGGAAAAAATGCTGAAAGCTGCCCAGGACATCTCAAATCAATTGAATAATGAACGGGATGAGTTGTCAGCAGAAGCGATTGAAACCATGAAAGAACACGGACTGAAAATCAATCAAGTCCCAGAGAATGCTGTGAGCGGATGGAAAAAAACAGCAGAAAAAGGGATGAATGTGCTTATTGGCCAGGTGTTTTCAAAAGAGATTTATGAGCAAATAAACCAGTTTTTGGATGAATATGAAAAATTAAATGAAAAAAGAGAGGATCCTGAAGAGACTCCATCTATTTGAAGACCGGCTTGTTTTCAGCTTTGTCTTTCTTCTTGCCTTGATTCCGGTGATGGAGGTTGCGGCAAGAAAATTATTTCACACAGGAGTCCCTAATTCCACCAACTATATTCACCATCTGGTTCTTATCGTGACCTTTCTGGGAGGAATGGTCACCACCCGCGAAAAAAAGCATCTCTCCTTAAGCCTGAGCTTCAACCTGTCAAAAAAAGCCAAATCTTTACTCCATCTGATGATCAGTGTTCTGGCCACATGCTTCACGGCTGCCTTTGCATGGGCTTCTCTTTCGTTTGCTATAAACGGATTCACCGCTGAACAAAAAGTAGGGATCATCAGTCTGAAATACATCATTCTGCTTATGGCTGCGGGATACTCTGTTATGGCATTGAGATTCAGCCTTCATCAGGAACGGAAATCCTTGAAAATCATTTCTGCTGTAACCGGATTTTCTCTCGGGACCTTTCTTTCGCTCAAGCCTGTCCTGAATTCTATCACAGGATTGACCGGAGACTCTCCTGAAATCTTTCGGTCTCTTGCTTCTGGATATGAATCAGTGATTTCCTCTCTGGCATGGCCCCTGATCCTATTGCTGATCCTCACTGCTGTTTTTGGAATGAGGATCTTTATTGTGCTTGGAGGCACGGCCTTTCTTCTGTTTGCCAAATCCGGACTTCCCCTTGAAGTGGTCCCTAATGAAGCCTACACACTTCTTATCAGCCATTCCATTCCTGCCATCCCTCTTTTTACCATCGCTGGATTTCTTCTTTCTGAAAGCAAAGCCGGTGAGCGGATCGTTGGATTGTTCAAATCTTTCTTTGCGTGGTTTCCCGGCGGACTGGCCGTGGTGAGTGTTCTGGCCTGCGCTTTCTTCACCACTTTCACCGGAGCTTCGGGGGTCACTGTACTGGCCTTGGGAGGTTTTCTCTTGATAGTGCTCAGGAGAGGGAACTACACCAAAAAATTTTCCACAGGGCTTCTCACTGCCTCAGGAAGCATCGGACTTTTGTTTCCTCCCAGCCTCCCTATCATCATCTATGGAGTCACGGCTCAAATCAGCATCAAAGATATGTTCATCGGCGGCCTGTTTCCCGGAGCTCTGATGATTCTGGCTATGGCTGTTGTTGGAATCGTTTATTCTGTGAAGAAAAAAATCCCCAGAGAAAGTTTTCAATTCAAGGAAGCCCTCTCTTCTTTAAAAACATCCATTTGGGAAATACTCCTTCCTGTTATCATTCTTGTTTTTTATTTCGGCGGGATCACCACTCTAGTGGAGAGCGGAGCCGTGGCTGTGGTCTATATCCTGATTGTGGAACTGGTGATAACCAGAGACATTAAAATAAAAGGCCTTTCCAATATCATCAAAAAATGCATCCCTATCATTGGAGGGGTTCTGACCATCATCGCTATTGCCAAAGCCTTATCTTACTTTATGGTGGATGCTCAGATCCCGGTGAAACTCGCAGAATGGGCCCAATCCAATATCGGTTCAAAATACTTGTTTCTTCTGCTTTTAAACCTGTGCCTGCTTGTAACTGGGTTTTTTATGGATATTTTTTCAGCCATTCTGGTTATCGTTCCCCTGATCATCCCCCTAGGCCAAGTTTTTCAAATCCATCCCGTACATCTGGGCATTATTTTCCTGGCTAATATGGAGCTGGGATACCTCACTCCACCGGTGGGATTGAATCTTTTTCTGGCCTCATACAGGTTTGAGGAGCCTATGCAGAAGGTCTATCGAAGTATTCTTCTGTTCTTTTTCATACAGCTGATATCTGTGCTGATGATCACTTACATCCCCATTCTTTCGACCTGGCATCTATAAAACAAAAAAACCGGGAATCGTTCTTTCTTTCTCTGTCTCTGTTTTCGGATCAGTAAACAATATCGCGTTCTTATGTCACAGAGATATTTTTGGAGCTCTGCCACAATCCATGGATATTGCACAGACTGTAAGCAAAAATGGTTCCGGGTTTGTCTGTTTTGAAGCTCAAAGTGGCTGCATGATGCGTATAGACTGTGCTGGTATCAGGCCCTTCTGTGCTTTCTCCATGGGCTGAGAACTCCGCTCTGCCGATCTGGCAGGGAAATCCTTCTTCTTCAGGTTTGAAGTATACGGTGATCCAACGGATGTGATGTTCGGTTTTGTTGGGATGAGCCACTTCTTTTCCTATACTGACTTTCACCTCAAACATCTCTCCTTTATTGACTTGATCCGGGGCATCTATAACCGGAACATGTTTCTCCTGCTTCCAGTCAGCTGTTTGAAATAAGTCTTTAAATTCGGTCATATTGGGTCTCCTCTTTTTATTTTTTGAACCTGGATGCCGCGCTTTTCAATGCGGAACTCAATTCGTCAACAGAATCAGAAAGGCCTTTTTTCAAATCTTCCCAGGCTTCTTCTCCTTTTTCTTTGATCTGTATCAGTCTACTGGATATTCTTTTTTTTTGTTCCTTCATCTGTTTGATCTTGTTCATCATTTCGATTTTGGACTCGGCTTTGAGGCGGTTTGCCCTTGCTTCCAACCGGTCCAGTTCTGCATTCAGTTCCTTGATTCTTGCATCGATTGCTTTGATGTATTCATCCTTTTGTTTTTCATTCATTTTTTCACGTTCCCTGTAATTGGATTACTTTTTATTTTAAGGGGAAAGTCCTTTTAAGTCAATTCGCCTGAACTATTCATAAAAAAATTTTTAGAAAGCACTTGACAAAGGTCCTAATCCGACCTATATTGTATATGCTTTTGATATACAATTGATACGGTTATAACGAAATGAACAATATGACAAACAGAGAGGTCAAATGAAAATCATCATTTCCAATGCCTCACAAGATCCCATTTACATCCAGATTGCCGAACAGATTAAAAATCAGATCATCAGCGGAGAGCTGGAGGAAGGAGATCCCCTTCCATCCATACGGAAACTGGCCCAAGAACTTCAAATCAGTGTGATCACCACCAAAAGAGCTTATGAAGAGCTTGACAAAGAAGGATTCATTGATTCTGTGGGCGGAAAAGGGACTTTTGTGGCCATGCAGAATAAAGAGCTTCTCAGGGAAAAGAAGATGAAAATGGTCGAAGACAGGCTCTCGGAAGCTGTTGCCGAGGCCCAACTCCTAGGTATCAACCTGGACGAATTGAAAGAGATGCTCATGCTTCTCTACAAGGAGGACAAGTGATGGAATACGCTGTGACTATTGAAAACGTCAGAAAAGAATTCAAGGGATTCACTCTAAAGAATGTGTCATTTCGCATTCCCAAAGGATATGTGATGGGGCTTATCGGGCCTAATGGAGCGGGAAAAACCACTCTTATCAAACTCATCATGAACCTAGTCAGAAAAAATTCCGGCTCCATTCAAGTTTTCGGAAAAGACCATATCCTCTGCGAACCTGACATCAAATCTCGGATTGGTTTTGTGTATGATGTGCCTCATTTTTATGAGGATACGAAGCTCAAGACCATGGCCTCAGCTATTGCTCCTTTCTATCCAAAATGGGACCAAAGCCAGTTTTTAAAACTCATGCGTGAATTTGATCTCCCGCAGGATAAAAAATTCAAAAAACTTTCCCACGGCATGAAGATGAAATTCTCTCTGTGTCTGGCTCTTTCTCATGATGCGGATTTGATCCTCATGGATGAGCCCACATCCGGCTTGGATCCTGTATTCCGGCAGGAACTCTTAGAGCGTCTGTCACAGATCATGCTGGATGAAAAGAAAACTGTGCTTTTCTCCACCCACATCACATCAGATTTAGAACGGATCGCGGATTACATCACATTCATAAATAACGGAGACATCATATTCTCCTCTTCCCTAGACCAAATCCTTGAAAACTGGGGGATCATCAAAGCTGGAAAAAACTTTCTGGATGAAACAGAAATCCCCGGTCTTACGGGATATGAAAAGACAGAATACGGTATTGAAATCCTGACTTCAGATATAAAAAAGGCTCAAACAGTCATCCCTTCTGATTCTGTCACAGAAAAAGCCACGCTTGAAGACATCATGTACTTTATTAAAAAAGGAGATTCTCATGCTTAAACACATCCGAAAAGAACTGATATTCAATAAGACGAATCTCTATATTTTTGCGGGCTATATTCTTGTCTTCTGGGTATGGATCATTTTGCAGGATTTTTCTCCAAGGTTCTCTCTGGTCTTGTTTTCTTTTGTGCTTCCCCTCTTCTGCGCATCAAGTTTCCCAGCTAGAGAAGAAAAGTTTAAAGCATGGACTTTGAACTGCTCCCTTCCCACTAACAGAAACACCATTATTCTGGCCCGGTTGATCACATCCTGGTCTCTTATGATCGCGGCTTTGATTTTTGGAATCCTCATCTCAGCTGCATTTCAGAAAAATCATGCCATTTTCCATCTGATTATCCAACTCAAATACATTTTCATCTTTTTTCTTTTTTCAAGCCTTTTTCTTGCGTTCTTGTTTCCGTTTGTGATCCGGTTCGGAATATCCGGAGTGATGATCGGGCTGGTTTTACTCCAGTTCCTGGGAATCATCACATTGGTTCTGACAAGAGCGGCGGGCAGCAAAGACAACATCTTCCGCTCCATGATTCATTCGGTTATCAATGCCATAAAGTTCCTTTTGAATCAACCTTCCACAATCACCTATCTCCTAGGGCTCATTATTTCTGTAGCGGTCATTAATGCGGTCACGTTGAAATCCTCTCAGTTTCTTTTTGCCCGGAGGGACTTTTAAGGAGGCCCAAGTGAAACCAGCTCTTGAGATCAAAAACCTATGCAAACAATATCATGACTTTGAAATGAAAGGCATCAACCTAACACTTCCGTCAGGATACATCATGGGGCTTATCGGACCTAATGGAGCGGGAAAAACCACTCTTATCAAACTCATTCTTGGTATAATCCCCAGGAAATCAGGAGAAATCAAAGTGTTCGGCATGGACAACTCCGCTCATGAAACCGAGATCAAATCAAGGATCGGATTTGTGCATGAGGAGCCCTGTTATCACAACTATCTAAAAGTCAAGGAAGCCAGCTCCCTTTTCTCCCGGTTTTATCCTGACTGGGACCAGGGCCACTTTCAAACACACTGTGAGGATTTCAACATCCCTTTAAATAAAAGAATATCTGCTCTGTCCCGAGGGACAAAAATGAAGCTTTCTCTGGCCCTGGCTTTGTCACATGATGCGGATTTTCTTCTTATGGATGAACCCACCACAGGGCTGGATCCTGTTTTCCGAAGAGAGCTTCTGAAAATGTTTTCCGGAGTCATTCAAAACCAAAACAAAGCAGTGCTGTTTTCCACCCACATCAGTTCTGACCTTGAAAGGACCGCTGATTACATCACTTACCTCCAAAACGGGAACATCTTTTTTTCCGGAACCAAAGATCATCTTTTTGAAACATGGGCCTTGGTCAAAGGGGGAACTGATATCCTGGACCACCGGGCCCAAAAGCTTTTTAAGGGAATCCGGAAATCCCGCTACGGCTTCAAAGCTCTGATTTCAGACAAAGAAAAAGTGCAGCTCGTTCTGTCAGGAAAAAATTATGTCATGGAAAAACCCTCTCTGGATGACCTCATGTTTCTATTGAGCAAGGGAAAGATCAATGCTTAAACTGTGCTGGAAAGATTTTTACGTCACTCGCTGGTTCTGGATCCCAGCTCCCTTTTTCTTTGTTCTCCTTTTGAGCACCTTTATTTTTTCCAAGCTTTCCTATTTGATCGCAGGTGTGATCCTGACCTTTGCCATGATGGTTTCCATCCCCCTCCTTGAAGACCACTACAGAACAGAAGGAATCATTTCAAGTCTCCCCATCAAAATTCAAAGCATTGTTTTATCCAGATACATTTCTTCCTTATTCATCATTCTGATCGGATTGTTTTTCTGGATGGCTTCCAGCTTTTTCTACGGCTTTTTATTCCCAGAATCCCTAACAGATCTGAAATCCCTTCAGAGTTTTGAAGGAGGAGCGGTGTTTCTCTCTCTTTCACTGCTGCTGGTGGTATTGTTTTTCCCTCTCTCTTTTCGTTATGGAGCCGGAAAAGCACTGTTTGTTTTCCCAGCTGTCATCATCTCCTTTTCAGCAATCATTTGGGGCGCACTTCAGTTGTTTTCCAAAGGCATCTCACATTCAGTGCAACAGATCCCTGTTGTTCTCATTATACTTATTCTGCTCACTCTGTTTTCAGGGATCATGAGCTTTTCAGTGTTTTTGTCAAATAAATTTTATAAATCCAAAGAAAAATGAAGAAACTCATTCTTATACTGGCCATCCTGATCATCTTTCTTTTTCTTGCTTTTTAGCTCAAAAGAAAAAGCCCCTTCCGCGGGCATGTGTGCTGTCACTTGTCTCGCCTTTGATAAGGCGTGCCCACGGGAAGGGGCTTTGATATTTCTACGTCAGCTCAATAATTAGAACTCGAATCTCACTCCGAATCTCAGCATTCTCGGGTTCAGGATCTCATTCAAGGTATTGGCATTGGAATCAGGTGTGAAACTGGTGCTGCCGTCTGTATAGATGTAGAGGGTTCCCCAGTCTTTCTGGTATCGTCTGTTTTCCAGCGTACTGTTGAGAGCATTGAACAGGTCTGCCATAAGATAGATCTTGCCTACATCTCCCACACTCAATACTTTTTCAAGCCTGAAGTCCAGTTTATAGAACACATCAAGGGAATCCTGGCCAAACTCACTCAAAAAGACCCAACGTCCTCTGTCTCTGGGATTGGGAATCCTGTAATCTTGGACAAAAACTCTTTCTCTGATCAGCCATCCGTCTCTGGCTTGGAAGTTGAAAGACGCATTGATTTCATAGGGAAGCTGGTACAGACCGGACACTTTGAACATCCACGGGGAATAGGTGAACTGATTGATCTTTCCGCTGGCTCCGCCCTGGAAAGGCGAATACACATTACCATCCAGAGCCCAAAGATTTGTGGGATTCCAATAACCTTCATCTCCATAGTGGACTTTCTGGTTCTGGAAGGTAAAGCTTCCGTTGAGCATCCAACGGTTGGAAAGCCTCTTGTTGAAAATGAGATCAAATCCCCAGTATTCCTGATAAAAATCAGGCCGTCTTGTTATCCGGTTATAAGGGGAGTAGGCAGAGGGATTATAACCGTTGTAGCTGTTTGTAGTGTAAGAATATTCAGAACTTTCGTCTGCGCCGCCCATATCACCGTCCCAGGGTGTGTTAACTCCGCTCACATCCACATTCGATGGGAGCTGAGGTCCGGGAACATACCAGTCCTGCGTTTCGAACCGGTAAGCATTTCCGTTGGCATCCACAAAGTGCTTGTTATTCCAGGTGGAATTGCTGTATCTCCGATAGGTGGCATTGACAGAGACTCCAAAGTCAGGAAGCACTTCTCTCTGCAGGGTCAAAATGACTTCTGAAGTCCTGGGTGACTGTGCATCCGGTTCATATGTGGTGTAGGGATCTGTCAGCTGATTCGGATTGGAAGGATCATATCCGAACCAAAATTCTCCTGAAGCATCGTTCCAGTTGCCGATAAAGTTACCCCCGGCATTGAATATCTGATATGGGGTGTAGAGCCCGTCTCCCACAGTGTACCAGTACATCTCGTTCATCTGAATCACATTGTCGCCGTTGTCGTTCCAGTAAAAATCAAATTGTCCTGCGGTCCCCCCCGGCATCCAGTTTCCAGCGATCATTCCCATAAAATTTCCATATTGAGCTAATGACAATTTGGCAATGGTTTTTCCATCACCGGTCACATCATAGGTAAGTCCGATTCTGGGAGAAAAGGTCTTCCACCAGTAGGGATCGCCCTGATAATCCACAGCTTTTTGTTCAGAAATCTCAGCTCCGGGAAGAAGCTGGTCTAAGGCAGCTTTGACATCCGGAGAAGCCACATCCCAGGCAGGATTGTCACTCACAGCTTCTACGGTAACGGGTGCCACATAAGGCTGCTGCTGGTCATACCTCAAGCCCAGAAGCAGAGTGAATCGCCCAAAAGTCACGGTGTCTCTTAAATAAAAAGCATAGGCATCCACACCATAGTCTCTGTAAAAACCTCTAAAGAATTGGAAATATTTGAGATAAGCAGGATTCTCATCGGCAGTGGGAGTTCCGTCTCCGTTCCAGTCCGCAGTGGGGAAATTATAGTTCCAGAACGCATTGATGTTGCCGGGATAAGCGAATTCTGTGTAAGCTTTTCTTGCCGCATATTCTCCGCCGAATAAGATCTCGTGGCTCACGCCTAAGAAGCTGTCATTGAAGTAAGTGCCTCTGAGAGCATACTGGCTCACAGGCCGTTCCACATAATAACGCCAAAAAGTCCTGTCTCCTGTGGGACCCTCCCAGCGGTCATTGGTGTGGTCATAAAACGGAACGTTTTCAAAATCCATGTCATCCATGGGCGTCAGATTGAATCCGGCATCAGAGAATGAATATCGGATTGACATAAAGAAATTGTTCCCGAACATGTGCTCATCCTGGAGCTTGAAGATCGGACTTCCGAAATAATAACGTCCTCCCTGGTAAAATCCACCAGGAAATGTCGCGCTGATAGATCGTCCCCATTTGTTCTTGCCGCCCACATGCAGAAACGCTTCAAAGCGGTTTTCCGGGATGAGCTGCGCATTCAGTTTGAAGGCATAGTTCTGGAGCAGGGTATCATCTGCATTTCCGTAAACAGTAGTGGTTTTGATGTTCTGCACACCGTAAGAACCCCAGGCCCAGATGTGGTC
>WJMT01000053.1 GCA_014727835.1 Candidatus Aminicenantota bacterium | reverse complement strand
TGACTGCTGTGGGCGTCACAGGATACCCGGGAGCAGGAAATGATCTGGATGAATCCGGAGTATCAACCCCTCAAATGGATCCTTATGATGCCATCAATCCTGAAGATCCCTGTATCAAAGTCACCCGGCTGGGAGGGGTGACCACAGTCATGACGGTGAGCGGAACCCGAAGCCCCATCAACGGAAAATCAGTTGTCATGAACTTGGAAGGGAGGCTGGCCCCGGACCTGGTCATCAAAAGATACGCCGCTCAAATATTCAATATGGGGGCGAAATCTGATGATAAATACCCTTCCACTCTTCCCGGAGTGGTCTCCTTGATCAAAGACAAGCTCAACAAGGCAAAGCAATACCAAGAGAAGAAAGACAAAAGCCTGGAATCCAAAGAGCACGAGAACAAGGAACTGGACAGTTCTTTTAAAGTCGACCTGGAGATGGAAGCACTGGTTCCAGTCATACAAGGAGAAGTGCCGGCCTTGTTCATCACTTATGATGAAGTCACCATCCGGAATGCTCTGAAAATCATTGAGGAGTATAATCTCGACGGGATCATCAGAGGAGCCAAAGGAGTCTTAAAATATGCTGAGGACCTGAAGCAGAAAAATATCCCTGTGATATGGGCAGGGACCACCAACATTCCCGGACGGTGGGAGCCTTTTGATTTGAATTATCACACCGCAGCTGTACTGGCAGACAAAGGCGTTTTGTTTGCGTTTGACCCGGGTGGATGGGGGCCTGGTTCCAGAAATGTGCGCAATCTTCCGGTTCCGGCAAGCCTGTCAGTGGCCTATGGTTTGAATGAAGAGAAAGCGCTGGAAGCACTGACTATCAATCCGGCTAAAATACTGGGAATGGATGATGAAGTGGGATCGATCCAAACAGGAAAAACAGCAAACCTGGTGGTTTGGACTGGATCTCCGGTTCAGATGAGTTCTCGGGTTTGCCATGTGGTCATCAATGGAAAGGTCATTCCCATGGAAAGCATCCAGACTCGTTTGAGGGACCGATATAAGAAACATTGACGTTTTTCATAGAACGTTTTATCATTAGAAAGCTATGTCAGTCCAAAATAATATTAATGCCACCACCATATTGTGTGTGAGAAAACAAGGGAAGGTCGCTATAGCAGGTGACGGTCAGGTGACTATGGAAAAGACCGTATTGAAATCAAAAGCCAGCAAAGTGAGGCGGCTGTATAAGGGAAAAGTTTTGGCAGGATTCGCTGGTGCCACATCCGATGCCTTTGCCTTGTTTTCCAGATTTGAAGGAAAACTGGAAGAATTCCAGGGCAATCTGGCCCGGGCTGCTATTGAGCTGGCCAAGGATTGGAGGCTGGATAAGGCGCTCCGAAGGCTGGAGGCATTGATGGTGGTTGCGGATAACAGCAATTCATTCTTGATTTCAGGGACAGGTGATGTGGTGGAGCCAGATGACGGGATTGCCGCCATTGGTTCCGGAGGCGGCTATGCCCTTGCTGCAGCCCGAGCTTTGTTTAGAAACACGGATTTTTCTGCCAGGGACATTGTGAAAGAAGCCATGAATATCACATCAGATATCTGTATTTACACCAATGAGCACATAACCATAGAGGAATTATAGATGCCCATAGAACTTCCAAACAGTTTCAAATTGATCAAAGAACGTTTTGACGAATCCGAACTGACTCCCAAAAAAATCGTCGAGGAATTGGATAAATACATCATCGGCCAGGAGGAAGCCAAAAAAGCAGTGGCCGTTGCCCTTAGGAACAGATACCGAAGGAGAAAGCTTCCTCCGGAACTGGCAGATGAAGTAGTGCCCAAAAATATTTTGATGATCGGCCCCACCGGAGTGGGCAAGACCGAGATCTCGCGCAGATTGGCCAAATTGACTTCGTCTCCTTTTCTCAAAGTCGAGGCCAGCAAGTTCACTGAGGTGGGTTATGTAGGCCGAGATGTGGAGTCCATGATCAGAGATCTGGTCCAGATTTCCGTTGGTTTGGTCAAGACGGAAAAAATGCAGGAGGTTAAAACAAAGGCAGAGAGGAACGCGGAGGAAAGACTTCTGGACATCCTCCTTCCAAAGCCCCGGATCTCTTCAGAGTCTGACGAAAAGATCGAAGAAAAAAAATTTCAGGAGACGCGGGAAAAGCTGAGAAGCCAACTGAGGGCTGGACTTATGGATGAACGTCAGGTACAGATTGAGGTCAAGGAAAAATTCAGCTCTCCTTTTGAGATTTTTTCCAACACCGGAGTGGAAGAGATCGGGATACAAATACAGGAAATGATTCCCGGTTTAAGAGGAAAAACCAAAAAACGAAAGGTCAAGGTCAAGGAAGCGATTGAATATCTGATAGAGCAGGAGCAGCAAAGACTGATTGATATGGACCAGGTCTCACGATTGGCCGTGGAGCGCGTGGAGAATTCAGGAATCATATTTCTGGATGAAATCGATAAAGTATCAGGCAGGGAAAGCGGCCGGGGACCGGAAGTCAGCCGTGAAGGGGTCCAGAGGGACCTTCTTCCCATCATTGAAGGCACCACTGTAAACACCCGTTCAGGTCTGGTGAAAACAGATCATATTTTGTTTATTGGTGCCGGAGCTTTTCATGTCACAAAACCCTCTGATTTGATTCCAGAACTGCAGGGGCGTTTTCCGATCCGTGTTGAACTGTCCTCACTGAATAAAAAGGATTTCATCCGTATTTTGACTGAACCGGAAAACGCATTGCTCAAGCAGTACAAGGCGCTCTTGGCTACAGAAGGAGTTAAAGTCAAGTATTCCCAGGATGCGATCCATAAGATCGCTGATATTGCGGAAAGAGTCAACAGCCTGAACGAAAACATTGGGGCCCGAAGGCTTCACACAGTCATGGAAAAGGTCATGGAGGAGATTTCATTCCAGGCTCCGGATGATGTCAGCAAAAAGATCTCCATTGATGACGATTACGTGGATAAACAGTTGAAGGATATTATGGAAGATCAGGACCTCAGTCGTTTTATCCTCTGATGAATAAACACCGCATCCTTGTGTCGGCATTGACAGGGATGCTTGTCTTAACAGGCTGCGGGAGAAAAGGCCCTGTACTGCCTCCCATAAAAAAAGCACCCAAGCCAGTGCTTATCCAAGAAGTTTTTCAGAGGGGAGAACACATCCTCTTGAAATGGAAGAATCCGTCCTCTTATCTGGATGGAAGTCCATTGACTGAGGTCTCCAAAATAGAGATATGGGGGGTCATTAAATCTTTTCAGCAAGGCGAGATCCCATCTATCGGGCTGAAAGCATTCCGAAAGCAGTCCTCTCGGATAGAACTGATCCCGAGCCGTGATTTTCCGGAATACGTGGAACAAGGGCATGAGTCCTCACAGGTTTTAGTTTACAGATACCGGCTCAAGTCTTCTCAGTATCAGAACACTGTGTTTTTT
>WJMT01000052.1 GCA_014727835.1 Candidatus Aminicenantota bacterium | reverse complement strand
TCCGGAAACTGGCGGTTCTCTATCCTGCGGTTTTACTGGGACGGCGAGAAAGAGCCTTCTGTGGAAGTTCCGGTAGGAGACTTTTTTGCCTGCGGCTGGGGGAAATTTGCCCAGGTCTCTTCCCTTCCCATCTGTGTCAACCCGGGAAGCGGCCTGAACTCCTACTGGGTGATGCCTTTCCGCAAATCCTGTAAAATCACTATGGAAAACCTGGATGACAAGAAAATGACTCTCTATTATCAGGTCAACTACACTTTGACTGATGTGCCTGAAGATGCGGCCTATTTCCATGCCCAATACCGGCGCACCAATCCTGTTCCTTACAAGTCCGTTTACACCATTGTGGATGGGATCAAAGGATGGGGCCATTATGTGGGCACTTATATGTGCTGGCAGTCCAATAACACAGGCTGGTGGGGCGAAGGTGAGATCAAATTCTACATGGACGGAGACAAAGAATTCCCCACTATCTGCGGCACAGGGACTGAAGACTACTTCTGCGGCTCTTATGGATTCACCGCTGACGGAAAGTATAAAGAATACACAACTCCCTATGCTGGGATGCCTCAAGTCATAACACCTGACGGGCAGTGGCAGTCCCAGCAGCGGTTCGGCCTCTACCGCTGGCACATCATGGACCCAGTGCGTTTTGAAAAAGATTTGAAGGTCACGATCCAGGCTTTGGGATGGCGTTCAGGAGGAAGATATCTTCCTCTTCAGGATGATATATCATCTGTGGCGGTGTGGTATCAGCAGGAACCTCACGCCAAATTTCCCCCGCTCCCAAGCAAGGATGAACTAGAGATCATATAACTACGCAAATAAGAGAAAAACCTCACTCTACCACAAATTCATAAGACTGTTCTAAAAAAGTCTTTTTGTAGTTGTCTTTGATGGTGAATTTAAAAGTGTATTTCCCTGGAGGGATATCCGTCACCCGGTTGGTTATGTAAAAAGGAATCACCGGACTCACAAAGCCTTTATTGTATTCGACCCAGTTGTTTCTCTGAAAAATTACCTTTCCCTTTTCATTGACAATGGAAGCATCTTCAGAAACCCATATTTTATACTCACTGCCTTCTCTCCTGATTTGATACCCAGCTGGCTCAATGTAAAGCAAGAAAGGCTCGCTCGATTTTATGGTGTTTCCTTCTCTTTTCACATAATCCCTGTATCCATTGATCTCTTTGCAAAGAAATAATTGGTCAATGCTTAGCTTTTCTCCACTTTTTATCATCATCATGGCTTCAGCAAGCAGTGCCACTGATTCATGGATATTTCCTTTTTTAAACTGATCTAAGGCTTCTAAGATGGTCTTTTCTATCTCTCCCTGCTGGGAGGCAGAAGTTATAACTAATAAGCCGTTGTTTGGCTTTTCAGAGTTTCCCTCTGCTCGAAACAGAGAAGGAAACAAAGCAAGCGATAAAATTAAACTTAATATCAGTAGTCCCCTTTTCAAAGCGGTCCTCCTTTAAATAAATTTAGCGGACTGCACCAAACATCCACTTACTTCACTTACTGATAAGAATATAAATTAAACAAAAAAGAGTCAACCAATACAATTTGATAAGCCAATAAATTCATTTCTTTATACAAAGGTTTCTGATATATTATACATCATGACATTATTATAAAAGGAGGTTTGTATGTCACAAAAACGTATCCTTTCGATTTTTCTAACTGCTTTTCTGGCCTTTCTTCTCATTGGAGGACTTTCCTATTCTTCCTTTGCTGCCAAAAAAGCAAAAGATCCGGAGGTTATAAAGAACACAGATCCTGCGCTGCGCCTTGAGTGGTTTTCCAAGCATCTGGAGATGAAGGAAACCTCAAAATTCAAGGACCTTAAGTGGTGGCACATTGGTCCCACTAATGTGAGCGGGCGGTGCACTGACATTGCTGTGGTCCAGCCTAAAGGAGACAACTACACCATTTATGTGGGTTCAGCTTCTGGCGGAGTTTGGAAGACTGTTAATGAAGGCATCACCTGGGAACCCATTTTCGAGAATCAGGCCACAGCCTCTATTGGAGATATCGCTCTGGACCCCACAAACCCTGATATTTTGTGGGTAGGGACTGGAGAAGCCAATATTTTTCGCAGCTCTCAAAATGGAGCTGGAATGTACAAGTCTTTAGATGGGGGAGAAACCTGGAAACACATGGGACTTGCTGATACTCTCACCATTGCCAGGATTGTTATTCATCCTGAGGATTCGGATGTGGTTTATGTGGCGGCTTCAGGACATGAATGGACAGACATTGAGGAAAGAGGAGTTTATAAGACCACAGACGGAGGTGAAACCTGGGAAAAAATATTGAATAAAGGTCCCCGAACCGGCGCCATTGACCTGGCTATGGACCCTGAAAATCCAGACACCTTGTACGCAGCACTCTGGCAGAGAATCCGTCTCAAATGGAATGATCCCCGAAACCTTGAGGGATATGGCCAAAGCGGCATATACAAGACCGCAGATGGCGGGGAAACTTGGAATCCCATAAACAAAGGACTCCCTGCGGCTGAGGACCGTGGAAGAATCGGTTTGGATGTTTGTCTCAGCCAGCCTAACACTCTTTATGCTCTCGTTGACAACTATGAAATTGCCAGAGAATTAACTGAAGAAGAAAAAGCAGATACCTACACCCGCGGATTAAAAGGCATTATCAAAGGAGCTACGGTGTACCGTTCGGATGACAAAGGTGAAACCTGGATACAGACC
>WJMT01000051.1 GCA_014727835.1 Candidatus Aminicenantota bacterium | reverse complement strand
GTTTAAGGGATTAGAGAGGCCGGCTGTTGTTGTGACAGATCTGCGGTATGTGGTGGATAAGTATGAAGTGAGGATGAATATTGCTGTGAGCCGGGCTGTGAGTGCTCTGCGGATTGTGGGGGCAGAGGGGGAAATCGAGAAGGATGAGATGCTGCGGGGGCTTGGGTAGGGGTGAGATTGCTTCGCTTCCTCTGGAAACTCGCAATGACAGCATGAGACTGCTTCATCCTGCTCCGTAGGATTCGCAATGACAATGAAATTATTTTTTACCTGGATTACTTGATCAAGGACTCTATTTCTTTATATTTTATTGTAATGACCTTATCAACTAATCCCTCTAGGTTAAAAGAACCTCCCGGTAATATCCGGCCAGACTCTGTTTCGAAATTAACTGAATATATTTGTTTCCCAGCGTCTTTATATACTTGAATAGCTGGAATATAATCCTTATCTCCACTAAAAAGAATAACCTGGTCCGAAATTTCTTTAAAAGCAATTAAATCGGTTGCAAGTTTGACGTCTACACCTTTTTCTTTTTCAAATTTATTCGTCAGCAGGTTAAAACACAACATTCCGCTTCTTCTAAATTCAAGGAAATTATTGCTATGACTTATATGGTTTTGTATTCTTTTCCATTCATCGAATCTTCTCTTTATTTCAGCTTTACGTTTCACTATCCTTGATCTTTTTTCTTTGAGAAATGAACTCTTTCTTTCTTCATTTCTATTCAATTCCAACTTTGTATTTATTGCTTTTTTTAAAAGCTTTTCAAATTTTCTATCTTCTCTAGGCAGCTCATAGGGCCTAAAATTGAGTTCTTCTACCACATACCAATATATCCTCACGAGCTCCTGATTAGATGATTTTGGAATTGTAAAAATCTGATGCCAATCTGAAAATTTAGGCAAATATTTAAATTTATCTGGAAATAATTGCTTTAAGCTGAATCTGAAATTTTCCCCATCCACTAATATAACTACTTTTTTCATTAGATAAAAAAAAGGGGGAACTTCTTGGGTTCCCCCGAGATATTTAAGTTAATCCTTTCGGATTAGCGTTAGCTATGTTTTCATAGATAATATAGGTTTTTAAGTACATTCTGTCAAGATTCTTCATTTATCAATCGCTTTCCAAAATAATAGACGTGCTTGACTCTGGATCTTCTCATTCTTAGGGATTAGAGAGGGACATTACAGTATTCATAGAGGAACAGTATAAGATGTTGATTCTAATTAAATTAACTAGTCTCACTTGTGAATTTTTCTTAAATTCACAATCTTTTTCCTTTTGAGTGCAAAAATATTTCTTTTCAGCAAATAAAACATATACCCTGAATTAACCTGAGAATCTGTGTCATCAGATACGTCTCTTATTGTATAGGACTCAAAATTCACATGAAAAAATCCTTGAAAATGGCAAGTAATTACTTTATAATTACTTCAGCTTGCCATGAATTCCATAAAAGTGAAGATCATTCGGATTGGAAATTCAAAGGGGATCCGCCTGTCCAAATCCTTGATCGAGCAGTACAACATGAAAGATGAATTGCTTTTGGAGATGAAAAAGGACTCTATTGTTATCCGCCCCGCTAAAAACGCACGAGCCGGATGGGAAAAATCATTTGAGAAAATGCGGCTTCAAGGAGACGATGTGCTGCTTGATAAAGAACCTGAACTTGAATCAGAATGGGACAAAGAAGAATGGCAGTGGTGATTCACAGATTTGATGTCTGCCTGGTCAATCTTGATCCCACCCTCGGACATGAAATCAAAAAAACACGCCCCTGTCTCATTATCTCCCCGGATGAGATGAACAGGCACATCCGGACAGTCATCGTCGCTCCCATGACCACAGCCGGCAGGGAATATCCAACACGAATAACCACATCTTTTAAGGGCAAAAAAGGGCAGATCGTGCTCGACCAGATAAGGACTGTGGATAAAAAAAGATTGGTCAAAGTACTGGGAAAGATCGATGATGCCGCTTCCAGCCGTGTCCTGGAAACATTGGCCGAGATGTTCGCCCCTTAATGGGATCTTTGCTTTATCCTGCTTTACAGGATTCGCAGTGACAAGGGGGAGGAAGATAAGATCAAAAGATTTCAGCAGGCTTGACATTTGGAAAGGCATGTATTATATTTCGTATTGTTGCTGTTTTTAGCAACTTTATGAAATATAATTGAGGACACAAAGCTTATGAAGTTTATCCAGTTCAAAGACGCACTTAAGGACTTTACTGTTTTCTCTTTAAACGACATCAAGCTCGTTGACCCTCATTTTCACAGGCGAAGGCTCATTGAGTGGCAGGAAAAAGGATACATCAAAAAAATAGCTAAGAGCTGCTATATTTTCTCGGATCTCACTGTTGATGAGAATGTATTATTTGAAATCGCGAATCGTCTCTACAATCCTTCTTATGTATCTCTTGAATCAGCTTTATCTTTTCATCAGATCATTCCTGAAGCTGTTTACGGGATCACCTCCATCTCCACGCGCCGGACCTATTCTTTCTCTACCCCGTTGGGAAAATTTCAATACAGGACAGTCAAACCAGACTTGTTCTTTGGTTACCAAATCATGAGTTTTAATTCCAAAGCTTTCAAAATCGCTGATATGGAAAAAGCTGTTCTGGATTTTTTCTATCTCCATCCAGAGCTGAAATCAGTGAGTGATATCCTTTCTCTGCGGTTTAATGAGCAAGCTTTTAAGAAGAAGTTCAGGTGGAAAAAATTTCAGAATTACCTCCGGAGATTCGCCAAAAACGCACTGTCTGAGCGGATTTCAGTGTTTCGTGAATTTATGGGAAAAAACGAACAGGATAAATCTAATGCTGGATATTAAACAGATCGAAACGTTTTATCCGGACTCCTTAAAACCATTCAAAAGAAACATACTCCGGGAGTATCTTCAGTACAAGATCCTTGAGGCTGTGTATGATTCCTCATTGGGAAGCCGC
>WJMT01000050.1 GCA_014727835.1 Candidatus Aminicenantota bacterium | reverse complement strand
CCTGTGGGGGGGGGAGGCCTTATATCAGGTATTGCGGGGTTTCTAAAAAAACAAAATCCTGACATTGAAATCATCGGAGCCCAGCCTGAGAACTCTCCGGTTATGTATGAATCACTCAAAGCAGGAAGGATCATTGAGATGGATTCCAAGCCCACCTTATCAGATGGAACTGCGGGAGGCATTGAAAAAGGATCCATCACCTATGATTTTTGTGAAAAATATGTGGACCGGTTTGTCATCCTATCTGAACAAGAAATCGCCCATGCGTTGAAACAAGTCATTGAAAAACAACACATGCTGATCGAAGGCGCTGCCGCTCTTCCTGTGGGGGCCCTTCTCAAAGAATCCAGAAATTTCAAGCACAAAAACATCTCTCTGATACTGAGCGGAGCGAAAATCAGCCTTAAGAAATTGAAGCAAGTTTTATAGAATTTTTTTCAATTTTTTTTTATCAACAATGAGATGTCCCTGATAAGAAACATAATTGAGAAGGATCAAAGCTCGATCTTTGGGAGTCAGTTCTTTTTTGAAAACCCCTTTCAGTCCTTTCATGGCGCCCTCCATGACCTGAACTTGGTCCCCAGCTTCAGGCTCACTCCCGTATTTTTCCAATTCAATGAAACCATTGATCTCTCGTTTTTTGATTTGGCTGATGACACTTTCTGGAATAGGGATGGGACCCTCTTTGTTTCCGATGACCCTCTTGACTCCTCGGGTGAATTTGACTGTTCTGTATTGAGCCGGGTGATCAAAACAAATAAACTCATATCCTGAAAAGAAAGGAAGGATCCGGTCTCCTTGTCTGTATTTTGGATTGTATATCAGAAATCCGTTTTTACTGAATATTTTCTCCACTTGAAACTCTTTTTTTGGCTTTGTGTTCAAAACAAACCAATTCTTCATAAGTTCACTCCGGACTTTTTATTTATCGTTCTTCATGGGTTCTGTTATTTTGAATCGCTGATAATAATCGGGTCTTCTGTCAGGAAGAAAAAATCTCTTTGCTGTGCAGTCTGAGACCTGGCTCAAATCACACTCAGCATAGAGAATATGGTCTTTTCCTGAAGGAGCTTGGGCAATGATATTTCCCTCTGGGTTCACAACAAAGGATTCTCCCGCAAAATCCAGTGTGTCTTCCTTGCCCACTCTGTTGGTTAGGGCCACAAAGTATCCGTTTTGGAACGCAGCCACCCGAAGTTCAGCTTCAAACATTCCTTCTGCCCATTCCCCTACCGCACCTGCTTGGGGAACAATAACAATTTCCGCTTCGTTGAGCGCGAGATTTCTCATATATTCCGGGAAATGGCGGTCATAACAAATGGCGACTCCCACTTTTCCCAAAGAGGAGTGATACACAAACTGTTCTGTATTCCCCGGATCATAATATCCTTTCTCATAAAAACCCATTCCATCCATGATATGAGCCATGCGAGTGGTTCCCAGAATGGAGCCGTCCGTATCGATCACAGGAGAAGAGTCATAGGTTCGATCCCCCATTCGTTCATAAAGATTCAATACGGTCACCACTTTATACTCTTTGGACAATTCAGTGAACAGGTCTGTTGTGGGACCTGGTATGGGTTCGGCTTTTTCAGTATCCTTGGGGCGGGAGGGCTTTTGAGGCAAAAAGTAAGAAAAGCCCAATTCAGCATAGGATATCAGTTTTGCTCCTTTGTCCGCTGCCTTTTTGAAAGATTGGATTGCTCTTTTTTGGTTGTCATTGACATCCTGGGTGCAGTGCTGTTGAATCAGAGCTATTCTCATAAAAATTCTCCTTTTAGGCCATTATGTGTGATTTTGCTTTTCCAGGCAAGAAAATATAATTTTATAATAATGATGAAAACATCGCCATTTCTTAATGGATAAGTCAGGTTTATTGTTTTTCAGTGAATTCAGTTGATCAGGACAAATTGAATTTTTCTTTTGTTTTATCTATGGAATCAGTGAGTTCATGTTCAGAAAAAGGCTTGGTCAACGAAAAAAACTGTGGGTTCTTATGGATTCTTTGGAGAGTCTGTTCATCATTATAGGCAGTCAGAAAAATGGAAGGAATCCTGGTCTTCTTGTAGATGGTCTCTGCGGCAGATATGCCATCCATTTTCCCGCTCAATTTGATATCCATGAGCACCAAGTGAGGGCGCACTTCAAAGGCCTTTTTGACTGATTCTTCCCCGGAAGAGATGATATCAGAGGCATGAATTCCCAGATTTTCCACTGTGTGTTTGATGTCCATAGCAATGATGATCTCATCCTCAACAATCAAAACCTTGATATTTGGCAAATCGAATCCTTTTTTTCGCTTTTTACAATAAACCACAAAATTTAGTCGGATACAAAGCAATAAAATTGAAAAAACAAATGATTATCATGCGTATCGATTTTCATTTTAAAATGACCTTGCATATCGCAGAAAATACAATGATAATAAAAACATCGCTGTTTATTTATGAATAAGCCAGGTTCGTTGATAACAAATGGTGATATTCAATCCCATCAAAGGAGGGCACACATGAACAAATTATTATTACAAAAAACAGGGATTCTCCTGCTTTCACTCATCTTCATTTTTCTAAACTCAATTCATGGAAAAGAATCATTCCATTTAGAGGAGATCATGAGCTCTTCTTTTCCTTCTCACCTCAAGCTCTCACCTAAAGGAGATTTGGTGGCTTGGGTGTTCAATTCAAAAGGAAAAAGGAATATTTGGATAGCTCAGGGCCCTGATTACAAAGCAAAACGCCTCACTTCTTATCATCAAGACGACGGTCAGGAAATAGGAGACCTTGAATTCAATCGTGATGGGAGCATTCTTGTCTATGTGAAAGGAGGCTCAGCCAACAGAAAAGGAGAAAATCCCAACCCCACCTCTGACCCCAAAGAAAAAGAACAGGCCGTATGGGCGGTCCATATTCAGGAAGGAAATCTTTGGAAAATCGGAAAAGGCTCCTCTCCTCTGTGTTCTCCATCATCGAATCAAGTGGTGTTTCAAAACCATGGAAACATTTTTCTGTCTGATGTCAGACCAGATGCCCAACCCAGGATTCTGTTTAAAGCAAGAGGACAAAACAGTGCTCAACAATGGTCTCCGGATGGAACAAAAATGGCTTTTGTGAGCTACAGAGAAGACCACAGTTTTATTGGGATCTTTGACCTGACAGAACAATCCATAAAATGGATCAGCCCCTCAGTGGAAAGAGACGCCTATCCGGTCTGGTCTCCCTGCGGCAATTACATCGCATTCATTCGTTTTATAGAAGGTGTGAGGTCTTCCTTTAGGGGAGGCATAAAATATCAGATCATGGTTGCTGATGTGGCGACTCAAGAAGCGAAAACCGTATGGGAATGCCCCAATGCCACAGGTGGATTTGCCCAGTATTATCCATCAGAGCCCCTAAGATGGGCCCATGACAGTCACCTTGTGTTTTACTCTGAGCACGACAAATGGATGCATCTTTATTCTTTCTCTCTAGAGGATGATAATTTGATCTCTCTGACCCCGGGAAATTATGAAGTGGAAGATAGTTTTTTAACTTCAGATGGAAAAAAACTGATTTATAATTCCAATCAGGATGACATGGACCGTCGCCATCTTTGGTCGGTCCCTGTCTCCGGGGGGGAAGCAAAACGCCTCACTGCAGGAGACGGGATTGAATGGTCCCCTGTTTTGACCTCTGAGAGCAAGGACTTGATATTTCTCTGCTCAACCGCTGTGCAGCCAGCAGCCCCTGCTTTTAAAAAGATGAGCCAGGGGGAAACAAATCTCATGGCTCCCCAAGAGATCCCTGCTGACTTCCCTTCTGAAAAACTGGTCAAACCTCAGCAGGTCATCCTTCATTCGCCGGATGGATATACCATACACTGTCAGCTTTTTGTGCCAAAGGATTCGAAACCTGGAGACAGCCGCCCCGCTGTCATTTTCATGCACGGAGGCCCCATTCGACAAATGCTTCTGGGTTGGCATATGAGAGGTTACTATCACAATGCCTATGCCATGAATCAGTATTTGACGGGCAAAGGTTATGTGGTGCTGTCTGTGAATTATCGTTCAGGTATCGGATACGGCTATGAATTCAGAAATGCTCCCAAGCAAGGACCCAGAGGTGCTTCAGAATATCAAGACATTGTGGCAGCAGGTTTGTATTTGCAGAGAAGAGATGATGTGGATCCCGGAAAAGTGGGGCTTTGGGGAGGTTCTTATGGAGGTTACCTCACAGCCATGGGGCTGGCCAGAGATTCTGACCTCTTTGCTGCAGGAGTGGACCTTCACGGAGTGCACGACTGGTCTTTAAGAGGAAGGCGAAGGAACGGAGGTGGATGGGACATCTATGGAGATGATCTTATGAATCACGCTTTTCAGTCATCTCCAGTGGCTGATGTGGAATTCTGGTTTTCTCCAGTGCTTTTTGTGCACGGTGATGATGACCGAAATGTGGATTTCATTCAAACCACAGATCTGGTGCACCGACTGAAGAGATTAGGTATTGCTCATGTAGAAACCTTGATCATACCTGATGAAGTCCACGGCTTTCTCTGTCACAAAAACTGGATTCAGGTCTACCGCTCTGCTGCAGATTTTTTTGACCGTTTCCTGCTCAATAAAACGCAATAAGAGACCTCCCGGAGTTTTGCATCAACGAGGTTGATTTTAAGGAATCTCATGAACCGAATACCAAAAAAAGCCCTGATACTCTTATTTGTGTGGATTTTGGTCTTTTCCAGCCAGAATGTATTTTGCCAGAAAAGACCTAAAATCGGGCTTGTGCTGGATGGAGGAGGTGCTCTGGGATTGGCTCACCTAGGGACTCTGAGACTCCTGGACAAATATCAAATCCCTGTGGATTATGTGGTGGGAACCAGTATGGGAGGTCTTGTTGCAGCTCTGTATTCTATGGGATACAGCGGGGAAGACATCCAAGAAATGGCTGAGGATATGGATTGGAAATCATTATTTTCTGATGTCCCCCAAAGGTCATATTTTCCTTTTTTTCAAAAGAGACTGAGCGGCAAATATCAATTTGATTTTAGAGCGGACGGATTGGTTCCATCTCCGCCCTCAGGACTTATTTATGGGCAAAATATTTCTCTTTTTTTCACAGCAATCACCACGCCCTATGAAGACCTGGAGGATTTCGATCAACTTCCCATTCCATTCCGATGTGTGGCTGTGGATTTGATTTCAGGAAAAGAGATCGTACTCAAAAAAGGGTCTTTAGCCAAAGCCATGAGAGCCACCATGTCCATCCCCACGTTATTCACTCCTGTTGAATGGAAAGGTCATCTTTTGATCGATGGAGGACTGCTGAATAACCTTCCTGTTGATGTGGCCCGAGATATGGGAGCTGATATTGTGATTGCTGTGGATATACAAAAACCGCTTTTAAAACAGGAAGAACTCGACTCTGCTTTTCGAGTTCTGGAGCAGAGTATTAAAATCGCAGAACTGTCTCATTCTTCGGAGAATGCCAAGCAGGCTGATTTTTTGATCCGTCCGGATCTGAGAGCATACAACATGTTTGACTTTTTCTTTAAAGATAAATTAAAAGGGATCATACGAGCCGGAGATCAAGCTGCTGAACAGAGCTGGCCACAACTGAAACAGATGCTCATCAAACAGAATGTTTACAAACAGGAACCTGTGAGCAGCAGTCCGAAACCAAGTGAGTCGGCTTATATCCACACCTTTCAGATAAAAGGAAGCCGGACCATCCCTTATGAAGAGATCAAAAAAAGTCTGGACCTTGAAAAAGGCCAGCTGTTTCAAAAGCAAGCTCTCAAAGAAAAATTAATCCGTTTGAAAACAAATTTCCGATTAAAGAACTTAGAAACAGAGATCATTCCATTATCCTCCAAAGAGGTCAAACTGATACTCTATCTAGAGGAAGAACAGGCTCCGGTGATTCAAAACATCTCGATATCCGGAAATGTCAATCTTCCTTCTTCCTTTATCCGGAGGCTGTTGGGGCTTAAAAAAGGCAGTCGATTCAATGAGCTATCAATCATACAAAAGATCATGAAAATATACAGCCTGCGTTATTTCACTCACATCCAGTACAAAATCGATCATCTGGGGGCAAATAAAATCGATCTCAAGTTATGGGTCAAAGAATCCAAAGAAAACTCATTTCACCTTGGGCTCCGCTATGATGACAGATATAAGATCGTGGGATTGGCTGCATTCAATGCCAACAATGTTTTGTTTCCGGGTCTCAGGTCAGAAAATGAGCTCCAATTTATGGGTCTGACTCAATTCCATTCAACACTGTTTTATCCAACTCGCAGTTTTGATGTTCCGGCCTATCCCTATGTGAGCCTGGAATACAGAAACAGGCCCGTCCATATTTATGATGGAACCGGAGACATCCCGTTGACCTATAAGGACCGGGGAGTTGAAATCGGGTTGGGACTGGGATTTCTCATTTCAAATGTGGTGAATTCAGAGATCGGAATCCATCAGGAATTTTTAAATCTGCGGGTCAATTCAAGCGCATCAGGACCTGTGTATTTTCCAGACTTGAATGATTCTCTCTGCAAAGTCTGCGCTTCATTCACCATAGATACATTGGATGCTGTGCTGCTTCCATCAAAGGGAGTGTATTTGAAAGCAGATTACCAGGGGAGCTTTAAAAATCTCGGTTCTGAGAAGGAATATCAAAGACTGGGGGTCTCTACGGATATATACAATACCTATCACGACCACACGGTTCGCTTCAGTGGATTTTTGGGCTTGAGTTCAGGTTCCCTTCCTTTATATAAATTCTTCAATCAAAGCACTCCCTTTTCCTTTGTTGGCATGGATTATGACCAGGTTTTCGTCAACCGGATTAAAACCTTACGGATCGATTACCGTTATCGTTTCAATGACCTCTTTCATATCCAATTGATATCAAACATCGCTTTTGATGTGGAAAAACGTCTCCCTAACAGGACCTTTAAATCAGATCTTTTATGGGGTTTAGGAGCCGGCGTCCTGTTCAACTCACCTTTGGGAACAGCTGAGGTCATCTACGGATTGGGGAGCAAGAGCTTTGATAATCCGAGAAAAGCCCAGGATATTTTGTATATAACCTTAGGAACCAGATTCTAACCGGATTGTCTATGTGTTGATTTCTTATTCTGTGTCAGGTTTTGTTTTTCTCCGGCCCGCATCCAGGTGGTCATGGTTCAAAGCCGCATTGAACAGCAGAGAAAAGCTTCCCAGTGTTTCATGCCTCCACATTGGATTGATGGCAAAAAACAAAACATGTCCCTTTCCCACAGGCACATCGATCACAGCTGGCTTGTTCTGAAGCTCTTTGCCTCCCTCCATCATTCCGCTGATCAGAAGATTCTGTTCTCTTTCAAAGCGAAGAATGACCCGAACATCCTGAAGATCAGGGGGCATGAACAAGGCCATCATGTCTTTATATTCAGGGGGAATGCCGGTTCCGCCTCCGGATGATTTGCCCCATTCGTGAGGACGTCCCTGTATCACATCATCATCATCCAAGCCCCCTCTGCCGCTGGGTCGTCCTTTTCCTCCTCCTCCGAAGAGAGTGGAGAAATCAACGCCTCCGGTGGCTGCTTGGATCCCTGCTTCAAGAACAGGATTGCCGTTGAAATAAACACCCAGAGTCTTGCCATATCCATACACGACAGGGCTTGTTTGATCAGTGATCCTAGCCTGAAGCACTGATCCGGACATCCTTAATTTCTTGGGCTGGATCACAGCTACACTTTCGACAATACCATAGTCCAAAGGTAAAACAGCGTTTGTGGTTATGGGAATAAAAAGTCCACCGTCCTGAATGAAATTTTTCAAATGAACCACTCCCTCAAGACCCATTCCGCCTCTGATATCATCAATCGAGTCAGGACCTCCCAAGTGGGGGTACTTTTCCATTTTCTTCCATGGCACAGGAGAGTCCCCTCCCACTCCATTGACTAATCTCTGAGCATCCCCCAACATCACCGGAGGGAAAATAATGACATCATATTTTTCCTTTAGATTTTTAATCTCCCTGATATCATGTACGGAAATGTATGAATAAGGTATCCCCTGTTTTTCAAAAGCGATTCGAAACCATCCCTCATTTTGAGTGAATATCCAGGTATGAAGAAGTGCGATCCGGGGAACTGAGAGCTCATGACTCTGGACATCAGGCATTTTCTTGATCCCCCATGCCTTCAATCCATGCCTTTGCACAGCTTGTTCCAACTGAGAATGAAAATCCGTGTTCTGATCATTCACAGGAATGATGAAGCTTCCTCTCCTAAAAGATCGGTCATTCACTTCAAAACTTTTTTCTGCAGCACGGATTTCAAAATCCTTGAGTTCATAACGCAGCCTGGTGAGTGCATTTTCCGCATTGTGATCGATGACAAAGGCTTCTGCTTTCTTTGGATAAAGCATTTCTCCTCTGATGTGGACGTCGTCTGAAACGAGATTCATAGGGACATCCAGTATTTGCTGATCGGTAACTCTAATTGTTTTCACATCATGCAGAGGGCCTAATGTCCAGCCTGCATCATCATAAGGGGCCGGGTCATTGGGATTGAAGTACTGGGTATCTAAAAGCATGTCAGCGCATCGGCTGTAGGGCTGGTCCATCCGGATGATATAACTTTTCTCCGGAAATTCTTTTTTTTGGACCTCGAATTTTTTCTGGGCTCTGTGCACTTCCACTCCGTGTTTTCGCAGAAGGTTGATCAAATCAGCTGCAGCCAAGGGTCTTCTTCCTTTTCCAGGAATAACCCAGGCAGCAGGTCCTTCAGTAACGGCCTTGGCTACAGACCGCTTGCTTTTGAGGTAAAACTGATTTAAAAATTTATCATGGTTCTCTGCCACATGATGGAGAGCATACAGCAGAGCACTCTGCTGAAGATTGATGTTGTTCCGGAAAGACCATTTCACAGAAGGCAGGGGAGGATTCTGTCTGTACCAGGCCCGTTGAGACTGCCCCCCCACTCTGCGGACCATAGTGTCTGCACCGGTCCCGCCAAATGTTTCATAAAACCGTCCGGTGGAATTGTGGTACATGGCGATGTAAAAGGCGTAACTGGGAGCCCACCCATTGTAGAATCCATGGGTCCATACTCCGGGAACACCCTGTTTGTTCATTTCTGAGACTTCCACATATGCCAGTTCATGCCATTCATGGATGGTGATCGGATCCAACCAGGCATTGTAAGGACCGGTTCCAGTAGAGGTATACAAATAAGGAACGGATTCGTGAAGATCATGCATGATGCAGGGATGCCATTCAAAATAAGTTTGTAACAGGTTGTTGGTGAGAGTCAGGGCCAGACCGATGTTATCCCTGTTATTATCGTGAGCCACATAATTTCCCCAGTAGACAAGAGGGATGGTTTTTTTATCATCATGATCTTTTTTATAACGGTAAGTGTCCACATACCGGTCCCTGCCGTCTACTTCAATGACAGGGGTCATGAGAATGACCATGTTATCTCGGATGATGTTGTAAAAATCTGACTCATCCACTGCCAAACGGTAGGCCAATTCCATCAACATCTCAGGAGAACCGCATTCAGGAGAATGAAGCCCTCCGGTGATCCAGTAAATAGGAACTCCTTCTTCCATCAAGCTCTCTGCTTGGGATGTATCTAATTGTCGGGGGTCTGCAAGACGGGCACAGATCTCTTTGATTCTCTGTATCCTCTGGATGTTTTGGACGGAGGACAGTGCCAGGGAAGGCATGTTTTTTCCCTCATCAGAACTTCCTATAGAAAAATACATCACCCGGGGGCTTGCTTCTGCCACAGCTTTCAGGTATTTTTCGATCTCTCCTGTATTGTGAAGAACATTCGGAGCTCCGGCAATGACTCCTAAAATATCTTCGGGGTCAGGAACAGAATCAGATGCAGGAAGATGATCCACCAATTCAGTAAGAAAAAAGTCTTCAGTGGTGAATTCTTTGATTTTTTTGCTGTAGTCTTCATCAACGGCTTTCTGAGACAATCCAGTTGAAACTGAGACAAAAAAAGCCAGAAGACAGGCCACACCAACGGATTTGAACAAATGGGATTTTGGGTTCATGGTTTTCTCCTTTAAAAAAAGCATTTTATGGTCAAAAAATGAAGAGTCAACAATTTGCAAGTCAAATCAAGTCTTGAAATGATTGTGAAACACGAAATCATTCAGATCCTTTCGGAGAGGTCGTTTTTTTTCAGCCTTTTTCTGCTGCTCCGATAGAACAGGATTGATTTCAGTAGTGTGCCTTCCCACAATGATCAAAGTGATGACTTGATATTCCTTGGGAATACCTAAAATTTCTCTGGTCTTTTTGGGGCTGTAACCCGCTATCGGATGCGCCACAAGCCCCATTTCTGTGGCTCTCAACAGGAGCAACCCCACACTCATTCCCAAATCAAATTGATGATATTCCCTATCCCTGATCACACAATCATCTTCTTTTTTACTGAACACTGCAATGATCAGAGAGGCTTTCTGAGCCCATTCGTTTCCCTTAAACAGAACCTCGTGCATTTTTTTGAGCACTTTTGGATCATAGACAAACACAAACCGCCATGGCTGATTGTTGAAGCAGGAAGGTGCCAGCTGTAGACTTTCAGCTAGTTCACGGATGACTTGTTTGTCAATATCTGCGGGGATCAAAGACCGAAAAGCTCTTCTTTCTTTGATGGCTTTAGCCACATCCATTGATTTAGGAATCCCCTATTTTTGTTTTTTGAAATAGGATTTTTTGAATTCTGCCGCACTCTTTTTCAACTCTTCCACATAGGACAGGTCAAGACTCTGTTTGCACTTCATTGCATAGATGAGAATCTGGTGACACAAAGCCAATTGATGGGTGTATTTCTCTGAATCCAGGCCTCCTGAATCTTGATTCAATTTGATTCGTTGGGTCAAGAAATATTGGCTGATGATGTGCTGAATCTCTTCTGCGTGTTTTTCTTTATTGGTGATCCATCTCACCATCTGATTGAAATTTACCGGATCTGGTGATTCTGATAATTTATAGACTTTCCACCTGCTTTCTGATAAATGGGTGATCTCATGAATGGCTTTTTCAATGGTCTGGATGTGTTCCATAATGAGCTCAAACCTCATCTCATCATTGTAAATTCCACAGGGAATCTCACAGTGAGAAAAAACAGAGATCTTTAAAGAAAACAAAAACACCAAACACAAAACGATCAAAAAGGTTTTTTTCATTATTTTTACCCCTTTTTTGTTTTTAGATATTGTAAACGCATGGATTCTAATATATCAGAATCCATTATTAAGGAAAACACAAATAATTTTTTGCTCATTTTCATAACTTTTGTTACCATGAAAAACACACCAAATTAAAGGAACGTGAAATGAATATTTTTGAATATGCCATGAAATTAGAAAAAGACGGAGAAAAATATTATCGTGAATTATCTGAGAAAGTAAACAGTCCTGGGATTAAAAACATACTGAACATGCTGGCAGATGATGAAGTCAAGCATTACAAAACCTTCAAATCCATGGCTAAAAAAACAAATCCATCTATGAAAGAAACAGATGTTTTAAAACAAAGCAAAAACATCTTCACAAAGATGAAAGGGACAAAGGTGGATCCGGATATAGGCCAAAAGGATTTGTACAAAAAAGCCCAAGAGATTGAAGAAAAAAGTAAAGAATTCTATGAACAGAAAGCTTCTGAAGTCCATGATCCGGTGCAAAAAGAAATGTTGTTAAAAATTGCTGAAGAAGAAAAACGTCATTATTTCCTGTTGGAAAACATCATTAATTTTGTTTCAAGGCCGGAAACCTGGCTGGAAGATGCAGAGTTCAATCATCTGGAAGAATACTAAAGTTTAAAAAAGAGCCAGTTTTTATCATCGGGATCTTTTTTTTTCAGTTTGATTAAGGCATGTTTTCCCTTGAGCCGATCTCCGGATAAATCAATGATCCACTTGGAAGAGGTCTTCTCAAGAAAACGATAGGTTCCTTTATCCCAGATCTGCACTGTTCCTGCTCCATACTGGCCCTCCGGGATCTCACCTTCAAAATTTTCATAACCCAGAGGGTGGTCTTCAGTCTGCACCGCTAACCTCTTCACTCCTTTTTTTAAAGGAGGTTTTTTAGGAACAGCCCAGCTTTTGAGCACACCTTCTTTTTCCAGCCGAAGGTCATAATGCAGATGAGAGGCCTGATGCCGCTGGATCACATAGATCAGTTCCTTTTTCTGTTTGGTTTTTGAAGATCTATCCGGTTCAGAGGTCTTTTTGAAATCTCTTTTCTTTTTGTATTCATTCAAGCTCATGGAATCTATTTTTTTTTATACCACCTGGAGTTCACATGTGCAATATGAATACCAATCCAATACTTTGATTCTCTTTTCATTGAGTGTATAATCTGAGTTCCTGATTCAATCTGATTACAAACTAAACTGGTGTCAAACCATGTGAAAAGGGAGAAGGCAATGGCAGATACATCAACTTCTTATATGGGATTGGAAATGAAAAATCCGGTCCTTGCCGCAAGCAGTGGATTGACCGATTCTTTAAACGGAATTCTCAAATGTGATGCCGCAGGAGTCGGAGGGGTGGTTTTAAAGTCCATCTTTGAAGAACAGCTGATCTCAGAAAAAGATGTCTATGACAAATACTCCAATATTTATCCGGAAGCTGTGGATTACCTTCGGGAAGGGGGGCTTTTGGAATACGCCCCTCAAAAAATATTTCAGATGATCGACAAAGCCAAACAAAAAACTGATATCCCTATTATAGCCAGCATCAACTGCCGTTCACCCAAATTATGGCCAACATTTGCCGAACAGTTTCAAGATGCAGGGGCTGACGGACTGGAACTGAATATTTATTCCCTTCCTCTTGAACTTGAAAAGTCCGGCTCTGAATACGAACAGCAGTATTTGGACATCTTAAAGAGCATCAAAAAAGTGGTATCCATTCCTGTCGCAGTGAAACTGAACCATCAAATCACTTCTCTCCCCTATTTGACTAACAGACTGTCTGATGCCGGATGTGACGGATTGGTGTTTTTCAATTGGTTTCTTGAGCCGGATGTGAGATTGGATACCCTCAGCACAAATAACATAAAAGGGAAAGGTGATTTCCACCGGACACTCAGATGGGTTGCGCTGCTTGCAGGCAGAATTGATTGTGACATCTCCTCTTCCGGCGGTGTGAGAAACGGAAAAGATCTGATCAAACACATTTTAGCGGGTGCTTCTTGCGTGCAGATCTGCACGATTTTTTATGAAAAAGGACTGGAACAGACCAAAGAGATCTTGAATGAACTCAAGACCTGGATGGATGAAAAAAAGTTTCAGTCTATTCAGGAGTTTCAAGGAGAACTATCTCTGAAAAACCAGCAGCTGAGCTTCAAGGATATGGGAGAGGCCCAGTCTTATTTTCGAGCCCAGTATTTAAAAACCTTTAAAAAATGATTTTCTAAGTCTTATTTCAAATCAAAAAGAAAAAAGGTCAGGATGGTAGCGGGGGCTGGATTTGAACCAGCGACCTCCGGGTTATGAGCCCGACGAGCTACCTGACTGCTCCACCCCGCGGTCGCGAATGATTATAACACAGGAACGGGGAACTTCACAACCATTCGTGTCAAATAATTTTAATCTTAAATATTTACTTGACATAAATAAACTCTAAAAAATATAATGTGAAACTAAAAAAATGGCTTCATTTCTTTTTGCAACTTTGAGCATCATCTGCATAGGTGCTGTTATGGGGATGATCTTGTTTAAAAACCAAGCTTACAGTGCCCTCTGTCTCATCCTTGCCTTTATCTGCACAGGAGGACTGTTCGGGCTTCTGAACGCCCCTTTTATTGCTGTGGTCCAAATCATCATTTATGCCGGCGCGATTATGGTTCTGTTCATTTTTGTGATCATGATGATCGATGTGCGCAAAGGTCTTTCCCCGGAGAAAAAGAGATGGTTTCTCTATCCTTCAATTGGCATGGGAGTCATTTTTATCGGTGAACTCATTTTTATCATAAACAGGGCTTTGGGTCCTTCTCAGACCTTGGCTTCTGATGCCTTAGGAAGCCCAAAAGTTTTGGGACGAATGCTTTTCACCAAATATTTGTATCCTTTTGAGATCACTTCTATCTTGATCATAGCTGCCCTGGTCGGAGCTATTGTACTGGTAAAAAAGAAGGACACTCCATGATTCCAACAGCATATTTTTTAGTTTTGAGTGCGGTTCTTTTTGTGATGGGTACAGTGGGTTTCCTGGTCAAAAAAGATTTGATCACCCAGTTTATGTGTGTGGAAGTGATGCTCAATGCCGCTAACCTGGCTTTCATTGCTTTTGCGCATTCCGCTTCTTCTTTAAACGGACAGATCATTGTATTTTTTATTATCACAGTGGCTGCTGCTGAAGCTGCAGTCGGGCTTGCGATCATCCTTCTTGTGTACAAACAAAGAAAAACCGTCAAATCAGAAGACATCAGTTTGATGAAAGGATAATATGAGCGATATATTTTGGCTGATCCCACTGATTCCGGCTCTCAGCACACTGATCCTGGCTGTTTTTGGTGATCGGCTCCCCAAAAAATACATTTCCTTTCAGGCTTGCGGGGCTGTGTTTGTTTCCTTTTTGATCTCTCTGTATTCATTCATCGGGCTTCTGAATATATCTCCGGAGCAGTATCCGGTGGTGAAAAATCTGTTCACCTGGATCCATTCCGGAAACTTTCAAGCCAACCTGTCTTTTCAATTTGATCCGCTGACCGCTGTGATGACCCTGGTGGTCACAGCGGTAGGTTTTCTGATCCATGTGTATTCCATTGGATATATGGCTGAAGACCGGAGCTACAGCCGTTTTTTCACTCTCATGAATCTTTTTACATTTTCTATGCTCATTTTAGTGATGGCCTCGAATATTGTGCTCATGTTTGTGGGGTGGGAAGGAGTTGGGTTCTGCTCTTATATGCTCATCGGATTTTGGTTTGAAAAGCATTCGGCAGCCAATGCCGGCAAAAAAGCTTTTATTGTGAACCGGATCGGAGATGCCGGATTTCTCATAGGCATTATGTTCATCATTGTGTCTATCGGAAGTACGGAATTTGCCAATATCAATCACGCAGTGGCAGGAGGCAGCCTCTCTCCAGGCCTGGTGACTCTGATCGCCCTTCTCTTATTTGTGGGAGCCACTGGAAAATCAGCTCAAATCCCTTTATATGTATGGCTCCCTGACGCCATGGAAGGCCCCACTCCTGTGAGTGCTCTCATTCATGCAGCCACCATGGTCACAGCCGGAGTATATATGGTGGCAAGGCTGAATGTTTTTTACACCATGTCAGAAGCAGCCGGATTCATTGTGGCGCTTATCGGGGCGATCACCGCTGTTTATGCAGCCACAATGGCTCTGACTCAAAACGACATCAAGCGGGTCCTTGCCTACTCCACTATTTCACAAATCGGATACATGTTCATCGGATGCGGAGTGGGGGCTTTTGCAGCAGGCATCTTTCATCTCTACACCCATGCATTTTTCAAGAGCCTTCTGTTTCTTGCAGCAGGAAGTGTGATGCATGCTCTGTCCGGAGAACTGGATATGAGAAAGATGGGGGGATTGAAAAAGTATATGCCCTATACCTATCCCACTTTTCTGATCGGGGCTATTGCCATAGCCGGAGTGCCGTTTTTATCCGGATTCTTTTCCAAAGATGCCATACTGACTGCAGCGTTTGCCAACGGCCAGTATGTGATCTGGGCTTTGGGTTTATCCGGAGCTGTGCTCACTGCGTTTTATATGTTTCGGCTGATCTTTTTAACATTTCACGGAAAAGAGCGGATTCAGCCGGAAGCCAAAAAGCACTTGCATGAATCTCCTTCAGTTATGACAGTCCCTCTTTCTATTCTTGCTTTTTTCTCTGTTGTTGCCGGATATGCGGGGCTGCCAGTGGTTTTGGGAAAAAATGTCAACTGGTTTCAAAACTTTTTGTCTCCGTTGATGCACCCGGGACATGAAGCCCATCTGAATCTAACAACAGAGTGGCTGTTGATAGGGGTCTCTATTGTGGTGGCTCTGGGAGGTATCTGGATTGCCTATCTGTTCTATCTGAGAAATCCCCAGATCCCTCACAGAATTGCGGCCCGTTTCCCGTTTTTGTATAAACTTCTTGTTCACAAATATTATGTGGATGAGGCTTATGACACCGTGTTTGTCAAACCTGCGATCAAAGGGTCAGAATTTGTGTATCAAAAATTTGACCTCAATGTCATAGACGGAGCTGTGAACAAGACAGCTGCGGGAAGCGGATGGTTGGGAAAAACGCTCAGCTATCTGCAAACCGGTTTGATCAAGGATTATGCCCTGGTGTTTTTATTGGGTACCATCATTCTCTTAGGACTTTTGATTTTTTAGCCATGAATATACCAATACTGTCGATCATCACATTCCTTCCAGCAGCAGGATCCCTGCTGTTCATCTTTATCAATCGAAAACAGAAAAATCTAATCCGGTACACAGCCCTTTTTATCGGAATCATCAACTTTATTTTATCTCTGTTCCTTTTCTTTCAATTCAGCGGACAAACAGGCGATCCGCAGTTTGTGGAAAAAGCAGAATGGATGGGATATGGGATCCAGTATCACATTGGAATTGACGGGATCAGCCTCCTTCTGGTGCTGTTGACCACATTTCTGATGCCCATTGTTATTCTGTCCTCCTGGAATTCAATACAAGAAAAAGTCAAAGAATATCATATTTTCATGCTTTTGCTGGTCACAGGAATTTTAGGAGTGTTTGTATCTCTCAATCTGTTTTTGTTTTATGTGTTTTGGGAAGCCATGCTCATTCCTATGTATTTTCTGATCGGAATATGGGGCGGAAAAAGAAAAATATACGCCACTTTGAAATTTGTCATCTTCACTATGTTCGGCAGTCTTCTCATGCTGGTGGCCATCTTTGCGCTTTATTCCATTTTTTATAAAACGGCAGGGAGTTATTCCTTCAATCTTTTTGATTATTATCAACTGGTCCTGAACCCAAACATTCAGATTTGGCTGTTTCTGGCTTTCGGGCTTGCCTTTGCCATCAAGGTCCCCATGTTTCCTTTTCACACGTGGCTTCCGGATGCTCATGTGGAAGCTCCTACAGCCGGGTCTGTGATTCTGGCCGGAGTGTTGCTGAAAATGGGAACCTATGGTTTTTTGAGATTCGCACTGCCTCTATTTCCGGATGCAGCAAAAAAATTCATCCCCTATCTGGCTGCGCTCAGTCTGATCGGAATTATTTACGGAGCCTTGATGGCTCTCATTCAAAAGGATGTGAAATCTCTGGTGGCGTATTCCAGTGTCAGTCATATGGGACTGATCATGCTGGCTGTTTTTGCCTTGAACCTGGAATCTCTGGAAGGTGCCGTGTACCAGATGCTCAATCACGGCCTGAGTACAGGAGCTTTGTTTCTCTGTGTGGGGATTCTGTATGAACGGGCTCACACCCGGTTGATCAAAGATTACGGAGGCGTGAGCCGTCAAATGCCTGTTTTTGCCGCCTTTTTTCTCATATGTATGCTATCCTCAGTAGGGCTTCCCGGACTGAATGGATTTGTGGGAGAAGTGCTGTGTCTGTTCGGTATCTTTCAATCCAGCAAGCTTCTGGCGATTCTGGGTGTTTCCACCATTATATTGGGTGCGGCCTATCTTCTTTGGATGTATCAGAGAGTGATGCAGGGCCCCCTGGAAAACAAAAAAATCATGACTTTTAAAGATCTCAACAAGAGAGAAATCGGATTTCTGGTTCCGATCATCATCCTCATGTTTTTTATGGGGATCTTTCCCAGACCTTTTCTCAGGAAAATGGATGCCTCTGTGCACAAGCTTTTGAACCAGATTCACAGATCTGAAACCTATTTTGTTGACAAAGAAACAGCCATAATAATTCCGGAGAGTGCATCCGGGATTGAATCAGATAGCCAAATAAAAGAAAAAGGTATTGAGTCTGAAAACAATGAATAATATCTGGACATTGCTACCCATTGTATTTGTTCTGACAGGTTCATTGCTGGTGCTCTTGCTGGAAGTGTTTATTCAAAGAGAGACTAAGGATTATCTTGGTTTTGTCTCTCTTATGTTTCTGGTGCTCAGTGGTGCGGCGTGTGTCACATTCTGGAATAAAGGATATTCCTATTTCAACGGTGATCTTTTTCTGGATAAATTGGCACTTTTCCTGTCTTTGTTGTTCATCATCGGAACTGCGCTTATCATATTGATTTCTATGAAATATCTTTCTCTCCAGAATACCAATTATGGTGAGTACTATTCTCTTCTTCTTTTTGCTTTGATCGGCACTCTTATCATGGTCTCTTCCACTGACCTCATCATCATTTTTTTAGGCCTTGAAGTTTTATCCATGTCCAGTTATGCGCTGGCCGGTCTCAAAAGAAACGATGAGAAATCCGGAGAAGCGGCACTGAAATATTTTTTACTGGGCAGCTTTGCCTCTGCTTTTTTGATCTACGGCATTGCGTTCCTTTACGGAACATCAAAGTCAACAGAGATTTTTTCCATTATTGATCATTTTCAGGCTGTTTCTTCTCAGAGTATCCTGGTCATTGCTGGCTTCGGCCTTCTGATTATCGGTTTTGGATTTAAAATCGCCGTGGTTCCCTTCCATATGTGGACCCCGGATGTTTATCAAGGTTCTCCCACCCCCATCACAGCATTTTTCTCTGTGCTTCCCAAAGCAGCAGGTTTTGCTGTTTTGCTGAGACTTTTTGGTCCTTACTTCGGACAAATCACCCAGTCACAAAACATATTCATGGTTCTCTGGTTCCTCTCTGTGCTCACTATGGTGGCAGGGAACCTGTTGGCTCTCAGGCAAAAAAACATCAAGCGTCTCTTAGCCTATTCCAGCATTGCTCACGCCGGATATCTCATGATCGCTGTGCTTGCAAAGAGCCACTACAGTCTGGTTTTTTATCTGACTGTGTATCTGTTTATGAACATCGGAGCTTTTTCTGCAGTCATTGCGCTGAGCAAAAAAGACAAAGAATATCTTCAACTCAAAGACTATGCTGGAATCGGTTTCCGTTATCCCTGGATCGGAGCAACCCTGTCCATTTTTCTATTGTCTTTGGCCGGTTTTCCTCCTACAGGAGGCTTTCTAGCCAAGTTTTATGTTTTTTCCGAAGCTGTTTCTCAGGACTTAGTCCCTCTGGTGGTCATCGGTGTTCTGGCAAGCCTGATTTCCGTCTTTTATTACTTGAGGGTCATTGTCTATATGTATATGAGAGAGCCCTCCACTCCATTTGAGATCGACACCAACAATGCTCCCTTGGTTTTGGTTCTTTTTATCTGTCTTTATGGAGTGATTCAGCTGGGAATCTATCCAGGCAATGTTCTGTTGTTCATCAAACAAGCTGTGGCTTCCCTTCCCTTCTAAATAAGTCAAAGCCAAATGGCAACCTTCTCTGTCTCAACCATGATGAAATTTAGGTTTGTTTGATTGAATCAAAATCACAGATTCAGCCCTCACAGTGTATACTTGTAATCCTGCTTTAAATTTTTTTTACAGATTTGATGAATGGGCAAAAGCTAAACTGGAGTCGGTGGTAAGCCGAATTCTGTTCCCGTTGAGACAACGGGTGGTGGTTATTTATCTGACCCAAGGATTGCTCCATAGGTTAAGCGGTCTACCCGCCCCTTGAGACGGACCATCTCATCAGGGCCAATTTGGCCTTGCTCCGGATGGGGTTTGCCATGCCTCTGATGTCACCATCAAAGCGGTGAGCTCTTACTTCACCTTTTCACCCTTACCTAATCAGGCGGTTTGTTTTCTGCGGCACTTTCCTCCGGTTATCCGGAGTCGCTGTTAACGACCATCCTGTCCTGTGGAGTTCGGACTTTCCTCCCCTTCTTTTGAAGGAGCAACCACCTCCCCGACTCCAGTCTTTATATTTATACCATATTGGTCCAATTTTTTATAGAGATTGCTCCTTGGCGTATCAATTTTTCTTGCGGTCTGAGATATGTTCCACTCATTTTCTTTGAGCTTGGTGAGAAGAAATTCTTTTTCAGCTATTTCTCTAAAGTCTTTAAGTGTTTTGACCTTTTCAGTGTCCGGCAAGTAGATCTTAGCCTCTCCTTTGATCTGTTCCGGTAGGTCTTTTTTAGCTATAGTGCTTCCCTCTGTCATGATGATGACCCTTTCCACCACATTCTTTAACTCTCTCACATTTCCCTTCCAGGGGTACTTTTTCATGGCCTCTAGGGCGTCATCTTCGAATGTTTTTTTTCTGAAGTTGTTCTCATCAGAATAAAGTTTGCAGAAATAATCGATGAGTAGCGGGATATCCTCCTTTTTCTTTCTAAGACAAGGAGATTCAAGAGGGACAACATTGAGACGGAAATACAAGTCCTCCCTGAAATTTCCATTTTTTATTTCTTTTTTCAAGTCTTTGTTGGTGGCGGCAATGACTCGGACATCCACTTTATCAACTTTATTGGACCCCACTTTTTGGACCTCTCCCTCTTCCAGAACCCGGAGGACTTTGGCCTGAGTCTTCAGACTCATATCAGCGACTTCATCAAGAAAAATGGTTCCTCCGTCGGCCAGTTCAAATTTTCCCTGTTTCTTTTCAGTGGCTCCGGTAAACGCACCCTTAAGGTGACCAAACAGTTCGCTTTCGATCAGTTCTTCAGGTATGGCTGCACAATTGACCTGCACAAACTCCTCGGCTTGTCTTCGGCTTTTTTCATGGATGGCTCTGGCAATCAATTCTTTGCCTGTACCGCTCTCTCCGTAAATCATGACCGTAGCATTGGTTGGAGCTGTTTTGGATATCTCTTCCCAAAGCTTTTTCATCAAAGGATGCTGTCCCACCAGCTTGTACTGTTTTTCTGCTTTTTTGCTCAGGTTCCGGTATTTTTTCAACAATTTTTTTTGACTCAGAGCATTTCTAACACCCAGAAGAACCCGTTCCCTATGAAGCGGTTTTTCAAAAAAATCAAAGGCTCCGCCTTTGGTGGCTTCCACAGCAGTCTGAATGGTTCCATGTCCGGATATCATAATAACTTCCGGTGCGTAGGGCCTGCTTTTGAGATCTTTGAGGATTTCCAAACCATCTTTATCCGGAAGTTTGATATCCAGAAGAATCAGATCCAAACCCACGGTTTCATCAATGATTTCATATGCTTCCTGTGCATTGGCGGCTTGCAAAAAATTATAACCTTCATATTCAAAAATCATTTTTAAAGATTTCCGGATGTTTTCTTCGTCATCCACCACTAATATTTTTTCTCTTCTCTTCTTTTTACTCATTATCCTGGCCTATTCATAAAAAAAATAGCGATGCAAAATGCTATATTATTACAGATCAATGAAAATCGCAACTCAAGACCATGAAAAGTGAGTTCTTGATTAATCAAAAGAATGATATATAGTGTATTATAGAGGTGTGATTTTGAAAACCAAGCCCATCTTATTCATTTTGTTTTCTTTGTTTTTCTTTTTTATGCTCTCAGATCCGGCCCTTTCACAGGAACGTGAAGAAACCAGCTCTCATTTCAAACTCGAAAACGGCCTGGATGTGTTCCTTTACAAAAAAACAACCCTTCCTTTGGTTCATTTTGTGTTTGGTTTTGATGTGGGATCCAAAGACGAGTTGATTCATGCCAGCGGTATGGTGCATATCCTTGAACACTGCATCTTGTTTAGAGGAACAAAATTCATCGACGATACAGATTTCCCCCTGGAAATACGAAAGCACGGGGCTTATTACAATGCCCATACCGGCCGTGACCTCTCTGTTTTTGAAATGACACTTCCTTCCGAACACTGTGAGTTCGCCCTTGGATCCTTGAAACAAATTCTGTTTGATTTCCATCTCAAGCAAAAAAACCTGGAGGATGAAAAGCAAGTCATTCTAGAGGAATTGAATCAAATTCATGATGATCCTTATAAAACTGCCGTATCTGTGCTCTACCAAAACTTGTTTCAAAATCACCCCTATCACAGTCCTGTTTATGGAAGCAAAGCTGTCATCCAGGAAATGACAGCTGAAGACATCATGTCATTCTACAGTCGATATTTTGTCCCTTCCAACAGTGCACTGGCTGTGGTGGGAGACTTTTCTCTCTCTGATATGGAGGAAACAATCCAATCCGTACTGGGAAGCCTTCCTTCCACTGAATTTCAGAATCCTGATTTTCAGGATATCAAGCCGTTGAAGGAAACCATCAGAAAAACAATCCAAATGGATGTGGATATGGGATACTTAGCCATAGGATTGAATGCTCCGGGTTACAATTCAAAAGACCAGTATGCGGCAGACCTCTTGACGGAAATATTCGGGCGTGGATTCAATCCCTTGATCAATCAGCCCCTCCTCAGACGGAGGATCCAAGCTCATTCTCTCAGAATGGCTTATTTCTGTGATCAATACGGAGGAGCCATCACCCTATTCATTGGCATGGATCCCAAACAAATCCCCGCTGCTGAATCAGAAATCATCAAATATTTGAAAACATCCCGAACATTGAATTATTCCAAGTCTGATTACAGTTCAGACACCCGTTTCCATGCCTTTGATATATTGAAAAGCGCTCAGAATCGTATCAAATACAAAATCGAAGAGTCCGGCGAACAAGGACTTCTGATCGGCCTTTCTCTGGTGAGACATTTGTTGATGAGTGAACTCCAAGATCGTGGAGATTATCTTGAAAAGATCAACAGTCTCAATTCTTCAGACATTAGGCAGGCAGCAGGTGATTACTTCAGCCAAAAGGGAAAAGTGATCGTGAGAATACTCCCTCAGGAAAAAGAATGAATACAGATCCCAAAAAACACGGAACCATCCACTTCCTTTTCATCATATTTGTTTGTTTTTTGTGTTCACATGCTGATTTGCTAGGAAAAGAACAGCATTTGGTTTGGAAGACCTCTCCTATCCGACTTCATTTGGAAAACAGGATCCCTGTGATCTACGAACAGGATGTTTCATCAAAAATCACAGTTCTTCAATTTTTCTTTGTTGGAGGAAAACAGGCAGAACCAGAGAACAAACAGGGCCTTTCCTACATCACTACCCGACTGGCCCTGGAAATTCCGGACAGACAAACAGCACAAGAATTTCTTCTTCAAGCCACACAATTCTTGATGCACAGTGAAAATGATTATTCCGCCATCACTGTATCCTGTCTTTCAGAGAACTTGAAAGACAGCCTGGGCATCATTTCCAGGATCATGCTGAAGCCCCTTTTTTCCGGCATCCGGATCAACAGGATCAAAGAAAACATGCTGAACAGAAAAAAAATCGAGCTTGATGATTCCCGCAACATGGCCTATCAAAACATCATGAACCTATTGTTCGAAGGCACAGGTTATGATCACTCTGTTTACGGAAACGAGGCCAGTTTGAAACAGATCTCAAAAAAAGATATCAGTCATTTTTACAAAATATCTTTCACTTCCCAAAATACAATCATTGTTGTCTCTTCGAACTTAGATAAAGAAACCATTTCAGAACATCTGAATCAACACTTTGCCCGGATGAAAAACGGACCCGCATTGCCCTTTAAAGAGATCACCCATCATCCTTTAAAAGAAAAATATCTCCATCTATCCAAAGAGACTCAACAGACTTATTTTTGTATCGGATACCGTCTTCCCCCGATCACCCGGAAAAATTATGTGTGTGCATTGATGCTGGAAAATCTCCTTGGAAGAGGGATCGAATCTCAATTATGGCCACTGAGAAAAGAAAAAAAGCTTGCTTACAATGTGAGCGCTCAGGTTTCCTATTTCAAAAACGCTGGTATGCTTGAAGTGCTGCTGGAAACAGAGAACTCAAAAATAGACAGCGCTCAAGAATCACTGAACACCATATTAGACAATCTTTATTCAAACGGTATTCATTCCGAAGAATTGATGATGACCAAGACCTTTACCAAGTCTTCTTTTTTACGTCTGAATGAAACCAAAAGATCCAGGACCAATACCCTCGGTTTCTTTTGTATTATGGGATTGGAACTGGAGGCCTTTCAAAATATCTTTGCTGATATCCAAAGCATCGGCCTTGAAGACATGAATTCATACATCCATGAAATTTTGAATCCTGAAAACAGAGTCACTGTGATCATCGGGTCGGAATAACAAATCCTGATTCAATCCCCTAAGTCGATTTTGACAGACAGAAAGTCCATGAGATCTTTGATGGAAATGACTCCCACCAATTGATCTCTCTCCACCACCATCAACCGGCTTCGTTTATTCTGCTGCATATGGGATAATGCTTTCTCTGCATCCTCATCTGAGCGTATGGTGTTTGATTCCGAACATCCTTCCATAATCTCTCTGACTTTGGTTGAACTCCTGTCCTCTTTGGGAATATCTTTGACATTCTTGAGTTCAACACATCCCACTAGAGAGCCCTGGTCCACCACAGGATACATCTTGTAATGGTATTTATAGATATACTCCTCAATCAATTCTTCAAGATTGATGTCAGGTGAGACTGCAGCAGGATCAGAGTTCATGTATTGGTCTACTTTTTGTCCAGACAACGAGTTTCTTAATATCATCTGTTTGTAAGACATCTGGGATGAGCTTCTGATGAACAATCCGATAAGAAACATCCAGGCTCCTCCGATGAAATTCCCTGCAATAACCTGAAACACTCCGAATAAAATCAGAGCAAAACCAAAAGCAGAACCGATTTTTGAAGCAATATTGGTGGCCCAATTTATGTTTTCTTTCCAACCCCAAAGAACTGAACGGAGCACACGCCCCCCATCCAAAGGAAAGGCCGGGATTAGGTTGAATCCTGCAAGGATCAGATTGATCCAGGCTAAGTATTCGATCACTCCTTTGATCGCTTTGGACAAACCAAGCCCATCACTGAACAAAGAGATGATCAGCAGACCGCTTCCCAACACAATGCTGGCTAAAGGACCGGCCACTGCCATAAAAAATTCAGCTTTAGGGCTGGGTGGCTGCTCAGACATCTCTGCCACTCCGCCAAAGATAAACAGAGTGATCCCTTTCATGGGCAGTCCATACCTGCGAGCGATCAGAGAATGCCACAATTCATGAAATACAATAGAAAACAAGAGCCCCAGAGCTCCTGCCACTCCCATGATCCAGTATGTAGTGGCTGAAAATCCTTCATAAAAATGTGGAAAAAGTCCCCTGGCAAGGCTCCAGATGATAAGGATAGCCAGAATAAACCAGCTGAAGTCCATTTTGACATGAAAACCAAACAGCTTAAACAGTGAAATCCTTTTGCCAAACATACCATCTATCCCTTTGCTGTGATGGCTTCCACTTGGGCGATAGTCTTGGGAATGGGCTTTCCCAAGATTCTCTGTCCCTTTTCAGTGATCAGAATATCATCTTCGATTCGGATTCCTCCAAAATCTCTGTATTGATCCAGTTTTTGATAATCGATGTATTCTGTAAGCTTGTTTTCTTTGAACCATTTATCAATCAAAGCTGGAATGAAATAAATCCCGGGTTCCACAGTAAGCACATAACCTGGTTTGAGCTCTTTAGCCATTCTCAGATAGGCCAGACCAAACTGATCGCTTCTCTCGGTTTTCTTATCATATCCCACATGATCCTCTCCCAAGCCCTCCATATCATGGACATCAAGTCCCATCATATGACCAAGGCCATGGGGCATGAAAAGTGCATGGGCTCCGGCTTTGACAGCTTCATCCACATCCCCTTTCATGATGCCCAGTTCTTTCAAACCAGAAGCAATCACTTTCACAGCTTTAATGTGAACGTCTTTGTTTTTTCGACCCGGAATAGAGGCCTGAATCGCTGTCTCCTGTGCATTCAACACGATCTCATAGATCTCTCCCTGTTTGGACGTGAATTTGCCTCCCACAGGAATGGTGCGAGTGATATCAGCCGCATAATGCATGACCGATTCCGCCCCTGAGTCATTGACCATCAGCTGCCCCTGCCGGAGTTTGTTTCCGTGATAGTGGTTATGAAGGATCTGTCCGTTAACAGTGAGAATAATGGGAAAGGAGATGTTGGCACCATAAGACAATGCGATCCCTTCGATCGCACCGGCAATTTCTCTTTCATATTTCCCAGGGATTGCCATTTTCATGGCTGTGGTGTGCATTTGATAAGTGATTTTGAGAGCTTCCTCAATCTGTTCGACTTCTGGTTTGCTTTTCTTAGACCTCAAATCCACCACAGCTTTGATCAGTGATTTGGAGATGCAATCATTCACCTTTGCGGCTTCGATGTTCAACAGGTTCTGAATTTGCAGTGATGTCTGTTCTCTGTAAACAGGCAGAAAGTGGAATTTCCGGTTCTTTTCAAGAGCTCTGGTCAAAACATCAGCCAGCTGTGCACGAGGAGAAACATGGGTCACCCCTACTTTGGCTGCCCGGTCTTTTAAAAAGGGTTTTTCTCCCATCCATATGATATCTTCAACATCCACGTCATCTCCGAAAAGGATCTCTTTGTCTTCATCAACATCTATGATTCCAGCCAATCCCGGAGAATCCAGCCCGAAAAAATACAAAAAGTTGCTGTCTTGGCGAAACCGGTACGCATTGTCCGGATAATTCATAGGACTTTCCTCATTGCCCAAAAAAAGAATCAACCCATGGTCTATTTTTTTCTGAAGTCTTTTTCTTCTTTCTCTATAAATTTTGGAATCAAACACAATGCCTCCTTTGAGTCGCTTGGACTGTTGCTAAAACAAGAGTTATTTTAGAATCCAAACGCAACAATAAAATCGATCTGATATGTACAATATACATGAATTCATGGGAAAGATAAACCAGCAGATCGATTTATCTCTTTTTGGGTATGGATCGGGCTGAAGGAGCTGTGGCAATGCCTCCCTTGGAGGTGCACCTGAGTTCCTGAGGGAGCATTTTTCCCACAGAATACAGAGCATCCACTGTATCATCAAAGGAGACAGGATTTTCATATCCTCCCATGATGAGATCAGCACACAAAAAAGCATTGGATGCGGCCACTGCATTCCTGGTGTGACAGGGGATCTCACACAAACCCTGAACCAAATCGCAGACCGAACCCATGGTGTTTTGCAGAGAAATACTCGCAGCATCCAGCGCTTGTCGGGCACTTCCCCCGGCGCTCTCCACAACCATAGCAGCAGCCATGGCTCCTGCAGCTCCAATTTCTGCTTGGCACCCGGCTTCTTCTGCAGCAAAGGTGGCTCTCCTTGCTATTGCCAGTCCCACCGCGCCAGCAGCAAAAAGTCCTTTTTTTACCGTTTTTTCATCCCCGTTCAGATCCTGTTCCAAAGTGAGGGCCACTCCGGGTAAAACTCCGGCTGACCCTCCTGTCGGAGCTGCGCACACCACACCTCCACTGTTGGTTACATGCATGACAGCCATAGCCCTGGCTGCAGCGCGCAGATGGACACCGCCCACCAACAGGTTTTTACCGGCTTCCTTTTTCATGATGTTCTCCGCAGAAGGGTTGAGGAGCTTCATCTGACAGTTTTGATTCTGAAGTCCTGCAGCCACGGAATCCCACATGACCTGTTGTCGTCGAGACATTTCTTCAAGAGTTTCCGAAAGAGAAAAACCGAGCAGACGGGATTCATAATCCAATGCCAATTGACCCAAGGATTTGCCATTTTTCCGAGCTGATTCGAGCATTTCTGCTCCATTTAAAAAAAGCTCCTTTCCCCGTCTGGTGAAAAAGACCGGAGAACAGCTCCAAACTTTTCCTGGGTTCAAAAGAGAATGGAGTTCTCTCATCTGTTTTTTTTCAAAAGGAGAGTTTGTTTTGAGACACAAAAGAGATTTCCCTTGTTTGGAAAAAGAATCAACCTCCATATGAGATTGAGAATCAAACAAATCCAGAATCCGATGCTGGTTTTGCTTTTGACATTCGCAAAAAAGGACATAGGCTTTTCCATCTAGATCCACAGGCCATCTGTTGAGGCTTGTGAACCGTACGGCCCCTCCTCCGATTGATTTGGCCTTAAGGTCCAGTGTGACTCGATTTTGAGACCTTAATCTTATGTTTACGGCATTGGGATGTGTGTCTTTCAGAACACCCGTTTTGAAAACCAGTTTGATTCCGTTTTGATGGGCATGATCCAAAGATTTTGAGAACCGCTCATCTGTAAGGTCCCAGCCCATCAGACCAGCAGCCAGAGCGCAGTCCACTCCCTGCTCTTTATAAACTTGAGCATAAGACCGATTCTCTCCAAAGGTGAACACAGCTTCTGCGGGAGCTTCCCCTAGTAAATCCCTCGAAATGAGGCCAATCCTGTGAGATCCCGCTGTATGCGAACTGGACGGTCCTCGCATTACAGGGCCCAAAACATCATTGAATACACTGATAAAATCAGGATGTTGTCTATGCATCTCTTTTTAATCCAGATATCTATCCGGGACTGTTAATTCAGGCTCTCATTTCTCTGCCATTTTCATGTAGTCTTCATACCTCTGTTTGGCTTCTTGAGCAGCTCTCTTGAACAATTCTTTGGCAGCTTCCGGATGCTGCTGTTCCAAGGTTCTGTACCGGATCTCATTCTCCAAAAATTTATAGTATTCCATTTTGGGTTCTTTGGAATCAAGGACAAGGGGATTTTTTCCTTCAGCGGCACGTCTGGGATCATACCGGTAGAGGATCCAGTATCCTGTATCCACAGCCAGTTTTTCCTCAGATTGAGTTTTGGTCATATCCAGCCCATGATTGATACAGGGAGAATAGGCAATGATCAGGGAAGGTCCATTGTAGGATTCCGCTTCCAGAAACGCTTTCAAGCATTGATTTTGATTCGCGCCCATAGCAACAGAAGCCACATAAACATATCCGTATGTCATGGCCATGCGCCCAAGATCTTTCTTTTTGGTGGATTTTCCAGCTGAAGCGAATTTGGCCACAGAACCGGTTGGAGTGGCTTTGGAGGCTTGTCCTCCTGTATTGGAATAGACCTCTGTATCCAGAACCAGCACATTGATGTTTTTCCGAGCAGCTAAAACATGGTCCAGGCCCCCGTATCCGATATCATAGGCCCATCCGTCTCCTCCTATGGACCAAACGCTTTTATCAACCAAATAATGTTTGAGCTCATCTATTTTTTTCAGAATTTTTTCTTGGTCTCCAGTCGCTTTTTCAAGCGCTTGGGGCAGTGCCCGGAGTACTTTTTCAGCAGCATGTTTGGCCTCTTCTTCAACAGAGTCCCAAAGTTCCTTGCTTTTCTGCAGTGCTTTGGTCAGTTCTTCAGTACTGCCCATATCCAGGATTCTGTTGATATTATTCAGCAATTGTTTCCGGTTTGCGTTCACAGCAAGGCGCATACCGAATCCATACTCTGCATTGTCTTCAAACAAGGAATTAGCCCAGGTGGGGCCTTTCCCTTTTTTGTCTTGACAGTATGGAACAGTGGGAAAGGTCCCTCCCCAGATCGAAGAACATCCGGTGGCATTAGCTATGATCATCCTGTCTCCGTACAGCTGAGTGGCCAACTTTACATAAGGAGTCTCCCCGCATCCTGCACAGGCGCCATGGAATTCAAGATAAGGCATAAGAAACTGACTTCCTTTCACTGTGGCTTTTTTGACTCCATCCAGCACGTTATCTGGAAGGTTTTCAAAAAAGACCTCTTTTTCTCTTTCACCAGCTTCTCTGGCTTGTTCAAGAGGAACCATTTCCAGAGCTTTATTCTTGGCAGGGCAGACTTCCACACAGTTTTCACATCCCACGCAGTCTTCAATATAGACTTGAAGTCTGTACTTCAGGTCTTTGTCGTTCTTAGTCCGGGACTTCAAGGTCACAAAATCTTTGGGTGCCGCCTTTAAATCTTCAGGGTCTATCTGCTTAGGCCTGATGGTGGCATGAGGGCAGATCAATGAACACTGGTTGCATTGGATGCAGTTTTCCGGGATCCATTTGGGGACCTTATTGGCCACTCCCCTTTTTTCCAGTTTGGATGTTCCGGTAGGAACAGCTCCGTCTAGAGGCATCTGGGACACTTTGATCTGATCACCTTGAAAATGCATCACTGGATCGATCACATTTTTGGCAAAATCTGAAGCATCATCCGGGATCAATTGTTCTTCAGGAGCTGATTTTTCTATTTTATCCGGGACCGGAACTCTTTCCAAAGATTCATAGGCTCTATCCACAGCTTGCCAGTTCATCTTAACAATATCCTCTCCTTTTTTCTTAAAGGTCTTTTCGATAGCATCTTTGATCATTTTCAAAGCCCTGTCTTCAGGAATGACACCTGATATTTTAAAAAATGCAGTCTGCATAATGGTGCTGATCCTGTTTCTCAGCCCCACCTCATGGGCTATTTTGTAAGCATCAATATTAAACACTTTGATGTTCTTTTCCATAATAGTCTTCTGCATGTCTTGGGTCAGGTTTTCAAACACCTCTTCAGAGTCCCAGTTTGAATTGAGCAGAAAAGTTCCGTTTTCACGGATTCCTTTGAGAATATCATATCTTCCGATATAGGAAGACTTATGTAGGGCCACAAAATCAACGGTATTCAATAAATATTGTGACTGAATTTTTTCCTTTCCGAATCTCAAGTGAGAGATGGTTACACCTCCAGATTTTTTGGAGTCATACTGGAAATATCCTTGGGCGTACATGTCTGTGTTGTCTCCGATGATTTTTATGGAGTTTTTATTGGCAGACACTGTTCCGTCTGATCCGTATCCCCAAAATTTGCATCTCACTACACCTTCGGGTTCTGAATCAAGAGGCTCCCCTACAGAAAGCGAGCTGTGAGTGACATCATCTTCGATCCCTACGGTGAAGCCATGGGTGCCGTCTTTGTCCAGATGGTCATAAACAGCTTTGACCATAGCCGGAGTGAATTCTTTTGATGAGAGCCCGTAACGCCCGCCGATCACTTGGATATCTCGATCCTTGAGGGCCACCGAAACATCCAGGTACAATGGTTCGCCTAAAGCACCCGGTTCCTTGGTCCTGTCCAGAACAGCAATCTTTTGAACACTTTCGGGCAGCGCAGAGACGAACGCTTTTGCGGAAAACGGTCTATACAATCTGACTTTGACAGCTCCGACTTTTTCACCCTTTTTTCTGAGGTGATTCACAGTCTCTTCAAGCGTCTCCACACTTGAACCCATTGAAATGATAACCTTCTCGGCTTCTGGATGCCCGATGTAATCGAACAGATGATATGAGCGGCCGATCTTTTTAGCCACTTTATCCATGCATTTCTGTACGATCTGAGGGGCCTGTTCATAATACTGGTTAACAGTTTCTCGCCCCTGGAAATAAACATCCGGATTTTCAGCTCCGACCTTAAGAAAAGGTTTCTCCGGATTCATAGCGCGGAGGCGAAATTCCTCCACGTATTTCATCTCAATCAATTCAGCCATTGTTTCATAAGGAATGATTTCAACTTTCTGAATCTCGTTTGAAGTCCTGAATCCATCAAAAAAATGAATAAATGGAACTTTTAATTTTAAAGACGCCAAATGGGCTGCAATGGCAAGGTCCATGGTCTCCTGAACTGAACCTGATGCGATCAATCCGAATCCAGTGTTTCTTGCAGACATCACATCTGAATGGTCACCAAATATGGATAAAGATTGACAAGCCAGAGATCGCGCTGAAACATGAAACACAGTTGGCAGCATCTCCCCTGCAATTTTATGCATATTGGGCAGCATGAGCATCAACCCTTGAGATGCAGTGAATGTGGTGGTCAAGGCTCCTGCAGAAAGGCTGCCGTGAACAGCTCCGGAGGCACCTCCTTCAGACTGCATCTCAATAACATCCAGGGTTTCTCCAAAAATATTTTTTCTTCCTTGGGCTGCCCATGAATCAGCAAGTTCGCCCATCAATGACGATGGAGTTATGGGATATATGGCAGCGACTTCACTGAAAGCATAGGCCACATGAGTGGCTGCCGTGTTTCCTTCAATGGGTTCGAATTTTTTCTTCATTATATTCTCCTCTTTGATTAAGCCGTTAGTATGATCTATTTGATCTCTGTTCTTCCCTCCAGAGATTTTTTAATGGTTACTTGATCTGCATAGTCAATATCAGATCCTACCGGAAGTCCCATAGCCAGCCTGGTCAGCTTCACATCAAGGTCTTTCAGCAATTTTGTCAGATACGCGGCTGTCGCCTCTCCGTCAGCTGTGGGATTGGTGGCAATGATGACTTCCTTGAACTGACTTTTTTGGATCCTCTCTATGATCTTAGGGACTTTCAGTTCATCAGGCCCTACTCCCCTTAAAGGAGACAGGGCTCCCAGCAAAACATGGTACCTTCCATCATAGATTTCGCTTTTCTCTATAGAATCGATGTTAAACGGTTCTTCCACAATACATAAAAAATCATCATTTCTGTTTTCACTGGTGCAGTATTGACAAGGGTCCACATGAGTGAGATTGTTGCACACCGAACAGTAAAAAAGACCTTTTTTGGCTTTTTTTATGGAATCCGCCAGATTGTCCACTTCTTCTTGATCGAGCCCGATGATGTGATACGCGATCCTTCGTGCTGTTTTCAGTCCGATGCCTGGAATTTTTTTGATCTCTTCGATCAGCCGTGTTAAAGGATGTTCTTGTTTCGCCATAGGATTATGTCATTCCGGGAATCTTGAGTCCAGCTCCGAATGCTCCCATTTTTTCTTTGATTTTGTCTTCAACTTGACTGTTGGCATCATTAAATGCAGCGCTGATCAGATCTTGAAGCATTTCTACGTCATCTTTGTTCACCACTTCAGGATCGATTTGTATAGAAATGATATTTTTATTTCCATCCATGGTGATCTCCACCATTCCGCCTCCGCTGGAACCCTGGACCCTCATCTCAGTCAGCTCTCTTTTCATCTTATCCTGCATTTCTTTGGCTTGCTTGATCATTTTCTGCAAATTTCCAACACCTTTCATTTGTCTCTCCTCCAAATCTTAATTATCCTGAACCATTCAAAAAAAGGCGATGCATCTCTTGTCAATTTCTTTCCTCATTTTCACCGCCATTTTTCTATCAGGTATTTATGATGACTTTTTCTTATCTTTTTTATCCACTGAAATGATCTGCGCCTTGAAGGTATTCAAAAATTCCTCCACCTTGGGTTCTTTCAAGGCTTTGTCCCGTTCTTTGTTCTTCCCAGTCTTTCTTTGGTTCTTTTTTTCGTTTACAGAATAAGGATTGCTTTGAGGTGATCGGGTCTTGTTCTCTAGAGGAGAAGGTTTCACTTCTGTTGTTTTCTTGGATGTCTTTTGTCTGTTTTTTCCTGTACTGCTTTTCAGTGACTTGATGTGCTCCAGGATGTCTTGAATGGCCACTATTTTTTTGAACTGGCATATTTTCACCATCAAGACCTCAAAAAAAATCTTGGGATGTGAAGAATACCTCAATCCCTGTTCTCCGCTCTGAAGGGCATTAAGACAGCGTAAGATATCATCTGAACTCACCTGCCTGATCTGTTCTTTGATCTGTTGGATTTCCGTCCTATCCAGAGTCAACAGATCTCCAGTGTCTTTTAAGGTCTTTACCAGAAGAAGATTCCTGAAATGCGTTATCAGTTCGGAATGAAAAAACCTGAGGTCATATCCCTTTGTGTTGATGTCTTGGACCAGATCAAACACGGCTTCTGTTTCTCCGTTTAGGAGAACTTTTGAAAATTGAAACAAAAGGTCTTGGCTGATGGTGCCTAAAATCTCTTTGAGGTCCTGATCCTTGACAGTCTGGCCGGAAAAGGCCACCGCCTGATCCAGCAGGCTCTGTGCATCCCGGAGGCTGCCTTCTGCTTTTTCAGCAATCAATCGGATCCCGTAATCAGACATCTTGATGTTTTCTTTGTCAATGATGTCCTTGAGATGGGATGTGATCTGCTTAAAGGTGATTTTTTTGAATTCAAATGTCTGACATCGGGAGACAATAGTGGCCGGCACTTTATTGAGTTCTGTGGTGGCCAGAATGAAAAACGTATTGGGGGGTGGTTCTTCCAGAGTTTTCAGCAGGGCATTGAACGCAGATTTGGAAAGCATATGGAATTCGTCAATGATGATGACTTTGTACCGGCTGTGAAGGGGCTTGTACTGAATCCCTTCTCTCAATTCACGCACATCCTCAACACTGGTGTTTGAGGCACCATCGATTTCAAGGACATCCACAGAACGGCCTTCCTGGATATCAACACACGAGTCGCACTGTTCACAGGAATCTGATGTGGGGCCTTGCTCACAGTTCAGTGATTTGGCCAGAAGCCGGGCTACAGTGGTCTTTCCCACCCCTCTCATTCCTGCAAATATATATCCGTGAGCCAACCGGTTCTGGTCAATGGCATTTTTGAGAGTCCGGACAACCGGTTTTTGTCCAATGACTTGATCAAAGCTTGCAGGCCTATATTTTCTGGCATAAACTAAGTAGCTCATTTTATATCCGTTGAATCCGGGAAAAGACGCGGAAATCGTCTCAAATTAATAGACTCTATTTTAACACATATCCCTATGAAATCAAAAAGTTTTTTGCACTGGTTTGAGGCATCATGTATCTTATAGATGAACATGAATGAAAGAGGAAGTCTTCTGGAAATCCACTTGGCTGTGCTATTGTTCGGAGTGGCTGGATTGTTCGGAAAATGGCTTCTGATCTCTCCGTTTGTCATTGTACTGGGAAGAGTCTTTTTCGCTTCTCTGACCTTAGCTTTTATTCTATGGTTTTCCGGAAAAACCAGGTCTTTGCTTCCTGGACAGGACACTCTTTATTTCATCCTGTTAGGGCTGATCCTCTCTATTCACTGGGTTTCTTTCTTCAAGTCCATCCAGATCTCTTCCGTGGCTGTGGGCTTGCTTTCTTTCTCCACTTATCCTGTTTTCACCACTTTTCTGGAGCCGCTTTTCACCCGGCAGCGGATCATTAAACTCAATGTGCTGTTGTCGTTGATCTGTTTTTCGGGGGTTTTTCTGATCGTGCCTCGTTTTGATTTGAACAACTCCATCTCCATCGGTGTTCTCTGGGGTGTTTTTTCCGGTTTGACCTTTTCTGTGTTGACCATCCTTAACCGGAAGCTGACTCAAATCCACTCCAGTCTTGTGATCGCTTTTCATCAGAATTTCTATGCCACCTTGTTTCTGGCTCCTGTTTTATTGGTCACCTCCCCTTCCTTGACAGCAAAAAACATATCTCTCCTCATTGCCTTGGGAGTGATCTGCACCGCTCTTTCCCACACCCTGTTTATCAAAGGGATGACAAATATCAAAGCTCAGACAGCAAGTCTCATCCACACCTTAGAACCGGTGTATGGAATTGTTTTTGCTTTTATTTTCCTCAAAGAGGTTCCCTCTGCTAAGACTCTGCTGGGAGGAACAGTGGTCCTTTTTGGACAGATTCTGATCATGTGCAGTTATATCCAGAAAAAAAGACGGATCAGTCGATTTCTCTAAAGACTTTTTTGACTCTTTTGAATGCCCAATCCAATTCCTTCTTTTTGATAATCAGGGGCGGGGCAAATCGGATCACATTTTCATGAGTTTCTTTGCAAAGCAGGCCCTCATTCATCAATGCTTCACAAAAACGTCTGGCCCCTCCGGCTTCTGGTGTGAGTTCAATCCCAATGAGAAGACCCTTGCCTCTCACTTGTTTGATGTATTTGCTCTTTAGGGACTTCAATTTATTCAGAAAATAAGTCCCCTGTTTCACAGCATTGTCATTGAATTGTTCTTCCTGCATCACCTTTAAGGCTTCTCTCGCTACAGCGCAGGCTAGTGGATTGGCTCCGAAAGTAGATCCGTGTGAGCCCGGCGTGAACACACTCAGGATCTCTCGGCTGGAAACCACCGCAGAAACAGCATAGCAGCCCCCTGCAAGAGATTTTCCTATCACTGCCATATCCGGCTGAAAGCCTTCATGTTCGCAGGCGAACAGTTTTCCAGTCCTGCCCAGCCCAGTTTGAATCTCATCAGCGATGAAGAGAACATTGTTTTTTTCACACACTTGCTTTGCTTTTTTCAAATATCCCTCAGGAGGGATGATGATGCCGGCTTCCGCTTGAATGGGCTCCACCAAAAAAGCAGCCGTATTTGGAGTGATGGCTTTTTCCAGCTCCTCAATGTCTCCATACGGTATCTGGATAAACCCGGGAGTGAAGGGACCAAAATCTTTTTTGTAATGCTCTTCTGTAGAAAAACTGATAATTGTGATGGTCCTTCCGTGAAAGTTGTTTTCACACGTGATGACCTCTGCCTGGTTTTCCGGAATCCCTTTTTTCTGATAGCCCCACATCCGGGCTGCTTTCAGAGCTGTCTCCACAGCTTCTGCTCCTGAATTCATGGCCAACACCATCTCATACCCTGTCAGGTCACACAATTCTTTAGCCATCAGAGGCCATTGATTGTTCCGGAATGCCCTGGATGTCAGAGTCAGTTGCTTGGCCTGATCAGAGACGGCCTTCACCACGCGAGGATGGCAGTGACCATGATTCACTGCAGAATATGCACTCAGAAAATCCAGGTATTTGTTGTCCTCCGCATCCCACACCCAGATGCCTTTGCCTTTGATCAACACCACATCAAGGGGATGATAATTGTGAGCTCCATAAATGTCTTCCATATCCACATAAAATTTGGTATCCATATCTTTGTCCTTTTTTTTTAAGTAATTTTTCAACAAACAATGTGTCCAATAAACTTATACCAAAAATCAATCCCTTATTTCAATCCTTTGTTGTCACCCTTGATGTTTTATGCTATAAAGCTAGAAATATAAATGGCGAGCTAAAATGTGGAGACATCCGTGTGCTGTATTAAGAGGAATAAAGAAGGAGAAAATTGATGCAAGGAATTTATAATTCTCTCATTCAATTGGTCACCAATTCTGCAGAATTTATCTGGACATACATGCTGTTCATACTTTTTGCAGTGGGCGCCTGGTTAACCATAAAAACAGGCTTCATCCAATTCACCCGATTTAGAGCAGGTTTCAAGCTGATTTTCAGCGGGTTTCTTGGCAAAAAATCCTTAAAAAAACACGACGGAGATGTCTCTCCGTTCGCTGCTCTGTCCACAGCATTGGCAGCTACGGTGGGAAACGGAAACATCGGAGGTGTGGCCACTGCTCTTTTTACCGGGGGCCCGGGTGCTATTTTTTGGATGTGGATATGTGGTTTTGTGGGCATGGCCACCAAATATTCCGAAGCTGTGCTGGGAGTTAAATACAGAGAAAAATACTCGGATGGAAAAATTGCCGGCGGCCCTATGTACTATATGAAAAACGGGCTGAAAAACAAAAAATTAGGTGGTTTCCTTGCTATGGCCTTTGCCATATTCGGGGCATTTGCTGCTCTTTTCGGAACAGGGAATATGATGCAGGCCAATCAGATGGCACTGGCCTTTAACAGTGAATTCGGTGTTCCCAAGATCTTAACCGGATTCATCATTACGGTTCTGGTCAGCCTGGTTATCATCGGAGGGATCAAGCGGATCGGCTCTGTGGCAGAAAAACTGGTCCCCACTATGGTGATCATCTATTTTATTTTTGGTTTTGTTGTTATTTTCTCTCATATTGGGAAAGTTCCTCAAGTGTTTGTCTTGATTTTTCAGCATGCCTTCAGTCCCACAGCTGCTATGGGAGGATTTATGGGGGCAGCAGTGAAGCATGCCATTCAAATGGGATTCAGGCGTGGGCTTCTCACCAATGAAGCGGGTTTGGGGAGTGCTCCCATAGCTCATGCTGCGGCCCAGACACCTTCCCCGGTTCATCAGGGTTTGATTGGAGTGGGAGAAGTGTTTATTGATACCATCATCGTTTGCACCATCACGGCTCTGATTAATTTGTCAACAGGCATGTGGCAGAGCGGACTGGACGGGACCGCCATGACAGCGGCTTCTTTTTCCAGTGCGGTTCCTGTGGCCGGAGGTCTGGTGGTGGCTTTCTCTTCCTTTTTGTTCGGATACTCCACTTTGCTGGGCTGGTATTATTACGGCGAACAGTGTATGAAATATATTTTTGGAGAGAAAGTCGCCCTGACATACAGGGTCATTTATGTTGTACTGGTGTTCACAGGAGCTCTGATCTCTATTGAGCTTGTTTTTTATATCGGAGACATCGCCAATGCTCTTATGGCATTTCCCAATCTCATTGCCTTGACCTTTTTAAGCGGCACTGTGGCGGCCACGACCAGAAAGTTTTTTAAGAAATATCCTAAAATAGAAGATTTTGATAGACTTTAATCTGAAGAATCCGTTCACGTCTTAGAGGAAAAATGGAGTGGCGGAGAGGATGGGATTCGAACCCATGGTACGGGGATACCGTACACACGCTTTCCAAGCGTGCTCCTTAAGCCACTCGGACACCTCTCCGTTTTGTTGTGGATAAAGAGAAATATTAAATTACCAAAAATGCTGTAAAGAGTAAAGCTGGGAGACTGAAATTTGTTATCAATATCAAAAAACAACACTGACTTGACCATAAAAAAAATATTTCTTTTTTGGGTCCCTCTTGCCGCCACATGGCTGATGATGGCTGTTGAAGGCCCTTTTCTCGCTGCAGTGATCGCTCGTCTTCAAAATCCTAAATACAATCTGGCTGCATATGGAGTGGCGTTTTCTTTTGCCATCCTGATCGAAGCTCCTATCATCATGATCACAAGTGCATCCACGGCTTTGGTCAAGGACCAAGTCTCTTACATGAAATTAAGAAATTTCACTTTTTTTCTCAACTTTATGGTCACTTTGATCATGATTGTTTTTTTGATTCCAAATGTCTTCTTTTTTGTGACCAGAGATCTCATGAATCTGGACAAGAGCATTGCTGAGCTCACCCATCAAACCACCATGTTTCTTATTCCCTGGGCTGCGGCCATCGGATACCGAAGATTCTATCAGGGAATACTCATTCGGAACAATCTCACTCGAAGAGTGGCTTACGGCACTGTTTTCCGGCTGTTGACCATGAGTTCAGTAGCTGTGATCAGCTATTTATTCACATCGCTCAAGGGTGCGTTTGTAGGCGGAGCTGCGCTTTGCTGCGGAGTCCTTGCTGAAGCCGTGATCAGCCGTATCATGGCACATTCTTCTATAAAAAAAGTCAATCAAATCAATGACACAGATAAAAAAAGATTCAGATATCGGTTTATCACCAAATTTTACTACCCTCTTGCTCTGACTTCCATACTGAGTCTGGGAATCCATCCGCTGGTGACCTTTTTTATGGGACAAAGCCGGATGCCTTTGGAATCATTAGCCGTTCTTCCTGTAATCAACTCTCTTGTTTTTATCTTTCGAAGCACAGGCCTGTCTTTTCAGGAAGTGGGCATCGCTTTGCTGGACAAAAAAAACAAAGCTTTTCCCGTACTTAGAAAATTCGCTGTCCTTCTGGGTTTAGGGGCTTCGCTGGGTCTTTCCTTGGTCGCATTCACTCCTCTTTCAGAGGTGTGGTTTCAGCAAATATCGGGGCTTTCCGGGGAATTATCCCGATTTGCTGTGAGGCCCACGCAGATCCTTTTTCTGCTGCCTGGATTGAGTGTGATGCTCTGTTTTCAGAGGGCCATCATTATAAAAAAAGAAAAAACAAAACCTGTGACCATTGCCACTGCAGTGGAATTGATAGGCGTCATCATCTTTCTCATTTTCACTATTCACTGGTTCAACTGGGTGGGAGCTGTGTGTGCAGCTGTTTCCATGACACTGGGACGCTTGGCAGCAGACATCTATCTGCTGCGACCTTTTTCAAGGGCTTTGCACATATCTGCGGATTGATTTGCTGTTTTATTCCAATTCCGGAATGCTCTGAACGGTCTTGTCCGCATCCATTAAGAGACTCACCGCAATATCTGCTTGGAGATTGGCTGCAATCCCCACTCTCGGAGCCATGAGCCCTCTTCCCGGCTCTGAAGCGCTCTTCAGGTCTCCCACAACAATGAGGTTCTTTCCCAGCCTTTGGCTTTTGATTTCATTTCCTCTTCCGTATCCAGCGATGCCTGAAACTCCGATAAGAAAAATCTCGGGCATAATCTCTGAAACAGTTTCCATGATCATTCGTTTTTCCCGTGTTTTATCAAAGCATTCCAGGATGATGTCGGCTTTCTCAAATATTTGAGGAATATTTTTTTTGTCCAGCATCTCTTTATGAAGATCAACCCGGATATTGGGGTTGATCTGGGATATGATCTCTTTCAGAGCTTCTGTTTTGGGTCTTCCTATGTGTTTGATAGAGAACTGCTGTCGGTTGAGGTTGCTGGGTTCCACAACATCATAATCAGCAAGAATCAAGCGACCCACCCCCATTCTGGCAAGAGAGATGGCTGCAGTGGATCCCAATCCTCCCAGGCCGGCGACCCCGACCACAGCATCTTTCATCCGTTTATGAACTCCGGGTGTGTGGCGGGCGGCCAGCAGAGCTTCCAGTTCCTTGGGATCCGGGATTTCCCCTTTTTTGATCAGCACAATGGAATCTCCCTTTTGTATGATATCTTTCGGATCCCCGGGAAATCCATTTTTGATCAATATATCCGCTTCCGGTTTCATCTTTGTTTTCACATCTCCTAAACAGGATCCTTCAGGAATGGATCGGGGGATCTCATTCACCCACACACTGATTTGTTTTTTTTTCATGGTCAACTCTGTTCGTTCAAAAAAAAACGATACTGTTTTTGATATGACAAATAAAACTCATATCAAGGTTGCTGGCGGAGAGGGTGGGATTCGAACCCACGATCCAGAATACTCTGAATAGCGGTTTTCGAGACCGCCGCCTTCAGCCACTCGGCCACCTCTCCTCCTGTTTGCCTATCGTTTTGATTTGAAATAATCCTTCAGAATTCTACCGCATTCCTGGATCAAAATTCCACTCTTGATTTCAATAGAGTGATTTGTTTTTTCAAAAGGAAAGTCCATTAAAGAGCAGACTCCTCCTCCTTTGGGATCTGAAGCACCGTAAACAAGTGTTTTCATCCTGGCTTGAACCACAGCACCCACACACATGGGACATGGCTCTAAAGTCACATAGATATCACAATCATTGAGTCTGTAATTGTTTTGTTTTTGGCAGGCTTTTCGGATAGCCGTTATCTCAGCATGGGCTGTGGGGTCATTTGATTGCACACACTGGTTGAAAGCCCGGCTTATGATTTGTCCCTGGAATACGATGACCGCACCCACCGGGACTTCGTCCTTTTTGAGAGCATTGGAAGCTTCCTCCAATGCCTTCCTCATAAAAAATTGCTCTTTTTTGTCCATCGCTATTGATTCTACTGATAATCTATGGGATTTACAAATCTTCCTTCTCTTGAGATTCTCAAATATTCTGCTTTAAACACAGGCAGTTTCACATTAAACTATACCAAAGGAGAAACATGAAACAGTTGGAATGTCCATTTTGCAAGAAAACTTATGCTCTAGACCTTTTCCAACTGTTTTGTTCGGATTGTCAGGAACCGCTTTTGGTGAGGTCTTCAGTTCCTTTCCCTAAGGTCAGAAATGAAAAATCCAATCCTTTAGACAAATACATTGATTTCCTGCCTATCAAAAAGGCCCTTCACCGCTTTTCTCTAGGGGAAGGAAACACTCCTCTTTTGAAACTCAACCGACTGATGCACAAATTCAATGTCCCAGATCTGTATGCCAAAAACGAAATGATGAATCCCACAGGCAGTTTTAAAGACAGGGGAACGGTGATTGCTGTCCATAATGCGGTCTCTCTGGGAATCCGGAACATAGGGACTGTATCCACCGGAAATATGGCTGTTTCCACAGCCGCTTATGGAGCCAGAACCGGTATCAAGACATATGTTCTGGTATCTGAAGACACTTCAGATGAAAAGATTTTTTCCGCAGCCCTTCATGGAGCGATCCTTGTCAAGGTTAAAGGAGACTATGGAGAACTTTTTTACAAGAGCCTGGAAACTGGAAAAAAGAACCATGTTTATTTCATCAATTCTGTGGATCCTTTTCGTATCGAAGGCTACAAAGTCACAGCTTTTGAAATCTGGCAGCAATTAGGAGGCCAAGTCCCCACCCATATTTTCGTTCCGGTCAGCTCCGGCGGACATATTATTGGATTGATGAAGGCCTTCAGCGAACTGAAACAAAACAAATTGACAAACCGATTACCTGTCTTTGTGGGGATTCAACCCAAAAAAGCTTCTCCTATCACCAATGCTTTTCTGAATGGCCAAAGTCAAATCACTCGGATTCAAAAAGCAGACTCTTTTGCTCAATCCATAAACAATCCTGCTCCGCCCGGGGGAAATTGTGTTTTAAAATGGATCAAAGAGACAAACGGACATCTCCTCCGCGTATCCGATGAAGAAATCCTTAAGGCACAAAAAAAACTGGCTTCCTTTGAAGGCCTTTTTGGTCTTCCTGCAGCAGCAGCTCCTTTGGCTGGGCTTTTCAAGTGGCAAGCCCAAAACAAATTAGCTCCTCATCACCGGATCGTTTTGATACTCACTGGAGCTGGATTTAAAAACATGGCTGTTTTGGACCGGTCTCAAATGCCCATTTATCAGACTGTGTTGGATGACCTGGACCAGATGATCTCTCAGATAGGAAAAAACAAAGAAAATTGACCTTCATTTCTTTATAATCAGATTTATCTGTGCTACCATGGCAATAATCAAAAAATACAGGAGGTATCAATGGATAATGAATTTCCAAGCATGGAATTTAAAATGCCTAAAATCAATCCCAGATACGTAAAAATCGGAATTGCTGCGGTGGTCATTATTGTTCTCATAGCCAGTTCTGTGTATCAAATACAGCCCGAAGAAGCCGGCATCATACTCCGTCTCGGTAAATTTGTCCGCACCACTGATCCAGGTCTTCATGTGAAAGCGCCCGGTATAGAAAAAGTACTGAAGGTTCCTGTCCAAAGACAGCTAAAAATGGAGTTTGGATTTCGAACAGCATCGCCTGGAATACGAACCGAATACAGAACACCTCAAAGCGCACAAAATGAATCCATCATGCTGACCGGAGATCTGAATGTTGTGGTTGCAGAATGGATTGTCCAGTACAGAATAGATGATCCATATAAATATCTGTTTAAAATCAGAGATGTGGACTACACGTTTCGATGTATGACTGAAGCTGTGATAAGAAAAATCGTGGGAGACAATTCTGTTGATGAAGTGATCACTATCGGAAGGGCCCGAATCGCTCTTCAAGCCCAACAAGAACTCCAAGATTTGTGCGACCTTTATGAAATAGGAATAAAAGTCAGTCAGCTTATTTTTCAAGATGTGAATCCCCCAGATCCTGTGAAGCCGTCATTCAATGAAGTCAATGAAGCTTTACAGGAGAAAGAAAGAAAAATCAATGAAGCCTGGTCAGACTACAATCAGATCATTCCTAAAGCTGAAGGAGAGGCTGAACAGACTATACGAGCAGCGGAAGGATATGCCACTGAAAGGGTGAACAATGCTCAAGGAGACTCGCAGAGGTTTATAGATGTTTACCGGGAATACTCCCGAGCGCCTCTGGTGACACGGAAACGGCTTTATCTGGAAGCCATTGAGGCGATACTGCCCAACATTGACACCAAAATCATTTTTGATGAGGAGCAGAAAAACATACTGCCTCTTTTGAACTTTGGAAAGGAGGAAAAGAAATGAACAAGCAAACAAAATATATATCTATCATTGCGGGAGTCCTTCTCATTTTGATCATTCTCTCGGATGCTCTTTTTGTGGTCTCTGAAATGAACCAGGTGATCATCACCCAATTCGGCCAGCCAATCGGAGAAGCGATCACAGGAGCAGGACTTCACATCAAGATGCCTTTTATTCAGAAAGCAAACTTTTTTGAAAAAAGATGGCTTGAGTGGGATGGAGCTGCCAATCAAATCCCTACCAAAGACAAAAAATACATTTGGGTGGATACTTATGCCAGATGGCGGATCATGGAACCTTTGACTTTTTTCCAGAGAGTCCGGGATGAAAGAGGAGCTCAATCCAGATTGGATGATATCATTGACGGAGAGACCCGGAATATTGTGGCCAGTTATGATTTGATTGAACTGGTCCGGTCCTCAAACAGAGAATTTGAGATCACAGAGGAACTTGAATTCATTCTGGATAAAGAAGCTATCAGAACAATCAATACTGGCAGAGAAAAAATTGCTGAAATCATTTTGAGTAAGTCATCAGAAATAACTGGAGAATTCGGTGTTGAACTAAAGGATGTGCGGATCAAAAGGATCAATTATGTGGATGAAGTCCAGCAAAAGGTCTTTGACCGAATGATCGCAGAAAGACAGCGTATTGCATCCAAATACCGTTCAGAAGGAGACGGAAGAAGCGCTGAAATACAGGGACAGAAAGAGAGAGAGTTGAAAAAGATTCAGTCAGAAGCATACCGCACAGCTCAGGAAATCAAGGGAAAAGCAGATGCAGAAGCGACAAGAATCTATGCCCAGGCTTACAACCGGGACCCGGAATTCTACCAATTCATGAAAACTCTGGAGACTTACCGGAAGATCATGGATAAAAAAACCTGGCTTATGCTTTCCACTGAAGCGGAATTCTTAAAATACTTGAAAAAAACATCTAAATAAGAGTCGATTCAACTTTTTGTGAGAAACTTTTCGATCCCTTTTTTATAGGGAAACAATACCGGTGTACCTCCTGTATGAAGGATTAAAACCGTGTGGTCTTTTTTGATGATACTTTTTTTGATTAAGTCCAAAAGTGCAGCAACAGCTTTGCCGGTGTATATGGGGTCCATGAATATCCCTTCATGGACTGCCATCATCTTTATGGCTTCAGTGACATTTTTATCCAACGTTCCATAGCCAGCCCCTATGTAGTCATCAAAAACAAGGATGTCCTCTTCGGAAAGATCTGTTTTCAAATCCAGACATGTCATCACATCTTCTGAGATCTCTCGGATTTCCTGAGAAAATCCTTTGGTGTCTTCGGACACACTGATCCCCGCCACTTTGGTATCGTCTCCGCAAAGTCTGGCTCCAGCGGCCAAGCCGGCCTGTGTTCCTCCAGACCCAGAAGCCAGAACGATCCAGTCTGCTTTTTTGTTTAAAGATTCCATCTGTCTTCTCAGCTCCAAATAGACATCCACATAAGCCACAGCTCCCAGAGGCTTTTTCATGGATCCTCCGACCATGGAACCACCAATAGGAATAATGTAAGGTTTGTGGCCCCATTCCACGACTTGGTTTTGGACCACTTCCAGTAAGGCCTCCACTTCTTCGGCTTTCACGACCTGACCTTTTTTGGCATCCATAATTCTGATATCTGAGTCCAGGATGAAATCCAAAAGTAGATTCCCGTCCATGATGCCTTCTGTTTCATAGGTCTGGAACAACAGCAAAATGGGTTTGATGCCGAACTTTCGGGCAGCTGCGGCAGTCTGAAGACACCAATTGGACTGCACACTCCCCCAGGTGATGACCACATCAGATTGGCTATCAATGACATCCTGCATGATGTATTCCAGTTTTCTTGACTTGTTGCCTCCAAAGGCCAATCCGGTAAGGTCTTCTCTTTTGATAAACAAATCCGGAACTCCAAGTTGAGCGGATATTTGTTCTAGGCGGGAGATAGGAGTCGGCCTGAGGACCAATTTTTGAGTCTTAAATTTTTTAAGCTTTTTTTCAACCTGGGCTGAATATTTCATTTTTCCTCCTTATCTTCAAATCCCTTTTTCTGTCAGCTCTCTCCTTTCTTGACTTTGAAGATATGTTAAACGATATTAATAAAGGGAGCGTAATAATTTAAGGGAATAATCGCCGGCCTCACATGTATATTATATAGGAGCGAGCATGAAGCAGCCAGAAAAAAATGAGGAACAAATGCTTATAGCTAATGCAAAAAATGGCAGCATTGACGCGTTTGAAACCCTAGTACGAAAGCACCAGAAAAGCATTTATTATTTATGCTGGAGGATGACTGGAGCCCATCAATCCGCAGATGACCTTTCCCAGGAAACTTTTGTGAAAGCGTATTTGGCTTTATCCCGTTTCAAGGAAAAATTGAGTTTTTTCTCATGGCTCCGAAAGATTGCCATAAACAGCTCTTTAAACTATTTAAAGAAAAGAGAAAAGGAAGTTCCGTTGGATGAAAGGATGCAATTAAAGACTTCAAATACAGATAGTCACAATCCTAATAGCCCTGCAAACCAGCTCCGTATGAATGAATTGGATACCAAACTCATGGATTCCATGGAAAAGCTTCCTGCAGAGCAGAGATCGGTCTTTGTCCTCAAAGTGTTTGAAGGGATGAAGTATAAAGAGATCTCAGATCATCTGAACATTCCCTTAGGAACTGTGATGTCTCGTCTCAATCGGGCGCGCGAAAGACTCAAATCCTCATTATCCGGATTTCTTGAGGAGGGACACCATGAATCATAATGAAATCAAAAGGCTTTTGAGTGCTTATCATGATGGAGAATTGTCAGAAAAAAAGAAAAAAACAGTTGAAAAACACATCCAATCATGCAGCGAATGCCAGAAAGACCTGAAGACCATCCAACGAATAGACAAGCTGTACACAGATCTCACTTTCAAAGAACAAAGCCGTCCTTATTGGGACCAAATGCTTGCTGGAATCCGTTCAAAAATCACAGATAAACAGCGTTTGTCACCTTCAAAGGAGGCAAAAATGTATAAAGATTCCTTCTTCAGAAAAGAAAAAAACATCGGAGTCAAGTCCTTGATATTTCCTCTTTCTGTTGCAGCCCATGCAGCTGTGATACTGATGCTCTTGATCCTGCCTCTAATTAACCCCGGAGATCTTCCTCAAGTTGAAGTGTACAGTGCATTTCTCGCACCTCCCCCTCCACCACCTCCTCCGCCGCCACCTCCTGCTAAGAAACGCTCCAGCCGAAAATCCGCCACTAAAATCAAACCGGTCAAAGCCCAAACCAATGTCCAGCCAGGACAGCTGGTCGCCCCAGTCGACATCCCGGATGAAATTGCTGAAGAAGAACTCACCGACTTTGGTATCGAAGGCGGCGTGGAAGGCGGCGTCGAAGGTGGAGTCGAAGGCGGTGTCCTGGGTGGT
>WJMT01000005.1 GCA_014727835.1 Candidatus Aminicenantota bacterium | reverse complement strand
TACACCCTTCCCTATTTTGAACACCATCTTAAAAATCCCTATTACATCCGCCTCGAGCGCGATCCTCAAAGCATCGCTGATTCAATGAAGAGAGCAGCCAGATTCAAAAACTGGCTCCCTGAAATCAGGCATGAATTCTTATACTTTTCCAGATGGGAGCAGTTCATCATCATACTGCGTTTTTTGAAAACATTTTTTACATCCGGATTCATTTTCAAAGATGAAAACCTCCATGAAAATATCGCCAGAGACGGCTATCAGAGAATTGACCGTTTCCTGGAGGGTAAGGAATTTTTAGACCTCAAACTCATTGACCTTCTTGAAGATTCTGAAAACACCATTCAAAAGATCATTGATTTTCTTAGCATCTCTCCCACTGACGAACAAATCAAGGAGGCTTTGAGTTTTGTGAGGCCTGATTTGATCAATTCTTAGAATAGGGAAAATTCTTAATTTCCCTCAAAGGACGAAAACATGAACCGGATTTTTTATGAGATATTCGAACAGATGCCCAGACAGGGCCCCGGAAAATCAGAGTATACAAAAAGAGCTCTTTCCTTCTGCCAACTTCCTCCAAAACCTCAAATCCTTGATATCGGATGCGGCACCGGAGCTCAGACTCTATCTCTGGCTGAAAGCACAGACGGACTCATCACAGCAGTTGACAACCACGGGCCTTTTCTTAAAGAACTTAGTGAAAAGGCCAAGGCATTAGGGCTTGATTCCAAAATTCAAGTCCTTCATGGGGATATGAACCGCCTTGGATTGAAGCAGAAATTTGACCTGATCTGGAGCGAAGGCTCTATATTTGTTATGGGCTTTGAGAAAGGTTTGAGAGAATGGAAAAAGTTTTTAAAACCAGATGGATTCATGGCCCTGACTGAAGTGGCATGGATCAAGGACAATCCCCCTACAGAAGCCCTCTCCTTCTGGGAACAAGAATACCCGGCCATCAAAGATATTTCCAGCAACAGAGATATCATCCGGTCAGCCGGCTACTCACTGATTCAAGACTTCATCATGCCCAAAGACGCCTGGGATGATTTTTATTCGGCCCTCAAAATCATCATCCACAAAATAAAAAGCAAAGACCTGAAAAACCAACAGGCATTGAACACCATTGGTATGTTTGAAAGAGAGGTCAAGGCTTACCAAAGATTTGGCGAGTTCTACGGTTATGTGTTTTTCATATTACTCAATTACGGATCTTGACTGATCCACTTTTTTTATGCTATCAATAAAGCTACAAAAATCATCCATAATAGGAGGCAAAATGAGGTTCATTACGATTGTTTGTTTGATAGGAGTGCTGTTGTTTGTTTTCGGATGCCAACAAAAAGCTGAAAAAGAAGAGGCCGTGACCATGGGAGAAGAACCGCAGGAAGCTGCGCAAGCTCCCAAAGAAGAGGCTTTCACTATAGAGGAAGTGAAGGCTTTTGACTATGTTTGCCTCCCCATGAAAGGCAGTTTTGAACAGCATGAGAAAGCCATAACTGATCTTATGGCTGCTGTCCAGGAACAGGGCATCATGCCTGCAGGTCCTATGCTGGGGATTTATCACGATAACCCTGAAGTCACTCCTGAGGAAGAACTGACCTGGGACATGGGCTTTCCAGTTGCTGAAGGGACTGAAGTGCAGGAACCTCTTATGATGAAAAAATGGGAATTCACCAAAGTGGTCAAAGCTATGCACATAGGGCCTTATGAAGAAACAGCTAATCTGTATCCGGAAATCTTCAAATTCATGGAGGAACAAGGATTAACCCAAGCCGGTCCCATTATGGAGCGTTTCTTGGACAATCCAGAGGAAGTGGCTCCTGAAGAACTCCAAACAGAAGTCTGGATCCCGGTTCAATAAGCTTTTGGTATTCTGAACAGTCTCAGAATTCTCAAAAAAAAGGGAACGATGTATGGAATCGTTCTCTTTTTTTTATATCATTGTGTTACTTTTTCTTATTTATTCCTGACATATTTATCGAACCACTCAAACATCTCTGCCAGAACATGAAAGACAGATTCCTCAGCTCTGTAGCCGTGGCTCTCATGGGGCAGCATCACCAAACGCACTGTGGCCCCGTGGCCCTTCAGGGCATGAAACAGGCGGCGAGACTGGATGGGAAATGTGCCTGAATTGTTGTCTTTTTCACCATGGATAAGAAGAATGGGCTCATTGATCTTATGAGCGTGCATGAATGGGGAGATCTTGAAGTAAATCTCCGGAGCTTCCCACAGAGTGCGGCGTTCGCTCTGGATTGGAATATCCGTTCCTTGTCCATGGTTATGAGGCTCATCTTGTCCAGAAAAGGACGTTCTCCTTGAGGATTGGCACCGCGTCCGCTAAGATAGATCCAGTCCATATCCTGGAGAATCACGGATTCCCCGTTGGAAGTGGTGGTGAACACAGGATAACCCGGATCATTGTAGCGGTCATGGATGCTGAGATCTATAACCTTTTTCGGCTCTTGAGATGGATCATCCACATTGATCAAATAAGTGGTTCTCCAGCGGCGCTTCCAGTCATACTCAGTCAGAAAAGCCATCCCTTTTCTTTGCAGCCAGTTGATACCAGAATACCGGTGTGCGGTCTTTGTGATTTCCTTAGCCTCCTCCTTGAAAGGATAGGACTGGGTCATCATTTTATCCCGGAAAGGGACCTCTTTTTCCGGATCTCCTTCATCCAAAGCTTCCACCCAGACAAGAGTGGCGGGATTCAATGCGCGCCATTGGGCTGAACGGACTCCTTCGGGCACTCCCCTCATAGGCACATCGTCAGCCAGAGGGACTTCAGCAAACATATGGACCAAATTTCCATCCATATCCCAAATTTCCAGATTGTGAGTGAAATAATAGTAGGGAATACTGTATGAATAGGGCTTTTTGATTTTATAGACCAGAAGGAGTTCACTGTTGGGAGACGGATCTGCATAAGAATAAACCGCCGGATTTCCCAGTTTTTCGGATTCCCCTGTGGCCACATTGATTATTTTGATCTGGGAGGTGGCGTAATAAGTGAACAGCTCTTCATCATAGGGAGTCTCCAAAAGGTCCTGATAAGTCCATACTTTGGCGAATTTTCCTGAGACCTCTTGGATATGGGGCCCTGCAGGCACTTTGGGTTCTTCAGGAGGCTGCCCCCTGCCTTCAGGAATGGTGTAAACCAAGATGTGCTGGTTATCCCGAAGCCAGCTGAACCCGGATGTTAGCACAGCATTGACCTTAGGCCCGGTTAATTTTTTCACTTGACCTGTTTGAACCTCCACAGCCCACAGCTCCACTCCATCTTCCAGATAATGAGTGAAGGCAAACCAGGAGCCGTCATTGGACCAGCGGGGAAAACCAAAATTAGCATCTTGAGGAAGCTCTACGGGAATGACCTCTCCGCTCTTTATGATCTGAAGCCTTAAGGACGTCATGAAATAAGTCTGCTGCCTGGAGTTGTTCAAAGGAGTGATCCGCATTCCTGCCAACCGGAGCAATGGCTGTGCCATATAAGCGATGGACGGCATGGCCTCATATGTGTAAAAAAGCACCTTTGTTCCGTCCGGGCTCACAGAAGCTTGAGGCGGTGGAGGGGCTTTGAGGATATCGATCACTTCCTGGGGCGGCTTTTTGTATGGTTCCTGTCCCTGCAGCACGAGGCCGCCAGTGAAAATTAAAATAAATAAAAACACACCAATTTTCTTTGTTTGATTCATGATATTCCCTCCCATATTGATGTCATTTTAAAACCGGATATTCATCATCATAATATAAAAAAAACAGGAAATCCACCCCCAGATGAATTCAAATTCACAGCAAATATTGAATATCCTTGACATTTTTCCCTTTTCTGGTTGAATCTATATACTGAAGATTTGATATGTTTCGAAACTATCTTAAAGTGGCGATCCGGCGCTTTCTAAGAGGCTGGAGTTATTCACTGGTGAACATTTTCGGACTGGCAGCCGGACTGGCTACCTGTTTTTTGATTTTCTTTTATGTTCATTTTGAATCAACTTATGACCGCTTCATTCCAGATTCAAAAGATAAATACCGCATAACCATGGAGATAAGCGGTGAAGAATCGACATGGAAGTTTGCCTCTATCTCGGCTCCCACAGCTGTGGCTATAGAAGACCGGTTTCCTCAGGTCGAACAAATGGTGAGGTTTGCCTCAGAGTCCAACAAACAGGTCACCTATCAAGACCGTGTGTTTCAAGAGGACCAGATTCTGTACAGCAATCCGGAATTCCTTTCATTTTTCAATCTTAAATTGATTGAAGGAAACCCCGAAACCGCTCTCTCCCGACCAAATTCACTGCTGATCACCAAGACCATGGCTCAAAAATATTTTGGAGATGAACATCCCTTAGAAAAACGTTTGATGATGGATGATACCTTTTACAGCGTGACCGGAATTATTCCGGATGCCCCCACCAATTCCCACCTTCCCTACCAATTCATTGCCTCCTTTGAGAGATTTGAAGAAGACCAAGAATTCACCAAGTCAAAAATGACAAAACGCGATTTTTACACTTATGTGAAGCTGGCTCAGGGAAGTGATCCGGATGAATTCGAAAACCAGATCCAGTCGCTCGAAAATCCCATGGAATCCCCTGGATGGAATACCCAATATTTAATTCAAAATATATCTGACATTCATCTTCATTCCGACCTTGAGAGGGAGCTCAAGCCGCCGGGTGATTCCACCAGTTTGCTGATCTTATCCATCATCGGGAGTTTTGTCTTTTTTATTGCCTGCTTCAATTTCATCAACCTGTCTACAGCCCGGTCCATCAAACGGGCTACAGAAGTGGGGATCCGCAAGGTCGTGGGCGCGACCCGGGCTCAGCTTATTTTTCAATTCACTTCAGAATCGGTCCTGCTTGTGTCACTGGCTTTGATGGCCGCCATCAGCATCACCGTCCTATTCTTTCCCACCTACAAAAACCTGGTGAACCTCCCTCTTCAGATACAGGATATGATGAAACCAATTTATTTTGTTTTCCTTGGAGGACTGACTTTGCTGGCTGGTCTGGGCGCCGGCACTTATCCTGCTTTTTTCATGGCCCGGTTTGATCCGGATAAGGTGATCAGAGGCGCCCGACCTTCAGGTGCCGGGAGCCTGACACTGCGCAAAGCACTCATCACCTTTCAGTTTGCCATTGCCTCCCTGCTGATCATCTGCGCTTTGCTGGTCAACAAGCAGATTTCCTATATGAAAAATCAGCAGAATTTTGGGTTTGAAACCGAAAACCGTGTGGTGCTCCGCATGGGCGGCCGCAAGACTCCTCTATCAGGAGAACGAGTGCAGGCTTTGAAAGATGAGTTTGCCCAGCACTCCGCTATCAAGCAGGTCTCCGTATCCACCTCTGTACCCGGACGCAGCATGTATCAAGAGTCCCTGCGGAAGCAAAATGAAGATTGGGACCACAAACGGGAGCTCAACTTTCTGGGAATGGATTCCAACTTTCTCTCTCAATATCAAATCAAACTGGTAGCTGGACGGATACTGGATCAAAACATATCCTCTGATATAAACCGCTCCCTTCTTATCAATGAGACTGCGGCCAAAAGCCTGGGTTGGGCCTCGCCGGAACAGGCTTTAAACAAACAGGTGGTGACTGGCGCTGAACCCAGTCCTTTTCGCATCATCGGCGTGGTCAAGGATTTCTATTTTCAGGGACTGCAGCATCCCATCGAACCCTTGATGCTCTGGCATTTTTTAAACAGCGACCTGTATTCTGCCTACATCACTCTCACAGTGGATACGCAAAACATAAAAGAAATCCTGAGCTTTGTTCAAAGCAAGTGGTCTGAACTGTTTCCTGAATATCCCTTTGAGTATTTTTTCCTGGATGAGGACTTTAAAAGATTCTATGAAAAAGAAGAGCGCCTCAGTCAGATGATCAGCATCCTGACTTATCTGGGTATATTTATCTCCTGTCTGGGTCTCTGGGGACTGTCTTCCTTAAGCACCAAACAGAGAGTCAAAGAGATCGGCATCCGTAAGATCTGGGGGGCATCCGTCTCAGGGATCATCCTACTTCTGTCCAAAGAATTCACCAAGTGGGTGGTGGCTGCCAACATCATTGCCTGGCCTATAGGGTATTTCATTGGGAGGAACTGGCTGCAGAATTTTGCCTCCCGGACCAAGGTCACTCTGGACATCTTTATTGTTTCAGCCCTTGTGGCTTTGGCCGTGGCCTGGATCACCGTGAGCCTTCAGACCCGGAGAGCCGCCCAGGCCAATCCCGCAGAATCCCTGCGTTATGAATAATATTTGAATTACAGGTTTCTTATTGACTTGTCCTTTATTTTATACTTATGATAGGTGATGAAGTGGCTTAGAGGGCGGAAATTTGATGAAACGGAGGAAAAATCAGAATCAACCAAAAAACGAAATTCCTATTGTTGTAAACAGGAGGGAAAGATGATCAATAAAAAAAAACATCAATTGGTATTTGGCATTCTGATCCTATTATTGGCTTTCTGCAATAGCCACCAACTGGCTAAAGAGCCTATCGGGAAGAAAAAAATTAAATTCAGAAAAGCTGTTGTCGCTTACAAACGGCCTTTAATCAGTGGCCATCCCCAGGAGGTGAAGCATCCTTTCCATTTAAAACCGGCTCCATCTGACCGGCTGAAAGGTATGACAAAATCCGAACGGCTCAAACAGTTAAAACGTCTGAAAAAGTATGGGGCTTATGCTTATGGTACCAAACTAACGGTCGCCAATCTATACCTTCTGTATGACCAACTGACGCCTGGGAGTGAAGTGTCCACAGCAGCGCTGATAGCTGTCGCAGGGGGTTATAAATTTGATGCAGATACTATGAAGGAGAATCCCTGGCCTATACTTATAAAGGGACTGAATGATCCAAAAATAAAGGAATCGGTCCGGGCCACTGCGGCCTTGGTATTGGGCAAATCCGGGCGTAAGGATGTCGTTGGGCCTTTATTTGGTGTTCTTAGAGACAAACAGGAAAAAGTCCGGGCTTGTGCCGCACTGGCCTTGGGCCAACTGGGTGACAAACGGGCTGTGGACCACCTGCTGGCAAAGCCCACCTTAGCATCGATTTCCGCTCTCGGCTATCTTGGTGATCAAAGGTGCCTTGAACCCCTGTGGGGGCTGCTAAAGAAAAGTGGCTATACCCATCCCCGGGATTCAATGATCGCCCGGGCCTACGTTCGGATGGGGAAGAGCGCGGCCGATTTTCTTATCAGGCAGCTATCCAGGGGTAAAGAATTTGACCTGGTGAACTGTATTGGGTTGCTTAGATTGATGGAGGAGAGGAGGCCTATGAGTCAGATCCGGGAATTGGTTGGGCATAAAAGGTTTTATGTGCGGTGGGCCGCCATCTGGTATCTAGGTGAGATGGGTGATGCTTCGGCGGTACCCCAATTGCTTAATGCTTTATCCGATAAGAAACCAATGGTCCGGCAGAACGCTGCCTGGGCCCTGGGTAAAATTAAAGCTCCCTCGGCGATCGATATGCTTGTAAAAGTGATTGAAAATAAAAAAAAT
>WJMT01000049.1 GCA_014727835.1 Candidatus Aminicenantota bacterium | reverse complement strand
GATCCGCTGGGTCCCACCAGACCTGTAAATTCACCTGTTTTGAATTCCAGGTTGACATGGTCCAGCGCCACCAGCTTTTTCCATCCCACTGGATAGATTTTAACTAAGTCCTGAGTTTTGATTACAGCTGAATTTTGCATTAGGTTTTTTGCCTTTCACATATCAATGTCATTTCAATAATTATATACTATCATAATCTGAAATCCAGTGCCTGTAAAAAGGGAGCGGTCTGAGTTCCCCTGGTATATAAGGAATTCTTCAGGATTCCAGAATCCCATGATATAGATCTGCCACCGGTTATAGGTTCTCTGCCAGTTGATGAATCGATAGAAATCATGGTTTTCCCAGTCATAATAGACCATTCCGGATAAGGAATCCAAAAGGCCTAAAGGATAATTCAAGGACAAAGCGGAAAATTGAACATCCTGTCCTGAACATAGGAAATCACTGGATAGAGTGAATAGAAAATGCTCGCCTACCACATGAAGGCCGTTCCCGATACCGAAAGTGTAATCCACTCCAAGGGTCAGAGTCTGCTGCCAAGGATAGGGAAGCCAGGAGGAATTTTGTCTGAACACAGTCCCTTCAAACCAGATGCCGACACCGATGTCCCATTTTCCATCCAAAGCCAAACGATTTTCCGAGATGTCTGTATGCCTGGGCAGCGGAGTATTCCTGGGAGTTTCACTCAAATCAATGGTCCGGTTGTGGAAGGAAAGCCCCAGTTCTCCTTTTCCAGCCGGAACTTGGATTCTTCCTCCGAATTCAGGGGTGTTATCAGAAGTGGGGATCAGCTCCCATCCTTTAGTGTCGTTGTTTCCATAAAGGCCCCAGAGCCAGATATTGACGTTGTTTAAGAAATAATAGCGGAGAAGGAGTCCGTAAATCCCGTCAGTGAGCTGGAGAGGATCTCGGGGATCCAGGCGGTCAAACCACATCAATGGCCGGAACATCAATGCAGAACCAAAGTTGATTTTTTGAAGGCCGACTCTTGCTTCAAACTGCCTGGTGGACAGACGCAGCCACATCCTATATGGTTTGATATCTCCTTCTGACCGGACCTCTTTTAAAGTTTGAAACTCAAGGTTTCCGTAGGCGTTTAATGAGAATTCAGCATCCAGTTTGATTTCTTTTTCCATTGAGTGTTCTATGGAAAGAGTGGGGATGTACCTCAACCCAAGAAGAGGCTGGACAGCCTGGTCTGCATGACCGGCCAGCCACCCGGTGATCACACCTTTAGTCCGGAATGTTTGGGAAAAACTGCTGCCACTGAACAATAGCAGCAGCAAAGCGGTGAGGATCCATTTTTTTTTCATTGTTGTCTGTTTTCCGCCGGTTTGACCAAACCTGTTGACCATTCTATCTAATTTGTTTGCCCGCCTTTTGTCAAGACCAAACACGTGTTTTTCATAGAAAAGCAAAGCCATCCGTGATATATTCATAGAAAAGTAGGGAGGTTCATATGCATAAAGAACACACATCCAGACAAAAGCATTTCTTGGTTCCCATTGAGAAGATCGCGGCTCAAATCGGTATCAAGGAACATGAATTGGAATATTACGGTAAATACAAAGCCAAAATAAACAGAACAGACTCCTATGACTCCAATGGCCGGAGAGGCAAGCTGGTCATGGTGACCGCCATGACGCCCACTCCTTCGGGAGAAGGAAAGACTCTCACCACCATTGGACTGGCAGACACATTAAACAGCTTGGGCCAAAAAACAACCGCGGCTCTTAGGGAGCCTTCCTTAGGGCCTGTTTTTGGTTTGAAAGGCGGAGCCACCGGAGGCGGAAAAGCTCAAGTCATCCCTTCTGATGAGATCAATCTTCATTTCACCGGTGACCTTCATGCGGTCACATCAGCCCATAATCTCCTGGCTGCCATGGTGGACAATCGACTTCATTTTGATGGTCCCAGCGGCCTTTTGGACTGCAGGCGGGTGACCTGGAAGCGAGTTTTGGATGTGGATGATCGGGTTCTCAGAGAAGTGGTGGTGGGAATCGGAGGCCCATTGAGGGGAATCGCCAGAGAAACCGGAATGGACATCACAGCTGCATCCGAGGTCATGGCTATCCTCTGTCTTTCTAAAAATCTTAATGACCTGAAGAAGAGGCTGGGAAATATCACAATTGGGTATACTTCAGACAAAGAGCCGATTTTTGCCCGTCAGATCAAAGCACATGGTTCCATGGCTGCTTTACTGAAAGATGCCATGAAGCCCAATATTGTTCAGACTTTAGAAGAAACGCCTGTATTGGTCCATGGAGGTCCCTTTGCCAATATTGCCCATGGGACCAACACAGTGATCGCCACTCGAATGGCGCTACAGCTTTCAGACTTTGTGGTTACGGAAACAGGTTTTGGTTCGGACTTGGGTGCTGAGAAATTTTTCAACATTGTGGTCAGAACCGGTCATATTCCTCCTCCGGATGCGGTAGTGCTGGTGGCCACGGTCAGGGCTCTCAAACATCATGCAGGAATCAAACGCAAGGACCTTCAGGAAGAAAACCTGGACGCTGTTGAAGAAGGATTTGATAATTTGAAAAAGCACATCCAGAATATGAGGAGCTTTGGGATTCCCCTGGTTGTGGCTGTGAATCGTTTCACATCTGATACAGATGCAGAGATCGACCAAGTAAAACAGCTTTGCCAAAAGGAGGAGGTCAGAGTGGCTGAGAGTCGGCTCTGGGCTGAGGGAAGCAAAGGGGGGCAGGAACTGGGAGAGCAGGTTATAGAAGCGGCAGTAAAAGACAAAAACGACTTTTGTTACACTTATGAGTCGGAGAGTCCCATCATTGAGAAAATCGAACAAGTGGCTCAAAAGATATATGGAGCCAAAGCGGTGGCCATGGAAGGGAAAATACGCAGGAAAATCAAACGTATCGAAGAAAGAGGATTCAAAAATTTCCCCATATGTGTGGCCAAGACTCAGGCCTCCCTTTCAGATGACAAACAGCTTCTGGGAAGGCCGAAAGACTTCACTCTTATCGTAACCGATGTTTCTGCAAGCTCAGGAGCTGGATTTGTAGTGGTTTACTGTGGAGATATCATGACTATGCCCGGACTTCCCAAGAGTCCTGCTTCTGAACGCATTGACATCACGGATGATGGAGAGATCACCGGTCTTTTTTAATCTCAAACATAGCTGTGCAGACCCGCTAAAACATAGTTCACTCCAAAATAAGTAAACAGGGCGGCCAAAAAGCCCAGAATGGCGATGAATGCAGAACGTTTTCCCTTCCATCCCATAACCAGCCGGGTGTGAAGATACAGGGCAAACACAAACCATGTGATCAGACTCCAGACTTCCTTTGGGTCCCATCCCCAGTATCTTCCCCATGACTGATAAGCCCAGATCATTCCAAAGACCAGTCCTCCCAGTGTGAACAATGGAAATCCCACAGCAATGCATTTGTAAGAAATGAAATCCCATCTCTCCGGGTTCAGGGTGTTTTTTCTTTTGGAAGAGGTTTCTTTTTTTGATTTGGAGACCAAGTACATTATGCTGGTCACAAAAGCGATGGCAAAAAAAGCTTCTCCCAGCAGAGTGACCGATACATGCAGCCACAGCCAATAGCTTTGGAGTGCAGGCATTAGGGGTCGGGCTTGTTTGGGCATCAGGGGGGATGACGCCAGAGCCATAAGAAGCAGTATGATGAGTATAAAATAGCCACCGGCTTTTTTGATTTGGAATTTCCATTCAATGGAAACATAGGCCAAGGCCCCGCACCAGGAGAAAAAGGAAAGAGACTCATACATGTTGGTGAAGGGAGCATGACCGCTCTCCAGAGTTCTGAAGACCAAGGCAGCGGTGTGCACCAGGAGTCCTAGAAATAGGATCCTGTATCCGATTTGAGCCGTTTTTTCTTTTTCTGAAAAAAGATAAACAAAATAAAAGGCCGTTGAAAGGCCGTAGAAAATAAAGGCAATCAGGAATAAAGTGCTCTCATTCATTTTGTTTGCCCAAATGTCTGAAAAATTTCATCAAATTCTTTATCAAATGTTTTTTTTGCTTTGGTCACAGTAGCTCCTGCGTAG
>WJMT01000048.1 GCA_014727835.1 Candidatus Aminicenantota bacterium | reverse complement strand
TTCCTCAAACGCCTCTCACGCAAAATCACGCTTCTAACGCGTTCCGGATATTTAAGGTAAAGAAAATTTGAGGAATCGAATCAACAGGTTAGATTGTACTGTATTTTTGACGGAAATGTATTTTGATTGACTGAGTTGAAGGTCCATGGCAAAATTATGGAGCAATGGGATCATACAGGGAATATTCTTCATCCAGGCAAAAACCTAAAGTTTTTCGCAAAAAGGGAAACCAGGTCTCATTAGAGGGGGATTCTCTGAAGGCTCTGCTCAAGGATGTTCTCAAGAAAGGCAAAAAATTCAGGTTTCAATCAAAGGGCTTCAGCATGAATCCCTTTATCCGCAATGAGGATGTGCTCACCCTAGCTCCTCTGTCTGAGGAGCAAGCAGAAGTGGGCGATGTGGTCGCCTGTGCCCATCCCGGCTCTGGAAAACTGATTGTCCACAGAATAGTCCGAAAAAAGGGGAGATTTTATGTGATCAAGGGGGACAATGCTTTGAAATCGGACGGGCAAATTCCAACAAAATCGATTTACGGGAGGGTCATAAAAATCGAGAGAAAAGGAAAACGCATCACATTTTCTCTGGGACCGGAGAAACAGGCCGTGGCCCTCGTCTCCCGGGATATGTTGGGGAGGCGTGTTTTGTGTTATCTCTGGAGCTTGATCTGGCTTGTGCGCAGAGGATTTGTCAAAAATTATCACCTTTAGGGGTTAAAGAGGGAAGACGAATATCACCCCAAGATTCATCTGGTATGGGTATTTCATTTATTTTAGAATAAGGGCATAATCATTTTGGCTTCTTGAAGAGGAAGAATTGTTGAGAGATTCGTTCTGATCAATACTTTTCCTCTGAAATGAAGAGACCTTAAGGGTCCTTCTTGATAGATTAGATTCAATGAAAACTGAATCAAAGAAGTGAACAGAGCCCACCGGCGGTAGCCTGCCAAAATGTTTCAGTTCAATTAGACTCAGTGAGAAGGATATGTTTGATCAATTGAAAAAAGTCCTTGCGGCCCCTTTCCAGAATGCTGCGAGTATTAATCGAAATGTGATGTTGGATTATCTTAGGAAACTGAAGGGGCGGTTTCTGGAATTGGGTCCGGGAAAGGCCCCTCTGTTGGAGTCTTTAGACCATATAAATGATCAGGATAAGATGGTCATTGAATTAAAAGAAGCGACCTCTTATTGCCGAAGTCTTGGATATATGTGTCTTGAACAAGATATGGGAAAAGAGAAATGGGCTCTTTAAGACTGCTCAATTGATGTTGTGATCGGCTCTCAGTGTCTTGAGCACATCCCTGACACCGACCATGTGATGGAAGAAGTGAACCGAATCCTTAAGCCCGGAGGTTATTTCTTAGTATCTGTTCCCAATCAAGCCGCATTAGCATACATAATGATGATGCTGTTCACCTTAAATCCCCCTATGAATATGGTGTCGGATAAATACTATGGTTTGGGGAATGTGTTCTCTACACAGAGATGGCAGAAATCCACAGAATACGGCACTGAAGGACATGGGCACCTGAGGCTGTTTGCAACTAGGGCCATGAACGACCTCTTGAAAATATATGGCTTTAAGGTCATCAGCAATCACGGGGGGACCTGGGGAGTTCCTTTTGTTGGCAGGTTTTTGGCAAAGATCTTTCCATATTATGGGCTTTTCACAATTGTGTTGGCAGAAAAGAAATAAATCAAATAATAAGCAATGGGAAATTTAGGGACTCGAGTCGCACGAAGCGGTGCCTGGGTTTTTGGCATACGCTTCGTGCACCAGGTTTTTTATCTTGGGCGGCTGATAATACTGGCTCGCTTGTTGGCCCCCCGTGATTTTGGGCTTATGGGGATTGCTCTCCTCACTATGATGACTCTGGAGACCTTTTCTCAGACCGGATTTCAGCAAGCTTTAATTCAAAAAAAGGAAAATATAAAGAATTATCTTGATGCGGCATGGACGGTTCTTGTTATTAGGGGAGTTATTCTTTTTTCCATTATAGTTTTGATTGCTCCTTTGATAGCCAAATTTTTCGAAACTCCACAAGCTAAAGGAGTGGTCCAGGCCATTGGATTGGCTGTTCTGATCCAGGCTTTCACAAATGTCGGAGTCATATATTTCAAGAAAGAACTTGAGTTTAACAAACAGTTTGTCTACATCACTGCAGGGACTATAACCGATTTTACTGTAGCAGTGACAGCCGCCTTTTTATTGCGAAGTGTATGGGCGCTTTTATTTGGTCTTATTGCTGGGAAACTCGCTCAGCTCATAGTGAGTTACATCATCCATCCTTACAAGCCTAAATTTAGTTTAGATTTTCATAAAGCCCGGGAACTTTTCGGATTTGGAAAATGGGTATTAGGTTCCTCTATATTGATTCTTCTCATTACACAAGGGGATGATTTGCTTGTGGGTAAAATATTGGGTGTTACGATGCTCGGATTTTATCAAATGGCTTATCGTTTTTCCAACACTCCTGCGACTGAAATCACACATGTTATTTCGAGTGTAGCCTATCCAGCTTATTCAAAGCTTCAGGAAAATCTTGATAAGCTGAGAGATGCTTATTTCCGAGTACTGAAAGTTGTCACATTTCTTACATTTCCTTTAACTGCTGCTATCTTTGTGTTAACTCGCGATTTTGTGGTCTTGTTTATGGGTGATAAATGGAGTCCCATGATTCCTGCTATGCGGATTTTAGCATTCGCTGGACTTTTTCGATCGATTGCCGCGATTTCCGGTCCTCTGTTTCTGTCAATAGGCAAGCCAAAAATTGACACAAAAATGCAAGCTATTCGATTTTGTATTATAGCTGTTTTTATATATCCCTTTATAAAAAATTGGGGAATTGAAGGTGCTTCTTGGGTTATAGTTGGGAGTATATTCATTACCC
>WJMT01000047.1 GCA_014727835.1 Candidatus Aminicenantota bacterium | reverse complement strand
TGTCAGTGTGGCGTTTGAGCAGTGTGTTGTAGTCGGCAGGTAGGCTGGATATGTGTTGAATCATATCCTCTGTTTTTGAGTTTTCAGGATCGTATATCATCTCAATATCTATTAAAACCAGGAGTTTATGAGCTCCTGTGACTCTCAGGGTGTCTCTTTCTGAGGTCACTGTACCGTTGTCAGCGATCACATGAGCCACTCCTTCAAGAGCATGAATGCTTCCCGGATAAGCCCGGGAAAACCGGTTTCGGAATGTGAGGTTGTTTTTATCTGCTCTGGTTTTGATATCAGAAACGTGGCTGGAGAATACCCTGTAAGACGATTGGATTTGCCGGGCATCCAAATGATGGCTCGGGTTTCTGGGTTTCAGATTCAGTCGGCAGTGGAGAGAGCCTTTTTTTGGGCCTGTTATCAAGAGAACAGCAATACCGTCTGCTCTGGAGACAAATATCCTGCGCCCAAACTTTCCTCCTTGGTCCTCCCATTGAACCGATGCTTCACCTGTCTGGAAATTGACAGACCGCATATAGTCTTTGATTTGACCTTCCTTTTCTGTTTGAATGTTCAGATCAAAAGCAGGAACAAAAGGATCTGGGTACATGAAACCGTCCTGACCTGAAAGATCAAAAGCCAGTTCAGCGGATTGCTTGTATAGCCCTCTGTCAATAAGCCGGCGGATCTCAAAGAGTCGGGCAGCGTTATCCGGGGGCATTAAAGGCGGGCCTTTAGGGAGAAACAGTCGTTCATGGCTGAATATGATGGTCTCATCCAAAGGGCGGCTCAACACATTTGCTCCAATAGTGCCGTTTCCGCAGATCAGCCCTTGTTCCCAAGTTTTTGCCTGTTCTGAACTGATAAAGCCTCTCTCAGGAATATTTTTGTACTTGGCATCAGAACCGAAAGAAAAAACAATGAAAAAGACAAAAAAAGACGTTGTTAAAAAGAACAATTTTTTCATGATTGAATTTTCCCTATTTATTTTGGTTGTTTTTATGAGCATGTGGGACAGTTCCAGCTTTTTCCTTCAGGAGGTTGAGGGTGAGATTTGTTATCCGGAGGCTCGAAATAATGATAGATGCGGCACTGCTTCTCAAAAGCCTCTTTGGCAGATGAAGTGTATTCAAAAGTGAAAAGGGGGCGTCGTGTTTGTCCGACCAGGGATGTGAGTTCTTTTTTTAAATCTTTTTCAGCCCGGCCAGCATATGCGACCAGATAATCAGCTCTTTCGCTCATGGTTCCTAATGTGAAAACACCGGTGCTCTTTTTGGTGAGATTCTCCTCTATGGATGCGTTCTCCAATTTATAGGGACGGTCCAGTTGGATGGGACAGTTTTTTGGATTCATGGGATTCCTTCTCTTTTTTTATTTTAACTTTTTCAAAGACTCTCTGACAAATGCAGGGATGTCTCCCGGGTTTCGACTGGAGACCAGATTGTCATCCACCACGACTTCCTGGTCCTTGAACTCAGCGCCTGCGTTTTTGATATCTTGAATAATGGACTTCCAGCCTGTGATCTTTCTGCCTTCCAGCACTTGGGCTGTGATCAAGAGTTGGGGGCCATGACAGATGGAAAACACGGGTTTGTTCTTGGTCATAAATTCTTTGACAAAGTCTACAGCGTTTTGATGGGCCCTTAACTTATCCGGTGAATATCCTCCTGGAATCAACAGGGCATCAAAGTCATCCGGGGATGTGTTTTTAAGGCTTAGATCCACTTTGACTTTGGTTCCTTTCTTTTTTCCAGTAAGGGCTCTTCCGGACCTGATACTCACTACAGTCACTTCATGTCCGGCATTTTTGAATTTTTTTACAGGCTTGGTGAATTCAACATCTTCGAACATATCTTCTAAAATTGCAGCGATTTTAGCCACGAAAACCTCCTTGTTGATCTGATTTCACGTATAAATAAATTGTTTGTTCTATTTGTTGAATTTGGCTCTATCATGGGCCAGAATGATTCCGGAAAGATCAGAAAGATCTTTGTAGTAGGATAAAAACCGGTCGATCTCAAAGGCTTGCTGCTGTTTGAGATTGTGCGCCCAGCGATAGGCAATGGGCTGGTACCAAAGCTCGGCTTGGATCTGGAAAGGTCCCTGGTATCCTTTGATTTTTACGGTGTAAATGACGGTGTCCCCGTTTTCCTGAAAATCGTCATCTTGCGCTGCCAGGCCTTGAACAGCAATATCCTCTTCTGCTGTAGATTTGTCAAAGCCTTTAGGCAAAAGTCGGTTGTCCTTGAGGTATTTGACAGCGGTCAGAAGCACGGTGGTTACTTTGTCCTCTGGTCCAGCCAGGATTCCTTCATATATCTGGACCTGATCGGGGCTATCAATCTGAGAATAATGAGGTTCAAATGTGTCCGGGTTTGCGTCATTGTCATTTCCTTGAATGGAACCGTCTTTATGAATTCTGCCGGATTCAAAAATAACCGTGTTGTGACGGTCAGTGACTGTGAAATGGATCCAGGCTCTCCGGGAAGGATAGGCTGAGGGCAGCTTGTGTCCGGCTTGGTTTAAAATGCAGACGTCGGCTTGAAGCTGACCTTCAGATATATGGATTTTTTCCAGTTTGATTTGGGCTGAAGATGATCTGAGATGGGCGGCTGTTCTTAAGGAAGTTGTTTCCAACTCTTGAGTCAGCGCTTTGACTCCCAGTTCATCCCGGTAACGGTTGAGGATTTTAGGCATAAAAAAGTTGCCTCCTCTGAAAACATGGCGAGAGACTTCTTCCCGGTCTTTTCCCACCACTCCGGTGATATGGGTCATGTCTTCAACCTGGGGCATATGACAGGATTGACAGCTTTGATGATTGGGGTAGGCACTGTGCTTCCATTCAAGATAGGGGACTTGTTCAGGAAGCTCACCGATCACTTCGCCCTTTTCATTCAGAGCATGTGTGTAGAGAGTGTGGCAGGAAGCGCACAGTTCAGAACTCTGGATGTGTTCGGCCTGGTTGGGAAGGAACTCTGCTGAGGATTGCATAAGGGCTTTGCGGCCGTCGTCAATATCATAAGGTCCGAAGACCTCTCTATTTCCTAAAGGAGTTTTGGTGTCAACCACAAATCCTGCGGTGAAAGTTTCTTTCTTGCCGAGATTGTCCTTTTTGATCTGGTGACACATGGTGCAGGAAACTCCGTCCGCAGCTAGTTGATGGGTGTGTGTTTCCTGTCCGGATATGGGAAAGAGATCAAAAACCTTTGCTTTTTGGCCGCTGACCTTTGCCATATACCGGCTCATGGGCATATGGCAGGCAGAGCATTCGTGCTGAATGGCTTCTGAGGCCATAGGATGCACGAGGGCCTCACGTCGGACAGATGCTTGCCAGTAGGGATCTCTAGAAGAGTGAGCCATCATGGACGAGCGCCAGTCTGATCCAAAGGAAATATCTTCTCCTCTGGGAGTGATCAGGCCGTTATGGCAGGATATGCACCGGTCTGATGTAAGGAAAATTTGGGGGAGGGGAGCAGCCAAGACTAAAGTCAATACCAATAAAACTGAAAAGACAAGAAAAATATATTTGCGAATCATTGTTTTACCATCCTTCAAGAAATCCACCGTCAAACCAATCCCAGAGCAGGTAAGCCATGACTTGGATATCCCGGCTTGAGGAAAAATTACCAGGAATACGCACACCGATGTTGAACATGATGTGCTGGCGGGTGTTCAAAGTCACCTGGATTTGGGGCACGATATCCCAGAAAATATTAGATCCTGATTCAAGCTCACCGGAAGCAAGCAGCTCAATCATCGGAGACCAGGCGCGGCCCCACCAGCCACCGGTAGTAAAAGTGCGGCCGAGAGCTAACCTAAAAAAAGCTTCGGTTTCAGCTTTATCTCCCTGTGCGGGAAACTCAGCCCCTAATTGAGAATGAAGGAAAAAGTCTGCGGGAAGGATTTGCCCATAGGATAAAAAGGGCTCAAAGACAAAAGTGCCTTTTCCAAATCCTTGGGCCTCATCTCCGGTGGGCATGATGACTTCTGCTGCCGCACTGAAGATTGAGCCTTTGTCTAAGCTGTGAAAAAGAGTTCGCTTGACACCCACTGCAAGGTCTCCAAGGTTGGATGTCCAGTCAGTAGCCGGTTTAACTCCGTTTGGAACGGTCATTTCGCTCCATCCAAAAGGAATCACAATTTCTATCTGATTTCGGGAACCGAATCGTTGCTCATAGACAAATTCTCCTGAGATATTGTCAAAATCTTCATTAGCTCCAAAAGTCAAGACAGCTTCATCCTCAGGATAGGCTTTTTCAGTGAATATGGCCCGGGGGAGATTGAGCTCGCCATCAGGCCAGTTAGAATCAGTACAGAATGCCTTGACATATTTAACAGCACGGGTTATTTCCTCAATAGAAAGGACATTGCCGAATGCAGGCATGAGTTGTTCAAATCCTCTCACTGGGCCACCTTGATGGGCAACAGATACGAAGTCAGGGGCTGGTTCACGGGAAGTAAAGTCACAGTCAGTGAAGTCCGGAAGAGGAACATCAAATCCTACACGGCTCTGAGGCTGGCCTTTTCCATCCGGACCATGACAGTTGGCACAGGCAAGAAGAAAAATCTCCTTTCCGGCCATGTTTTCGTACTGGGGCTCTTCCAAGGCATTGGTTCCTGCGGAGAGCATAATTGAAATGCCTGCGGTTAGAAGGGCTGATAATATGATAATTCGAGTGAATCCTACTTTAGTTTTCATATGTAGATCCCCTTCAATATAAATTAAACACAGGATTTGCTTTATTATTCTAACTTTAATTTAGAATAATTACAAGCAGCAAAATAGATAGTCCTTTGTTTTTAGGGAACTAAAAAATAGGGAATAGGTATTGTGTTACTGTTTTATTCGTAGCGCAGGGAGTCAGCGGGATCGGTGTGTGCGGCTTTCAATGCCTGGAATGTGACTGTGAATTGAGAAATTACCAGTGAGAGAAGGGCTGTGCCGAGAAAAAGTGTCCAGCTGAGGTTAATTCTATAGGGAAAGTCATTGAGCCAGCTGTGCATCAGGATGTAGGCGGCTGGCCAGGCAATGATATTGGCAATGAGGACCCATTTGGCATATTCTCTGGAAAGCATAAAAATGATTCTGGAAGCAGAAGCGCCTAAAACCTTGCGAATGCCGATTTCTTTGGTTCTCTGCTCAGCTGTGAATGAGGCCAGGCCAAAAAGCCCCAGACAGGAAATCATGATGGCTAGAAATGTAAAGGTCCGAACGATCCCCATTTCCCGCTCCAAGCTTCTGTAAAGCAGGTCATAGTCCTGATCTAGAAAATGGTATTCAAAGGGAAATCCCGGATTGAATTTTTTTGCCGCTTCTTTGATGGATGCGATGGCACCGGGGATATCTCCTGGATTGAGCCGGATGAACATATATCTGTATTCTCGCATTTGAGGATTGTGATAAAGAAGGAGAGGGCCTATTTCCCGGTAGAGGGGAGTGAAATGAAAGTCTTTGACTACACCCCTCACTTGAAGAACGCGGCCTTCTTGAGAGAGTCTGGCTCCGATGATGTTATCCAGATCCATGATTTCAGCAAACCGCTCGTTGATGAGCACGCTGGAACCGCTGTTTTCCGTTCCTTTGCGGAAAGATTCGCCGTTAATGATTTTCATTTGAAAAGTTTCTGGAAAATCTGGATCCACACCAAAATAAGTGACCAGAGGATTGACATTGGGATCCCGGCCTTCCCAGTCCCAGTCCTGTCCGTTGTTGTAGATGCCGGTAGGGGAATGAGTGGTCAAGGCTATGCTTTTGATACCCGGATCCTGGAGGAGTTCGTTTTTCATGGAAGCATAGCTGTTCTTTAAACTTCCTTCTACCCGGATATAGAGAAGATGCTCCTTGTCAAATCCGAGGTTTTTATTTTTGATGTATTTGACCTGATTGAAGATAACCAGAGTCCCGATGATCAGCATCACTGAAAGTGAAAACTGTGTGACGACCAGTATTTTGCGAAAAAGATCTCCTTTTTTTCCTGAGATGCCTTTTCCTTTCAGTACGGCAGCAGGCCGGAAACCGGAAAGGAATACAGCCGGATAGATTCCGGCAAGAAGACCGGTAAAGACCGTCACAGCTAAGATGCCTCCTATCATTGGCCCGTTGATGAGGCTTAGAAAATAAAGGGGTTTTCCGGTCAATGTTCTGAAAAAAGGCATCAAGAGTATTACCAAAAGCAAAGCTGTGATAAGAGAAATGAAAGTGAATAAAACGGATTCCCCAAAAAACTGCTTGGTCACCTGAGTTCTTCTGGCACCCACCACTTTCCTAAGGCCAACTTCTCTGGAGCGCTGGGAAGAGCGGGCTGTGGTTAGATTCATGAAATTGATGCACGCAATGATCAAGATGAGAAAAGCGATGATGGTGAATGTTTGGATTTGCCCCATTCTTCCCCAGACTTGAAGATAGATTTTATTGAAGGGATAGAGAAAAGGTTCTGAATTTGTTTCTGGTCTGGACTGCCTGATGCGGTTGACAATCTTTTTATTAAAAGCTTCCAGATCGAAACTCGGTTCCACTTCCACATAAGTTCTGAAGGCAAGGTTGTACCAGGTTTGAGTGTAGTTCGGTCTCCATAATTTATTGGCAAACTCCAGAGGAACCCATGCATTGAAACGGATGGTTGAATTGTGAGGGATGTCTTTCATCACCCCAACGATTCTGAAGTCATATTTTTCATTAAGAGTGATGGTTTTTCCCACGGGATTTTTTTGACCGAAATATTTCTCGGCAAGACTCTCTGAAAGCACTATCACATTGGGATCGGAAAAAAGGTCTTCGATTCTTCCTTTAATCAAAGGAAACGTGAAGATCTGAAAGATTTCCGGATCAGCCATCTGCAGAAGTTCTTTAAATTTTGTTTCGCCGCTGGTGAACAGAAACTCTCCTTGACCATTGCTTAGTCTAGCGGCGTTGAGGATTTCCGGATACTCAGTTTTGAGCGCAGGCCCTATGGCTGGAACTGATCCCATTTCCCAACTGGTTTCACTTCCATAGTGCTGGATGTTCCGGACAATATAGAGAGAATCTGATTTTTTGTGAAAGGTGTTGGTGGCCAATTCATCCTGAACCCAAAAGAGAATCAAAATACAGCAGGCCATGCCTAAAGCAAGCCCTGTGATATTGATAAATGAGTAGGCTTTGTGCCTTTTAATGTGACGCAAAGCGATTTTGAGATAATTTTTAAGCATGGCTAAGCTCCAATAAATTAAATTTTTTAGACTGAGAGGGATGGTTTTGAACGTTTGGGACCAATACCA
>WJMT01000004.1 GCA_014727835.1 Candidatus Aminicenantota bacterium | reverse complement strand
TCCCTATTGTTTTGGTCTATATTCCATTCAAAGTCTTTCCTATCATCGGAATCCTTCTGGCCTTGTTTTACATTTATGTGCTGGCAGGGGATATTTTTCTTTCTGTTTTCGGGCATGAAAAATTGGTCAAAAAAAGGGGGATGGTGGACATCACCAGTGTGAAAGAGATGAGAGAGGAAATCATTGGAGCTCTAGTGAAATTTGCAGGAGGCCTTGTGAGCTTTGCCACCATCTTTAACGGACTCCAGATGGTTTCTCAAGGAAAAGCGTTTGTCATTTCCCATCCCTCTCCGGTTCATTATTTTGACCTCTTGTATTTCAGCGTGGTCACCATCACCACCGTGGGATATGGAGACATTCAACCTGCCATCTGGCTATCCAAAACACTGGTCATTGCTGAAATCATATTCGGGCTTGGTTTTGTGCTTCTTCTCTTTACCATGCTCATCTCCCTATATATAGATATTCAAAGAAAAAAGAAATATGAATAAATATGTGAATTCCAAACTCTAGCAGGAGGGTCCTGGCTATGGTCCTTTTTCGAAAAAAAAAAGAGTCCTCAGAGGCTGAGAGAATCATTCAACTGACAATCATCAACGGCAACAATGAGACCGGTGACAACCCAGGAAAAGTATTTAACATGCAGTGCGGAAATAATTTCATCGGCAGAGACCCCCTCTGTGAAGTTATTCTGCATTCTGGAACCGTATCACGGAAACATGCTAATTTAAAGGTCAGTTACAACAAAAGTAATTTCACTTTGTATGATTTGGGAAGCGCCAATGGAGTCATTATCAAGCCTTCCACTGTTCTGAAAAACGATAAAGTCTCTCTCCAATCAGGCGATGAACTGCAGGTCGGCGAGATCCTTTTGAAACTTCTGGCTATTGATCAGGATGAGGCGATGCAGACGATGAGTGTCGATGTTCAGGAATTGTTAAAACAGGCCCAAAAACAAAAAAAAGAATAAAGTCCCTCTCTACTGCTGCTCAATGAGCTCCAGCACATTGGCAGAATCGCGCCACCTTTTTTTAACTCTCACATGAAGGTCCAGAAAAACTTTAGACTCCAGGACTTTTTGGATTTCTTTTCTGGCCTCTGTGCCGATTTTTTTTATCAATGAACCTTGTCTCCCCAATATGATTCTCCGGTGATTGTCTTTTTCCACAATGATGTCTGCATGGATGTAGTGCAGCGGCTTTCCCTTGGCTTTTTTCTCCTGGATCTTGTTGATGAGCACGGCTGTGACAAAGGGAAGCTCTTTTTCCACATATTGAAGCATTTTTTCCCTGATGATCTCAGACAGCAGAAATTTTTGACTCTGAGTGGATAGCTCGTCCTCAGAATATATGTGCTCTGCTTCTGGAAGATGCTGATAAATGCTTTGTTCCAGAACGTCCGTGTTGGTGCCCTTGAGAGCAGAGATAGGGATGATCTCAGCAAAAGAAAACAGGTCCTTGTATTTGTCTATCAGGGGAAGGACCTTTTCTTTTCGGATGATGTCCACTTTATTGATCAGAAGAAACACAGGAGTGGAAACTTTTTTTAAGGTTTCAAGGACAAATTCATCTCCGTGTCCGAATTTCAGAGTGGCATCAATGAGCAGGCAGATCACATCTGCTGTTTGCAGAGAGGAATACACAAAGCTCATCATCCTTTTGTTGAGTTTGTGAAGGGGTTTGTGAATTCCCGGGTTGTCAATAAATACGATCTGCCCGTGCCGGGTAGTTTTGATTCCCAAGATACTGATCCGAGTAGTCTGTGGTTTATCAGATATGATGGATACTTTCTGTCCCAAAATATTGTTGAGAAGAGTGGATTTTCCCACATTGGGGCGTCCTATAAGGGAAACATATCCCACCTTTGACTTATGAGTCGGCTGATCTTGTTCATTCATGTCCATTCTCTAATATCATGTTTCTTATTTCATCTTCCTCTTCTTCCATACCCTTGAGATGTTGAAATCCCATAAGGTGAAGAAAGCCATGAATAGTGAGAATTTCCAGTTCTTTTTTCAAGCTGTGGGGTTTTTCCGAACTCTGCTCAAATGCACGCTCAGTAGAAATGATGATGTCACCCATATAGAATTTCCCATCTGCACTAGTTTCATCATGAGGGAAGCTCAGCACATCAGTGGCCCTGTTTTTACTTAAAAATTTCTGGTTCAGTTTTTTGATCTCCATATCACTCACAAAAGCGAGCACGATCTCTGGATTTTTAAGGTCATAATGCTTGATCAAACGGTTCAGCAAACCCTTAAAATGCTTTTTATCAACAGGGTATTTATTTTGTCGATTGAGAACGTCGATCATTTTGAGAACTGCTTTTCTTAGGCTTTTTGGATTTTTTTGGGGGGGCTTTTTCAAAGTTGAATCCCGGGTATTCGATCCTTGGATGATACACCGTATCCAGTGTGGATAAGAAGGAGGATGCGATGGTTAGGAGTTCTTTGAGTGAGAGATCACTGTTGTCCAGCTGTCCATCGAGCAGATAGTTGTTGAATATATCATTGATGAGTCTCTTAAGGTTGTCTTCGGTCGGTTTTTCCAGACTTCGGGATGCGGCTTCCACAGAGTCTGCCAGCATCACCAGTGCGGCTTCTTTGGTTTTGGGTTTGGGTCCCAGGTATCGATAACTTTCTTCCCCCACTTTATGCATCTCAGGGTCATATTCTTGTTTGGCTTTTTCATAAAAATATCTCATCAAGGAATCCCCATGGTGCTGGGCAATGATCTCTTTGATTTTTTTGGGAAGCTTCAGCTTGTTTGCCTTTTCCACCCCTTCTTTCACATGATTGATGATGACCAAGCTGCTCATACTGGGCTTCAGGTCTTCATGCCTGTTGATTTTTCGGGTCCTGTTTTCAATGAAGTATTCCGGCCTCTTAATCTTTCCGATGTCATGGTACATAGCGCCCGCTCTGACCACAAGGGGATTGAGCTTGATCTCCTCGGCAGCGTTTTCTGCAAGAGAAGATACAATAAGAGAATGATGGTAAGTGCCGGGTGCCTCCATAGCCATTTTTCTGAAAATAGGAAGGTCTGAATTTGTCAGGTCATTTAGTCTTGATGGGGTCAATATGGCAAATGTGTTCTCAAAAAGAGGAATGAACACAAAGGCCAGGGCCCCGCTCAGCACACCACCCAGAATCCCCATAAGGATTTCACTGGAAATAAGATTCAGAGGTCCGATGCTTTCTCTCAAAAGATGAAAGATGATGATGACTAAGGTATTGATAGGTGCCACCAGAAAAACACCTGATTTGAAAGCTGAGATCATGGATTTTCCGTAACGTTTGGTTCCCACGACAGCAGCAACTCCTCCCAGCATGGTGAATATCATGAGATAGAAGTTGGCTTTGAACAAATGCCCCACAATCACGCTGTTGAGCAGAGTGAATATAAGCCCCATGTGGATCCCTAAAAGATAGGTGAAAAGAATGCTTCCCAACTGAAAAGGAAGGGCATAGTTGAGGCTTTGGGGATATTCCAACAGAGGGACATTGGAGTACTGGCTGATGAGTCCCACCATAAATATGGATAATTTGTAGATGACCAAGCTGAGGAGTGCCAAAACACCGGTCACGGTGTACTTGTTGAGAGATCCCTCTTTATTTTTTTTGGAATCGAAATAAAAGATCAGAGCCAGAAAAAGAATGCCGAATAAGAGAAACGAGCCGAGAAAGTTAGTCAGCCAGCTCGGCTTGTCACTTAAGTTCTGGTTGATGGCTTCGATCTGACTTATAGCATCTTCATTGGCTTCATCTCCTCTCCTGAGGATAACTTTTCCTTTCTTGATGTTGTAAAAAACAGTCTCCACACTGGATCGTGCATTGACCTTTCGGAGTTCGGTCTCAATGGGATTGTAAGTGATGTTTTCTTCTATAAACAGATGAGAGAGAGATTCAAGCAGTGATTTTTTTCTGCTTGTGATGTCCATTGCAGATATATCTTCGGACAATTTTTCTCGGCATTCATTCAAATCTAAAATATCAGAGGCCTGAATCTTTTGTTCCTGACCCGTGCTGGTTAGAAGAGTGAAGCCTTGATCCTGTTCATTATGTGTGAACAGATTTTTCGAAGCGATAATACCGATTTCAGAGCAGTTTTTGATCACATTGATCAGGCTATCTTCCAGTTCAGATGAGAAACCTTCTTGTGCCAGAGCCCTGATAATGTCTTTGGGGACCTCTATGCTGTACTTTTCCTGAATATCTATCTGAAAGTCTTGTGTGCGGCTTGCAGCCACTCCCTGGTTCATCATTTCTCTTCCTGAGTTAAAGAAATCACGTATCTTGTCTTCTGTATTCAAAAAAACATTTTCATCCAGAGTATAAACAGGTAGAACAGTCGCTGCAGCTTCGTTTTTTCGGTTTTCAGTGGTTTCTGTGTCTTCAACAGTCATATCTGCAGGAGCCGTTACATTAGAAGAAGCGATTTCGCCTTCCTCAAAAATGGGGAGAGAATGGGAAGGTTTGTAAGAGGATAGCAGGGATATCAAAATGGTGAAAATAGCAAAATAAAAATAAGGACTGCTGATAATTTTCTTAATGAGGGTCACTTCCTTTTTCTCAGAAAGAGCGCTCCGGTTGTTCTTTTTTGTTTTGGGGGGAGCGGTTTCCTTTTTAAAGAAGTTTAATTTTTTCATATTGTTTGTAGCCATTATGACTTTCTGCTTTCAGCCTTTTTGTAAGCCTTGATGATCTTTTGGACCAGAGGATGCCTCACCACATCTCTCTCGTTGAAGCGGACAAATGAGATCTCTTTGATGTTTGAAAGAATTCTCATTGCATGAAGCACTCCTGATTTTTTTGGTTGTGGAAGATCGATTTGGGTTATATCCGCAGTCACTATTAGTTTAGAATCAAATCCTGTTCTTGTCAAAATCATTTTCATCTGTTCTTTGGTGGTGTTTTGCGCTTCATCCAGAATGATGAATGCGCTGTTTAAGGTGCGGCCTCTCATATAAGCCAGGGGCGCGATCTCAATAATGTCTTTTTCTATCAGCTTGTTTGCCTGGTCATAGAGGATCAGGTCAAAGAGGGCATCATACAGGGGTCGAAGATAGGGATTTATTTTCTGCTGAAGGTCGCCTGGAAGAAAACCCAATTTTTCTCCGGCTTCCACAGCAGGCCGGGTGAGAATGATCCGGTTAACCAACTTATTTTGGAGAAAAGAGAGAGCAACAGCCATAGCCAGGTAGGTCTTTCCTGTACCTGCAGGACCGATTCCAAACACCAGGTCCATGGTTTTGATAGCTTGGATGTATTTCTGCTGGTTTAAAGACTTTGGAGTCACTGATTTTCGGGATAAAACCAGAGGCTCTGTGGGATTGAACTTTTCAAGCCCTTGGGACTTGTCTTTCTCTAAAATATCCAGTGCTATATTGAAATCCTCTTTTTTGAGGTTCTGCTTTTCTCCGCTATGCTGTTTCAACTGATCAAAATAATATTTGGTGAAATTCACCTGATCTTCAGGGCCGTCTATGAGAATAGATTTGCCGCGGATGGAAAGAGTCACTCCGAGTCTTTTTTCCAGTTTTCTCAGGTTCTTATCAAGGACCCCTGAAAAGTCACTATTACCAGTAAAAGGGTTTTCGATTTTTTCCATTTTCTTTGAAATTTATACAGCCAGGCGGGATTTCCGGGATTTTTTTGTCATTTTTTTGATTTGAGTACATAATAAACATGATATTGGGTGATTTGTCAAGGCCACTCATCCTGGTTCATTCATCAAATCTGTATGCACCATCATCATACACATTGATGAAGATCCGCAGGCTTTCCGATGTTTCATTCGTTTCAAAGATGATCCTGACTTGAATTCATGTGATGATTTTTTTATGTGCATACAGATTTGACCTTACAGGCGAGCCGATCTCACCGCATCTGCTTTGTTACGAGACATTCGAAGTGAAGGACCACGTCTTCATGTCTCGTGCCTCGCATCTGCGGCAATCTCGGTTCGTGAATATTCCAGGATTTGCTGGTTCATTCATCAAATC
>WJMT01000046.1 GCA_014727835.1 Candidatus Aminicenantota bacterium | reverse complement strand
TACAGGCGAGCCGATCTCACCGCATCTGCTTTGTTACGAGACATTCGAAGTGAAGGACCACGTCTTCATGTCTCGTGCCTCGCATCTGCGGCAATCTCGGTTCGTGAATATTCCAGGATTTGCTGGTTCATTCATCAAATCGGATTTATTGGAATCGGTCTCCAGCTTTGATCCGTGCCCCCAACGAAAACGAATAAGCACTCATGACTTTTTTATTTTCTGGCTGAAGCTTTTCGATCAACAGCAGCGTGTTTTGGCCGCAGCACACTGTGATGCCGCGCTCATCAATATGAGTGATTTCTCCGGGTGCGGCTGATTTTTCTGTTTTTTGATTCAGGTTTTTTGTCTGAATGATTTTGATTCGCTTCTCATGAAAAAAAGAAAATGAGGAAGGCCAGGAAAAAAAAGCCCGCACCTGGTTGTGAATGGATGGGGCGTCTTTTTCCCAGTCGATTTTCCCGTCTTTTTTCTTTATAAGAGGAGCATAGGTAGCCTGGGAATGGTCTTGAGGGGCGAGTTGAATCGTTTTGATTTGAGACAGCGTTTCGACTAAAAAATCAGCTCCTTTTTCAGCCAGCCGTTCTTCCAGCTGTGCAGCGTTTTCTTCTGGTTGAATGGGAACCTTTTTTCGGGCCAAAATGTCGCCCTGGTCCATTTTTTCATTGAGACGGAAAATAGTGATGCCCGTCTGTGTCTCTCCCTTTAACACAGCCCATTGGACCGGAGATGCCCCCCGGTATTTGGGGAGGAAAGAGAAATGAAGGTTGATGGAGTCATAATCAGGGAGGTATATGATTTCGCTGGGCATGATCTGCCCAAAGGCCACCACCACATGGATGTCTGGCTGAATGTCTTTTAATATCTCCAGACACTTTGAGTCTTCTCTGATTTTTCGGGGTTGATACACGGGTATGTTGTTGTGCAGAGCATATTTTTTGACCGGAGAGGGCTGAAGGCTTTGCCCCCTTCCTCTGGGCCTGTCCGGTTGAGTGATGATGAGAGGAATGGGATGGCCTGCTTTGAGCAAGGCTTTCAATGAAGGAAGCGCTGTTTGCGGGCTTCCGAAAAATACGATTCTCATTTTTTCTTCAGTTTCTTTTTGATGATGCTTTTCTTGAGGGGAGAGAGATAGTCGATAAACAGTTTTCCATTCAAATGGTCCAGTTCGTGGCTGATGACTCTGGCTAAGAGTCCTTCAGCGTGGATCTTTTTTTCGTTTTCATTCAAGTCATACCCCACACACTGCAAATGAGATGACCGGGCCACTTTTTCATTGATTCCTGGGACAGATAAACATCCTTCCTCTGCTTCCTCATGGTTTCCATCTTGAGTGATGATTCTGGGATTGACTAAAATGATCAGGTCTTCTTTGTTTTCTCCTGCAGAGAGGTCTACGGTAATGAGCCGAATGCTGTGGTTGATTTGTGGAGCAGCCAGGCCGATGCCCGGAGCTGTGTGCATGGTGTGGATCATCTTTTTGGCAATTTCTTTGATGTCTTGGGTGATGTTTTTGATTTCTGCCGCCCTTTTTCTCAGAATCGGATTTCCATAAGTGATGATCTCCAGGGAAGGGTCAGATGTCTTCTCTTCATTGCTTCTCATAACCTATTTATTTTATCAGAATCCTTATTTTATTCAATATGAGAGCGCGTTTGTTTTTAATGAGAAAATGCAACAATAAACTTCTTAGGACTTTTTTTGTTTGCTTGTCAATCGAATTTATGCTAATAATTCATGTTGAAAGTGTAGATAAGCAATGAGTTTAATCAATTGGTTTAAAGAAAGATTGTTTTGTGACCTGGCCATTGACCTGGGTACAGCCAACACCTTAGTGTATTTGAGAGGCAAAGGCATCATTGTTCAGGAGCCTTCTCTGGTGGTGGTCAACAAAAGAACCGGGGATGTGGAAGCTGTGGGAACAAAGGCTAAAGATATGCTGGGAAAAACGCCCAGCAATGTATTGACCATAAAACCCATGAGAGACGGCGTGATCGCTGATTTTGAGATCGCTGAAAAAATGTTGGATTATTTCATCAAAAAATCAACCAATAACCGGAGTTTTCTTCTCAGACCCCGTATCGTGATCGGCATCCCAACCGGGATCACCCAGGTTGAAAGGCGTGCGGTTAAGGATGTGGCTTTGCGAGCCAAAGCCTCTGAGGTTTATCTGATCGAACAGCCCATGTCTGCCTCCATTGGCGCAGAGCTTCCCATTTCAGAACCCACAGGAAACATGATCGTGGATATTGGAGGCGGGACCACAGATATCGCTGTTATTTCTTTGAACGGTATCGTTTACAATCACTCCATAAGAGTGGCTGGAAATGAAATGGATGAGTCCATCATTCAGCATATTAAAAAGAAATACAATCTCTTGATCGGAGAAAAAACCGCTGAGCAAGTTAAGATGCAGATTGGTTCCGCCTTCCCTCTGGATGAACCCATGACACTGGAGATCAAAGGGAGAGACTTGAGAGAAGGCATCCCCAAGACAATTGTAGTGGATGACCAAGAAATGAGAGAAGCGATCGAGGATGTTGTGGGAGCCATCATTGAAGCCATCAAAATATCCCTAGAGAAAACTCCCCCGGAATTGTCTGCGGATATCATTGATAGGGGAATCGTGATTACGGGGGGAGGCTCTTTGCTTAAGAATCTGGATAAGCGAATAAGAGAGGAAACTCAGCTTCCGGTTTTTGTTACAGAGGATCCATTGACCACAGTGGTTCTTGGAGCGGGAAAGATGCTGGATGATTTGGAATTGTTAAGAAAGATTTCACTGATATAAGATCGTGTTTGTATGCCTTCTTTTCTGAAAAAAAATAAAAAACTTGTTATTCTGTTTTCATTGCTATTATTCCATATGATCTTGATATCCATTCAAGTTCCCAGAGGAAAAGAAGGCACTTATTTTGAATCTTTCATATTCGCTGTGTTCTCACCTGTTCAAAATGGAGTGGTTGCTTTGTGCCAATCTGTTAACAGGATTTGGAATGATTATTTTTATCTCAGAGAAGTCAGGGTGCAGAACAGGAGACTGAATACAGAGGTCACTCAGTTGAGACAGGAAAACACCTTGCTGCAAAGTCTTTTGAAGAATTATGAAAAACAAAATGAAGTGCAGGAATTTTTAAGTGACATTTCAGAAGACCTCGTTCACTGCCGCATCATCGGATTTGATATGTCCAATGCCTTTAAATCAGTAGTCATCAATAGAGGAAGCCATCATGGATTGAAAAAAAACATGGTGGTCCTTGATGAAAAGGGCCATGTGGTAGGGCGGATGGTCGATCCCATCACCTTTTATCAGGCCACTGTTCAGCTGATCACTGATCACAAGTCAGGAGTCAGTGTGGTCAAACAAGGAGGAAATTCAGTGGGGATCTTATCTGGAAACAACACTCAAATGTGTGAAATGAAATACATTTTATCCACTGATGAGGAAGTCCATACCGGAGATGTCATTGTCACAACCGGACATGATGGGATATTCCCTCCCCATTTAAAAGTGGGAATGGTTTCCTCTGTACAAACCACTCCCGGCTTATTTAAAAAGATTAAAGTCCGGCCCTATTTCCAGGTAAATCAGCTCCACCAGCTTGCTGTGATCAAAACCAACGCGAATATTGTTTTTTAAGTGTGTTTCAAATGAAGAAATACATATACATCTTACTGACCATTCTGGTGGTGTTCATTGTCTACACTTTTTTAGGAAGGATTTCACCTGAAATCCCTGTGGCCCTCAATTTATTCACCATCATGGTGGTTTATCTTGCTGTATTGGATGGGGAGGTTATGGGGGCTGTCTTCGGAGCTGTTTGTGGTCTGATTCAAGATTCATTCTCACTGGGAGTGTTTGGAGTTGCTGGGATTGCCACTACTCTCATGGGTTATCTGGCAGGATTCATTTCAAGAAAGATCTATGTGATCTCGTTTTTCAAGATATTTTTGTTTATATTCACCATGTCTTCCTTCCAATTGATCGTGTGGAAGCTGATTCACTCTTTTGTTTTCTCAGAACCGGTCTTCTCGGAAAGCCATGTGATTTTGAGTCAACCCTTTTTCAATGCATTGGTGGGGAGTGCCTTGTTTCCTTTTTTTAGAAAGATTTTTCAGTCTGTTTCTTCGGATAGTCTATGAAAAGTCCTCGAATATATGAAGATTTGTCTTTGATCCGCCGCCGGTCTAAATTTGTCTTCACCCTGATTAAAATTATTTTTCTTTTACTTCTGGTGTATTTTTGGAAAGTGCAGGTGATTGACCATCAGAAATATTGGAAAAAATCTGAAGCAAACCGGATCCGAAGACTACCCATTTCTCCTCAAAGAGGTCTTGTTTTGGATAGGGAAGGAAATATTTTAGCAAAGAATATTGCTTCGTTCAAAGTCTCTATCATCAGAGAAAAATGTGAAGATCTTCAGGAATCCTGTCAAAGGATATCTCAACTTCTTGATATGGATGTTAAAAAAATCGAAAAGAGAATTGAAAAATTCAAGTCTTTTCAGCTGTTCCGTCCCATTGTGATCAAAGATAACCTCAGCGACAAGGAAGTGGCTGTGATCGAATCCAGAAAGTCTGATTTTCCTGAAATCCTCCTTCAGACAGAATCCAAACGAATGTACCCTCTTGAAACCCTTGCTGCTCATGTGCTGGGATATCTGCAGGAGATCTCCCCCAGCGAATTGAAGTCTGAAAAGCAAAAGGGTTATGAAATCGGAGATCTTATTGGAAAGAAGGGGATTGAGAAAGAGTATGAAGACTTGCTCTCGGGAGAGAAAGGAATGGCCCTAGAGGTTGTGGACAGTGAAGGCCGGGTCATCAGACAATTCAATCAGAAACAATCTAAAAACGGAGAGAACATCCGACTCACTTTAGACTTGGACATGCAAAAACAAATGGAGATCATTCTGGAAGGGCGAGAAGGGGCTGGTGTGGTCTTGAATGCCAAAACCGGTGAAGTCCTGGCTATGGCCAGTTATCCCAATTTTGATCCCAATAAATTCATAACTCGGTTCACTCCTGAGCAGTGGATGGAGCTGATACAAGATCCGGATTTTCCTTTGGAAAACAGAGCCATTAGAGGACTCTATTCACCGGGTTCTCTGTTCAAGCCTTTGGTGGCCATGGGAGCTCTGGATTCCAATATCATTTCTGACCGGAGCTCGTTTGTTTGTCAGGGCACCACTTATATCTACAGACATCCTTTTTCTTGCTGGTATGAACCGGGCCATGGAAGAGTCAATCTTTATACAGGCATTAAAAATTCCTGTAATATTTATTTCTACAATGTTGGAAAAAATTTAGGTATTCGCCGAATTGCGGATACAGCCCGGGTGTTTGGTTTTGGTTCTCCCACGGAAATCGATCTTCCGGGGGAGAAAAGAGGTCTGGTGCCTGATCCGGAGTGGAAGCAGACTGCAAGAGGAGAGCCGTGGTATCCGGGAGAGACCATCCCTGTTTCCATCGGACAGGGACCTCTACTGGTCACTCCTCTTCAAGTAGCTGTGTATATTTCTGTTATTGCCAACAGAGGAAAAAAAGTCATCCCGCATCTTTTTCTATCCGGGTCTTTTTCTGAGGAAAGCGGCCCTCGAGAGGAAAAATCTGTATTAACGGATATTCCCAGAGATTTCAGGCATTCTGATTTTGAGAAAGTCATCACAGGGATGTGGATGGCTGTTAATGAACAGGGAACAGCCAGGGCAGCACAAGTCAAAGAATTTGATGTGTGCGGCAAAACAGGATCCACTCAAGTCGTCAGCAGTGAGACAGAAAGAAAAATGGAAGAGAGGGGGAAAAAGATCGAGACTCATTCCTGGTTTACAGGCTTTGCCCCCAGAAATGATCCAGAGGTCATTGTGGCCATCATCATTGAATACGGAGGAATGGGAGGGAGCACCGCAGCACCCCAGGCCAAAAAATTATTCGCTCTTTACAAGGACAAATATGCTCGATAGAAGTCATTTCAAGACTGTTGACTGGTGGTTGGTCATACTGGTTTTTATAAATTCGATCATCGGTGTGCTGATGATCCACAGCAGCTCTCACTACATTCCGGGAAGCCAGGCTCAGAAACAGATGTTCTGGATTTTGGTGGGTGTGTTGTTTATGTTTCTGAGTGTTTCGGTGGATTACAATTTTTTTCTTGAATATTCTCCTTTCATATATGTGGCAGCTGTTCTGGTACTTGCAGGAATTTTGCTGTTTGGCTCTTTGACTGCCGGCACAAAAAGTTGGATTAAGCTTCCATTTTTTCAAATTCAACCTTCAGAGCTCACAAAGGTCTTTGTAGTCCTGGCGTTAGCGTATTTATTTAAAGAATTTAAAAGCCATTTCATCTCTTTGAGAATGAGTCTGTGGTCTTCAGGATTGGTTTTGATTCCTGTGTTTTTAATTGCTTTACAGCCTGATTTAGGGACTGCTCTGACCTATGTCCCTCTTTTGCTGGGAGCGCTGCTGCTGGCTGGTTTGAACAAAAAGATTGTGGTTTTGTTCATTATCTTTGGTCTCATTGCCGGATTGTTGGGATGGAATTTTTTTCTTAAAGACTATCAAAAAGACCGGGTGCGCACTTTGATCTTTCCTCAAGAGGATCCTCTTGGGGCTGGCTATCATATCATGCAGTCAAAAATTGCTGTGGGTTCCGGAGGTATTTTTGGAAAGGGCTATAAAAAGGGAACCCAAAGTCAGCTGAGGTTTCTCCCTGCCAGGCATACGGATTTCATTTTTTCTGTCATTGGAGAAGAATTTGGCTTTGCCGGTGTTTTAACAGTGATGGTTTTGTATTTTTTGTTCATTTCCAGGCTGTTCCGCAGCCTTTTTGTATCCAGGGACAGAGCGGGAGTCTATATGGTCTTCTTGGTCTTTCTGATGTTTAGCTGTCAATTTTTGATCAATGTTTTGATGACAGTGGGACTGTTTCCTGTGGCAGGGATTCCTCTTCCTTTTTACAGTTACGGAGGTTCCTCATTGATCACAAATTACATTGCTGTGGGGCTGGTAATAAATGTGAAAATGAGAAGATTTGTGAATGTCTAAGCTGGAAAAACTTTTCAAATCGGTCCAGAAACCAGGCCGATATTTAGGAGAAGAGTGGAATGTAATAAAAAAGGATCCTGAAGAAGTCAAACTCAAGATCGCGCTCGTGTTTCCAGATACCTATGAAGTGGGCATGTCTTATCTGGGACAAAAGATTTTGTATTGGGTACTGAACAAGCATCCAGATATTCTGGCCGAGAGGGTTTACGCGCCTTGGCCTGATTTTGAATCTGCCCTCAGGAAGGAGAGGATCCCGCTCTATTCTCTGGAGAGTAAGATTCCTTTGTATGATTTTGATATTCTTGGATTTTCACTTCTTTATGAGCTTAACTATTCCAATATTCTCACCATCCTTGATCTGGGACATATTCCACTGCTGTCCGGACAAAGGGATTCCAGAAGTCCTCTTATCATCGCCGGAGGGCCGGCAGCATCCAATCCCGAACCCGTGTCTGATTTTTTTGACCTGTTTGTGATCGGGGACGGAGAACAGGTTTTTATCAAGCTTGCAGAGAATTATTTGCAGCGGAAAAAAGAATCTCAAAGCAAATCCTCGATACTCAAGGCACTGGCTCAAATAAAAGGGGTGTATGTTCCTGTCTTTTATCGAACACATCAGCTGCCGGGATCAAAACTATTAGTCAGAGAACCGGCCGGAAACGTTCCTTCAAAAGTCAAAAAAAATGTTCTTCTTGAATTTGACAGCAAGCACCTCCCTTCTGAGCCCATTGTTCCGAACATAAGTCCCATATTTGACCGGATCAGTGTGGAGACCACTCGGGGATGTGCTCAGAACTGCCGGTTTTGTCAGGCGAGGAACATTTATTTTCCGGTCAGGAATAAAGATCCGGGAATGGTGATGGAAGAAATGATCGGCAATTTGAATTCTACTGGATATGAAGAGGCCTCTCTGTCTGCTCTTTCAGTAGGGGATTATCCGGATTTGGAAGCCACCATTGACTTTCTTATGACTAAATTGAGCACAAAGAACATTTCTCTCTCTCTCTCGGCTTTAAGACCTAAATTTCTAACCGATGAAATGGCAGAGAACATCACTAAGGTCAAAAAAACCGGATTGACCATTGTACCGGAGGCAGGAACCGAGAGACTCAGAAAAGTCATCAATAAGAAGTTAAAAGAACAAGAAATTTTTGATGCGATGTCTGCCGCTTTTTCCAAAGGATGGAGAAAAATAAAAATGTATTTCATGGTCGGACTTCCTACGGAAAGAGAAGAAGACCTTCAGGGGATCGTTGATTTGATCGAACGCATCATCCGTCTGGGATATCAGATCATGAACAAACCTCCTCAAATCAACTTGAGCGTTTCCTCTTTTATTCCCAAACCCCACACTCCTTTTCAGTGGGTGAAGATGAACACAATGAAAGAGTTGAAATACAAACATGAGTTTCTCAGAAAAAAAATGAATAAATATGGATTTGTCTGGTTAAAAGAGCATTCTGTTGAAAATGCCGTCCTTGAAGGGATCTTCTCCAGAGGAGATCAAAGATTGAATCCTGTTCTCCTGAGAGCATGGACAGAGGGAGCTCGTTTTGACGGGTGGACAGATCAGTTTGACTTTTCCATATGGAAAAAATCCTTTGATAAGGAAAACCTGGATCCACAGGACTACCTCTCCAGTCTTTCCCAGAGTTCCGTCCTTCCTTGGGACCATATTGATATTGGGGTCAAAAAATCTTATCTCAAAAAAGAATTGAAAGAAGCTTTTAAAGAGAAATGGACTGAGAGTTGCGAAAGCCGGGATTGCCAAAGTTGCCGCGGGTGTTCATTTCCAGGAAATCAAAACAGGATCGGTCTCTCTAGAATCCCCCCGGTTTCTTTATCTGAGAACCGCTGTTTTCAAAAAGCAGATAAAGAGAACCGATATCGTTTTTTTTACTCCAAACAAGGGCCTGCTAAATACTTGTCTCATAAAGACTTGAGCCAAATCATACCAAGAAGCTTTCGTCGAGCCGGCATTCAGGTCCGGTATTCTCAGGGATTCCATCCCAAAATGCATCTTTCTTTTCCTCCGGCTCTGGGCCTGGGAATGGAGGGCAGAGAGGAAGTTCTTGAATTTCGCTCCCATTATCAGTTTCCCAATAAAAGATTCGTCAAACAGGCCAATCATTTTTTTCCAAAAGGAATCAGGGCTTTGAGGATTGAAAAGATAAGTGCTGACAGGCCTTCTTTAAGCAAAGACATTAACGGTGTGTGCTATTCACTGGATTTAAATAAGGAAAGCGTTCAAGCCGCTTTCAAAAAAAAGACACATCTCAAAAAGGTTGCTCCCGGTGAAGCCTTGGAATTTTTAAAAAAGGTCATCAATCAAAATGGCCAAGAACATCTGAAAGCGATGGAATTGGATGAGAAAAAACAAAAAATATGGTTTGAGTTTTTATTTTCTCCCAGCAGAGGCATCGGGCTCAAGCCTATGTTCAAGACATTATTGGGGATCGAATATCCGAATTTTGCCTTGACCAGAGAAAAATTCATTTTTAAGTCCTGATAATCCGAATTTATGATTAAAAGCTTGACCTAAAAAAGCCTCCATAATATTATCGGAAGAGAAATTATTTGTCCCAAGGAGGAAAAAGTGATTGATTTCAGTTTGACCGATGAACAAAAAGCCTTGAAGGAGATGGCTAGAGAATTTGCGGAAAAAGAAATGAGACCTCAGGCAGCTCAGTTTGATGAGGGCGAGGAATTCCCGGAAGACGTGATCAAAAAGGCTTTTGAAGTCGGATTCATATCTTCTGAGATACCTGAAGAATACGGCGGAGGAGGATTGTCTCATATTGACACTGCTATTGTGTGTGAAGAGCTGGCATGGGGATGTGCGGGAATGTACACCACCATTATGGCCAATGCCTTGGCCTTGACTCCCATTATCATTGCTGGGACCGACGAACAAAAAAAGGAGTTTCTCACTCCTTTTACCAAAGAGGTAACTCTGGCCTCTTTTTGTCTCACTGAAAGAGAAGCCGGTTCAGATGCCGGAGCTGTCAAGACCAAAGCTGAAAAAAAAGGAGATGAGTACATTTTGAACGGATCCAAATGTTTCATCACCAACGGCGGTGTCGCTGACCTGTATGTTGTTTTTGCATCCACTGATCCTGGAAAAGGAGCCCGCGGAATCAGTGCTTTTATTGTCTCAAGGGAGACTGAAGGAATCACCATAGGGAAAGTAGAGGACAAAATGGGCCACAGGGCTTCCAATACCACAGAAATATTTTTTGAAGATGTCAGGGTTCCCTCTAAAAACCTATTGGGAAAAGAAGGAAGAGGCTTTATCGTGGCTATGAAGACGTTTGAAAGCAGCCGGCCTCCGGTCGGAGCCGGAGGAGTGGGTGTAGCCCGGGCCGCTTTGGAACATGCTGTGGACTATTCCAAGACCAGAGAACAGTTTGGGAAACCCATTGCTCTTTTTCAAAGCATCTCGTTTAAAATCGCTCAAATGGCTACAGAGATCAATGCAGCCCGGTTTTTGGTCTGGAATGCGGCTTGGAGGCTGGATAAAGGACTTCCTTTAGGAAAGGAATCCGCCATGGCCAAGTTCTATGGATCAGATGTGGCCATGAGTGTCACCAGCCAGTCTTTGGATATACTGGGTGGTTATGGATATATGAAAGATTATCCTATGGAAAAGTTGATGAGGGATGCCAAACTTCTGCAGATCTACGAAGGAACCAATGACATTCAGCGGTTGATCATAGGCCGGGAAGTGATCGGACCTATAAAATAATAAAACAATCTAATATATTTGATACAGAAAATTTAATAAGAATAAAATTTAATTGGTGTCTTCTTCGAAATATTCAGGAATGATACCTGTTTCCTCAACTCCCACACCTTTAGCGATATCAATGACTTCAACGACTTTGCTGTAGGGAAGGGTGGCATTGGCTCTGATAAATATGGTTTTGTTTTGCCGTGACTCATAGATTCGTCTTAATTCGGCTCTAAGCATATTGAGCTGGACAGCGTCTTTGTTAATGAGGATTGTTCCATCTTTTTGAAGAGTGAGAACGATCAGGCCTTTTGGCGTGGAACTGGTATCCTGGGTGGTTTCTGGAAGTTTGACGTCTATTCCTTTCTGAAGAGAAGGAGTGAGAACGATAAATATGATGAGAAGGACCAACAGGACGTCACATAATGGAACAACATTCGGTTCTGCTTTTACAGACATAAAAACCTCCTAGTCAACATTGTTAAGAAGATATTCTATGATAATTGCTGGATGTTTGTCAACGTGTAACCAAAAAAAGACATTCAACCACACTTAATTTCATAAAAGCGCAAACAATTTTTTAGCAATTTGCCATACACTGCATTTGAGCTTACAAATGAATCCAGATTAAATAGGGATTGACAGGATTTTTAAGAAAAAGGTATATTATGAATCAATGAACAGGGAAGAAATCATCCAGAAAATCGAATCCATTCGACAAAGTCTGGAACAAGACCAGTTTGAAATCCTGACTGAAAAAATCATGGAAAGAAGGTTCCATTTCCACCGCTCCAACCGGAATATCATCATGAAAAAATTGATAGAAAGCCTGAGAATCCGGTTGATGAATGAAATCGAATTGATTTTGGAACCTGAACTCAACAAGCAAAAGGAAATCAATCTCAGATTTCTCAAAGAGATAAAAAAAATAAAACAGCACCTTGACTCTGAAAACAAAGCAGCCGCCGGTCATGAAAAAAAGGTTCAATAATATTCTCAAAGGATTGAAAACCAAATTGAGTGGGTCCAAGAGAAAAGAAGAAGGGAAAACAATTGCTGTGTGTGCGGCTCAAGTCCCTTTTTTTAAAGGAGGAGCTGAAGCGCATGTAAAAGGGCTGGTGGAGAACCTCAAGCAAAGAGGATATGAAACCGAGCTGATCAACATACCGTATAAATGGTATCCTCGAGAGCAGCTGCTGAAAAGCATCCAGATATGGAAGATGCTGGATTTGACCGAATCCAATGGCAAAAAGATCGATATGGTGATATCAACCAAATTCCCATCCTATTTTGTCAGCCATCCCCGCAGGATTTTGTGGCTGATCCATCAATACAGGCAGGCTTATGATTTGGTTGGGACACCGTTCTCTGAGTTCGATCCTCAAAAAAAGAAAGACAGAGAGTTTAGAGATCAGTTCATTGAAATGGATACTGAGGTTTTAAAATCTTATGAGCGGATCTACACCAATGCCAAAAACACGGGGAAACGACTGAAAAAATTCAATAAGATTGATTCCATTCCTCTGTATCATCCGCCCCGTTTGGCAGGCCGTTATTTTTGTTCCGCATTTGGAGATTATGTTCTTTCAGTAGGACGGTTGGATAAACTCAAGAGAGTGGACCTTTTATTAAAGGCCATAAAGCATTGTGATCCAGAAATAAAATGTCAGATCGCAGGAACAGGTCCTGAGCTCATCCCCTTAAAACAATGCGCCCGAGATCTGGGAATATCAGAGAGAATCAAATTTTTAGGATATGTGAGTGATGAGGAGCTTGTGAAATTGTATGCAGAGTGCCGGATGGTTTATTTTGCTCCCAGGGACGAAGACTACGGATACATCACCCTGGAGGCTTTCCTTTCCAAAAAGCCCGTCATTACAGCCAGTGATTCAGGAGGCCCCTTGGAATTTGTCGAAAATCAGAAAAACGGGATCATTCTTCAAATGCCTGATGAAAAAGAGCTTGCGCAGAGTATTCAAAAACTGTTTTTTGATGAATCCAAATGTCGGGTGATGGGAGAATACGGGTATCAGAAAGTCAAGCACATCAGTTGGGATCATGTGATCAAGACTTTGATTCCGGGAGAATGAAATGAAGATCGCTTATTTCAGTCCATTGAATCCAGTGAAATCCGGAATCTCTGATTATTCCGAGGAAATGCTTCCTTTTCTGGCCTCTTATTTTGAGATCGACATTTATATTGATAAACATTGGAAACCTGAGAACAAACAAATCAAGGACCATTTCCCCATCATTCCCTATGACTCCCAGAGCTTTGATCCCTCTCAATATGATGAAATCGTCTATCATATGGGAAATGACTATCATGCTCATAAATATATCTATGAGAGCTTGCTTCAAAACCCAGGTGTGGTGGTCTTGCATGACTTTGCCCTCCAGGGTTTTTATGCAGAAAGATATGACGAGACCAATGATTTTGAATCGTACAGAGATTTGCTGGTCCACTATTACAAAGACACTGGACAACAGATCGCTGAACAGATCAGACTCAAACTTCCGGAACATATATGGGAATCTGAAAAAGCCATCCATTATCCTCTGAATGAGGAGGTCCTGAACTCAGCAAAAGCTGTGATTGTGCACTCTGATTTTGTGAAAAAAAAAGTGAGCGAGGAGGTCCGCAAGCCCATCATAACAATCAACCATCACGGGCATATCAGAAAACAGTTTGATGTCCGAAAAACACGCCGCCAACTCGGTGTCAGAGAGGATGAGATTCTTCTCTGTTCTGCGGGCTTTATCAATAAAAACAAACGATATGACAGCATTTTATCCGCTCTTTTAGAGATCAGGGAGTTCGGGTTCAAATATGTCATTGCCGGTGAAGACAGAGGACATCTGTTGGACCATTATTTCAAAGGGAGTGAAGCTGATATCATGATATTGGGACATCTGCCTATAGAAAGACTGGAAGAAGTCATATCTGCTGCGGATATATGCATCAATCTCAGGCATCCCACCATGGGAGAGAGTTCGGGTTCATTGATAAGGATGATGGGATATGGGAAGCCTACTTTAGTCTCAGATAACGGCTCTTATGCGGAATTTCCTGATTATTGTGCCATCAAGGTCTCTCCGGATATTGATGAAAAAGAGATGATCAAAAGATCTTTGACCGCACTGGCGCTGGACCCGGATTTTCGTCTGTCTGTAGGAAGAGAGGCGCAAACCTATATTGATGAAAATTGTGATATAAAAAAATGCGCTCAGGAATATGCTGAATTTATTAAGTCTTTTCCCAACCAAAAGGATTGAGCTGAATGAAAAAAATTCCAAAAGAAATCAGTGACCAGGTCAAAGAGTTGAAAAGAAAAACACAGGAACAGAGACAGCAGATCCGGCGCATTTCAGAACTGGTCAAAAAAGAGATCGAAAGAGAACCAGGCATATGGGAGTATGATTTTGATGAACTGGAACAGGAAATCTGGAACAAACATTCCCGTATCCAAGACAAAATCAAGGATCTGTCCGAACAGATCTCTGAATGCTCAGGAAAAAGCCCCCGGGACATCTATCGGTTTTATAAACAGTTAAGGGGAAATTTCATAAGGCAAAATGTGATCAACCAGGAGATCATTTCATTTTATCTGGCCGTGATATTGACACTTCAAAAAATAAAGGACCGGCTTAACTCACTTGAGTTCAGAGTGGATCAAATCAACAGAGAAAAAGAAGAGCTGATGATTGAGATACAGGAGCTCAAATTACAGTTAATGAAACAAGAAAAAGAACAATAATGAATGATTTTAAAAATATATGGAACCTTATTAATTCCGATCATCCAGAACAAAGCCTGAATCAGATTTCTTCCCATCTGGAAAAAATAACAAAAAATAAGGGAGTTCAGCATTCCTATAACATTTTGTTAAAGCTGGAGGTGGTTTTGGGATTGAGAAAACCCAGGGTTGCCCTGTATGATAATGCTCTTCATTTTATAGGCGGAGCACAGAAATACGGCTGCACCATAGCGAACGCCCTGAAAGACGTATGTGATGTGACCCTGATATCTCATAGAAAAATATCTCTCGAACAGCTTAAGGATTGGTATGGGATGGACCTGAGTCCGTGTCAGATAAAGGTGATTGAAATTCCTTTTTTTGAGGAAAGGACAGAGAGAACAGATACTTTTGATGCGGGGGAAGCTGACCTTAAAGGGGAAAATCCTTTTCACGCGGTGAGCAAAGAAAGCGGGGAACATGATATTTTTATAAACAACTGCATGCTGGAGATGGTGTATCCTTTATCCAATGTATCTGAATTTGTTTGCCATTTTCCTGAGAGAGAAAGATCCCGTTTTTTCCATGTGGATCAATACACCCATATCATTTGCAACAGTCAGTACACTGGGGAATGGATAAAGAGAAAATGGGATTTAGAACCGGATGAGGTGTTTTATCCTCCTGTGGAGATGATGCCTTCCACTGATGAAGTGAACAAAGAGAAGATGGTGCTATCTGTTTCCCGTTTTGAGCTGAGCGGGAAAAAACAGCAGCTGGAAATGGTCCGAATATTTGAGAAGATGTTGAAAAAATATCCTCAACAAACAAAAGGATGGCATTTGGTTATCGCAGGCGGCAGTGTGGATGACAATCCTTATTTGGAAAGAGTCAGGATGGCTTCCAAAGCACTTCCTGCAAAAAAAATTGAATTGAAGGTTAATCTCTCTTTGGAAGAGATTAAAGAATTGTATCAAAGAGCCCGAATTTTCTGGCACTTGGCAGGGTTGGAACAGATAGATCCGGAAAGAGCCGAGCATTTTGGAATGACCACGGTTGAAGCCATGCAGAACAAATGTGTTCCGGTGGTGTATAGGGGAGGGGGACAAAAAGAGATCATCAAAGATCAAAAGAGCGGTTTGTTCTTTGATACCAAAGAAGAACTGATGGACAGGACTCATGAACTGATGGGTTCTCCTTCCCGTTTGGAGACATTAGCCCAAACAGCGTTTGAAGAGTCAAAATCCTATACAAAACAACACTTCCAGCATAAAGTGACAACGCATTTTGATCAAATATTGAAGGAGTATGGTTCTGTATAAAATGACTTATTCTAAAGTTTCCAGAGCTTTTTTATTATCAGTGGTCTGAAATACAAGCAGCGCTTTTCCCAGCTCCGCAGAGGAGCCGTAGCAGTAATTGATGTCTATAATGGCATTTCCTAGAAGAGCCCCGATTTCAGCTCCTGCTCCGATCCGGTCATCGATAAGCACGGTCACTACATCATTGGCTGTCACATCATACCCTATTGCCTGGAGCGATTTTTTTGCTTTCTCGGCATTGGAAGTCACGAGAAGGAAAGTTCCCCTATCCTTTTCAGAATAAGCACACAAAGCTTTGAGGTTTACCCCCGCATTAGCCAAAGTTCCAAGTACGCGTCCTAGGACTCCAGGTTCATTTGCAGTGGTCACCGTGAGTTCTTTTTCCAATTTCACATTATGCACTTTGATTTCTCCTCTAAGAACGAAGATTATACCAAATTATGAGCATTGAAAACAACTCTCCTTATATATTCCTAAAAAATATGGCTGAATCTTCAATGTTGCTCCAGCCACATCCAGATTTCATAAGGGCTGAAATTATGGGGAAATTTGGTTATGGTTTGTGCTCCGGTCAGGATAGCTGACAGTGGCCACAAGTTGAATTTCGGTTTCTTTGTCTATATAATCTTCAAGATTGACCTTTTGACAGACAGAAAAAAATGAAAAAGAAAAATATTCGAGTTGCGATCATAGACAATTCCATTGACAGAAACATCTATGATCCGGTTCAACACTGGAGCCGATTCCTGGATGTTGAATGGGATTCTTTTCAAGCGAAAAACAGTGATTTTCCACAGAATGGGGCCAAGGATTTCACTCACATTATTCTCACAGGTTCTGAAGCCTCCATTATGGACAGACCGGATTGGGTGTTAAAGGAAGTGGAATTTGTCAAACAGGCTGTGGCTCAAAAAATTTCTGTTCTGGGAAGTTGCTACGGACACCAGATGATTGCCTTGGCCCTGAAAGGACCTAAGTGTGTAAGGAGATCGTTTTCTCCTGAAATCGGCTGGATTCCGATTCATAACTTGAAAAAAGATGTCATGTTCGGCACTCAGGACTGTTTATATTCTTTCACTATTCATTTTGATGAAGTCACTGGATTGGGGGATGACTTTGTCATCTTAGCAGAAACTGATTTGTGTCCTGTGCATGCTTTCCGAAAAAAACAAGCTTCTGTATGGGGGATCCAATCTCATCCGGAAATCAACCCGGAGGAGGGAAAGCGTTTGCTAAAAAAACTATATCAGCAGGGCATAGGACCAGTGTCTTTTTACAAGGAAGCGCTTCATTCCGCTCCCAGAGATTCCGGCATTATTGAGTCTGTCATTGATACATTTTTCAAATATTGATATAATCATTTCATAATTTATTGTTTTTCCCTTGACAAAAAGCAGTGGAATCGTTAAAAATTATCTTGACGGGATGTAAAGGTAAAATTGATCCCATTTAAGGAGGAAAGAATGAAGGCTAAAAGAGTATTAATTTTATTCACCCTGATGCTGTTTCTCATATCATCATTAACTATGGCGGAAACAAAAAAACTGGAACAAATCGGACGCTATACATTTGTACGGATCAAAGGAGAAGTTCCAACCCAAGAGGTCATGAAGATACTGCTAGAGAAATACAAAGGAGATATCAAGTATGGATTTGACTTAGCTGGATATGGTGATCTTTATTTCGCATTTTTGGATCAAATAGAAAATCAATCTTTTGAAGAAGCCGAGCTCCCCATAGGACAAAAATTTATGTGGATGCTGTTTCGGTCTCACGGCAAAGTCAAAATCGTAGAAGACCTGGAATGGGCAGGAAAAGAACCTCTTCCCGTTTTTGTTTTTAATGTAGTCAAAGACCATAAGAATTACATGTTCATTATGCCCAAACCGTGTGGAAATATTTCGTTAGTGAGTGTGGAAAGAGCTAGAGAAGTCCCCATTTGTGATATCGTGGTTGACCCGGAAAAAGCCAATATCAATGATCCCATAACCGTTGATATGAGCGGTTCGAAGAATGCCGAAAAGATGGTCATTGAGGTCTATAATGAAGAGGGAAGGAAACTCAGCACTCAAACCCTTACCATGGATAATCCCAAATGGCAGACCAAATTCAGTGAACCTGGAAAATATGACTTCAAACCTGTGGTTTACAATTACTATGATGAAGCTTCTTCCAATCCCTGTGAAGCCTCTGTGTATATCAATAATCCGCCCACCTGTATGCTGACTGTGATGCCGGATATGATCAAAGAAGGAGAGATGATCACTCTGGATGCTTCAGGTTCCCAGGATCCAGACGGAACCTTAGAGAAAGCTGTCTTTGAAATTTCTGACGAAGTGGGAAATGTCATTGCTGAGAAAACCATGACCACCAAACCCTATATTTGGGAATACACAGTGGAAGAAGCAGGGATGTATTCTGCAACTGTGGCTGTTTATGATGACTTTGGCGCTGTGTCTGGTCCTTGCGATGCTCAGTTTGAAGTCAAAAAACAGCAGTTCTTTTTCTTAGTTGAAGCCGGAGGACTTATTGCCAGAGGAACTTATACCGGATATGCTTTTGGACGGCTTGGATTCATGTATCAGTTTGTTCCTGAACAGTTCAGCTTTGTGCTGTCCGGAGGCGGAGCTTATCCTTTAGTGAGCGGTGACTTGTGGAAACCGTTCTTTATGGCCAATGCTGTGGTGAATGCTCATTTCTCTCCTGCTTTTATCGGCGCTGGATTGGGTTACAGCACAAAAGAACAGGATGTTAGAGGATCCGGACTTGACTTGGTTGGAAACTTCGGGCTGGATGTGTTTTCCAATGGTTCGATCTTTTTTGAAGGCAGACTTCCCTTAGGCGGCGAAAACAGAGAAATTTCGGAAACTCACAAACTCCTTCTTGGATTCAGATTGACATTCTAACCCCAGTCCATATATTTTAGGATTTCAAAAAGGCCGAGGATTTGATTCTCGGCCTTTTTTTTTGGATTTTTGTTGAAGGGGGATCGATCCGATAAAATCAGTTCAGAGGTTTTTGATCTTATTGAATATCTCTTTGGGAAGGGCAGTCACACAGGCTTTTTTGTCTGTGGGGACATGCACGGTATATCCCTGAGCTGCCACCTGATTTTTTGGCAGAGAGATTATTTTGTATTCAAAGATAAATTTTTTAGGGGTGGCTTCTCTGAGGAAGACCTGGATTGAGATCTCGTCATCATATCTTAGGGGTTTCTTGTATTTGCAGAAGGATTCAGCAACCACCAAAAAAAAACCTTTTTTCTCAATTTCTTTGTAAGAAATCCCTTTTTTTCTGCAGAATTCAGTCCTTCCCAGCTCAAACCACTCAAAGTAGTGCTTGTTATGGGCCACTCCCATCTGGTCTGTCTCAGAATAACGCACTCGTTCTCTGGTCTCTACATAAGAGGTTTTTTTAGAAGGGCTGGATTCAGCCTTAGAAAGATTTTCCGAGTTTGGAGACTTCATCTTTGTAATACTTCCGGAACAATATTTCCCATTCCCTGCTTCCTTCTTTGATGGTCTTTTTTTGAGAATCGATCTTATCAATTGATTTTTGTTCGAGAAGTTCATACAGTTTCAATTCATTTTCTATGCTCTTGACAATAGAAAGACGGATTTCATTGGGCTCTTCTTGAAATTCCACTTGTTCGTCTTCGAAAATAGATTCCATTATGATGCGTGATAGATAATTAATTTTCTCTCTTGATAGTTTGACGCTCACAGGACTATATTCTTTTCCTTTGCTAATTTGCTTTTGATCATACGAAACATGGTTTGATATTCAATGTTTTCACTTCGGATTTGATCTCTGTGTTGGTTGAGAATCTGCCTGACTTCCTGGTCTAATTTTTCTTCGGTCTGGAATTCTTGGTATATCAACTCCTGTACATATTCCACTAAGGAGTTTTTGTCTTTTGTTTTGATTTTGTTATCTTTGATCAGGTTTTTCACAATGGAAAATCCCATGTGTTCGATTTCATCTCTGCTTAATCTCATAACTCAACTAAAATACAATATATTGGGTTAAAATTCAAGATAAGATTGCTGATAAAATTCAAAAAGTTGGATTTATTGACTGATCCCGTTTTTGGAGGGACAAATATTTTATTTGCGCTGTTTTTTGGATGGACTGTTTTCTCTGGCTGAAAAATACAGTGAAAAAATAAATCCACCCAAGCAAACTCCAATAATAATGATCATAAAAATCAATGCTTCAATTTTCATCTTTTTTAGTTAGTTTTCTCGAAATGATCTTGTTAAAGGCGATAAAAACAATGATGGCTACAGCCCATTGAAACAAAACAGTTCCCAATGAGCTTTGGGAAAACACTTGGTGCCATTTCTTGGGATCACTGGAATAGCTGTCCCAAAACCACCAACCAAGCATGGCGATCAGCTGAATAGGGAGGATGAATTTGACCAGAAAATCAAATCCTTTTCCCAGTTTGAACCGGCTGGTGGTGGGGCCGATGATTTCCTCTCGGAACTTTTTGGGACCTGTTTTCAGAACCAGAAAGATAAAGAAAGCTCCGCTGACAATAAGTCCCATTCCCCAGACCCAATCCTGATTATGGAAAAATCCGATGTACAAAGCGGAAGGAAGACCCAAAAAAAAGCAGGAAAGACCAACGATGATAACAGATTTTTTTCTGCTGAGCCCGGAATCCATGAAAATACGTGATATAAGCTCAAGCTGAGCAATGAGGGATGAAAAAGCAGCAAAGCACAATGACAGGAAAAACAATGCCAAGAATATGGAACCAGAAGGAATTTTGGCAAATAGAGTGGGGATCCATTTGAATGTGAGCCCCACATCTCCCTTTTGCATGACCCCAAGTACTTTTTGGTGGGAAGAACTCTGTCCGTAAAAGAACGAAAACACTGCGGGAATCACAACAATGGCAGCCATTAAAGATGCGACATAGTCTCCGAATCCTAGAGTGGCTGATGTCAGGACAGGATTTTCTCTTTTCCTGGAGTAGACAGCATAGGTCAGCATGAGTCCCCAGCCAGCTCCTGTTGACCAGGCCGCTTGGCTTAACGCATTGATCCACATTTCAGGATCTTTAAACTGCGCCAGATCTGGAAAAAAAAGAAAGTTCAAGCCCTGGATGGCACCTGGCAGGGTGAGAGAGCGGACAACGGCAATGATGAGAAGAATCAATAGAGAGGGGATAAGGATTTTGTTGGCTCTTTCGATTCCTTTGGCAACTCCGAAAAAGATAATGGCACATCCAATGAATATGGCTAGAAAGTGAAATCCGACCGGCTCCCAAGAGGAGTTGAAAACCTGCCAGAACTGATCGGGTTTTTTGTGAATCAAATCCTGAAAGCAGGTTGCATAAAAATATTTTATACACCATCCGGTGACAACAGTGTAATAAAATGTGATGGCAGCAGTGACGAATGCGATCCATGTTCCCATCCAGGCAAAATTTTTGCCGATCATATCCATGAAAGAACCGATCACGCCTCTTCTTGTTTTTTTCCCGATGGAAAGTTCAATGATCAACAGCGGCATGGACCAGATCAAAAGGAACAGGATCCAGACCAGCATAAAAGCACCCCCTGCATACTGAGAGGCTATACGTGGAAAACGCCACAAATTGCCGGTTCCCACTGCCATTCCTAAGCCCGCGAATATGATTCCCCATCGGGAAAAGGATTCTCTATTTTGCATGATGATCTCCTTTGCGTCCTGTATGGTGGGAGCGGGTATCAATGACAGTAAACGGAAACAGCCTTCCTTGTTCCTCTCTTCTCCGGGCTAAAGCAATGAGTTTTCCCTGGGGATCAAAAAGGCGGAAGACGGGTTTCATTTTAAGAGCATTATCTGTTTTGCTGCGAGATGTGTCAAAAAAAATATTGGCGATATCATCCGGTTTGATGCTGGCTCCGTTTCTGGCTCTCAGAGCCCCTGTCTCTGAAAGAACGATTTTGGGAAATTGAGGAAGCAATTTTTCAAGTGGAAGCAGAAAATCTTGGGTTCTGTTTTGTTGGGCTAAGGAAGAGATCTCTTCAAGAGAAAAGCTGTCTTTGATTCGGAAAGAGGCGATTTCTGTTCTTTCCAGAGCAGACAAATGCCCCCCGCATCCTGCTTTTTTTCCGATTTCATGAGCCAGGCTTCTGATATAAGTTCCAGAAGAACACTTTGTTACAAACTCAATAAATGGGGGATGATAGTTCCTCAGCTTCAAATAAAAGATTTTAACTTTTTGGGGCGGGAGTTGGATGGGATTGTTTTCTCTGGCATGTTTGTACAGGGGCTTGCCTTTGAATTTTTTTGCAGAGTAGGGTGGAGGGATTTGATTCACATCCCCTTCGAATGTTTTTATGATCTCTCTCACTCTTTGTTCAGAGGGAAACGCTTTGCTTTTTTCAGAAGTGGGATTTCCCTCTGCATCATAGGTGTCTGTGGAATATCCCAATTCCATTTGTCCATTATAGACTTTGGTCATTTTTGCATAAAAAGGGAACAGTTTGGTTGCTCTGCCGACTCCTATGATCATGAGACCGGTCGCCATCGGATCCAGAGTTCCGAAATGCCCCACTTTTTTTTGGTTGAGAGCATTTCTGATGCTGTTTACGATATCATGCGAGGTCTTTTTTTTTGGTTTGTTGACCAGAAGAATGCCGTCCATGAGTCCTTTAAAATTTATGATGAAGTCAAACCGCTTTGATGGTCTTTGTCATTGAGGACCTTGCTCACAGTCAAAGGGATTTCTTTGACTAATTCTTCATACTTGCCTTGGACTGTGAATCCGGCTGCATGCATGTGGCCTCCACCGGAAAACATTTCAGCAATTTCCATGGCGTTGGCATCTCCTTTCGTCCGGATGCTGACTCGATACAAATCATTTTTGATTTCCTTGAAAAAAAGAACCACCTTGACACCTTTGATAGACCGGGCACAGGTGGTGATATCTTCGGTGTCGATTTGTTTGATGTTGAGGGAATGCAGCACCTTGGAAAACATGGAGATGATGGCGATCTGTCCGTTTTTTGTCATTTTAAGGGTGGATAAAACCTCACCTAAGAGCTTAATTTTTTCTGGTGGGTTGTTATTGAACAGCATGTCAGTGACTTCATGAGGGACAGCTCCGTGATTTACGAGTTCATAGCAGGTCTTGAATGCCTTGGCCTTGGTGTTGGAAAACTGAAAAGAACCTGTATCAGAGACGATGGCGCTGTAAAGCGGAGTGGCGATGTGTGAATCAAACTGTATGTTGAGTTTCTTCCCCAGTTCATACACCATGCAGGCCACAGCAGCGGCTTCTGGATCGACCCAATTGATGTCCGCATAATAGTCGTTTGAATGATGGTGGTCGATGTTGATCTTATAACAATCCTGAATATGGTTTTGCCCTGAACGGGCCACATTTGCGCATTCCAAAAGAATTACCATGTCAAACTCTTTGCCATTGATCTGGCCTCTGTTTGCGATATCAATTCCTGGAAAATGATCAAACGGGAAAGGGACTTTATCTTTGATGAAAACAGAGATGTTTTTTTCCAGCTGTTGCCCCATGAGATGAAGGGCAAGACTGGTACATACAGAATCCCCGTCAGGTCTCAAATGAGAAGTGACAGCAATGTTTTTGCTCTGTTTGATTTTTTCGCATATTTGAAGTATCAAGTCCTCATTCATTGCTGTCTAGTTTATTGAGTATTTTTTGGACTCTGTCATCGTATTCCTGTAAGGGGTCCACCTTAAAAATGAGCATGGGATTATACTTCAATTTTGTTCGGGAAGCAACCGCTTTCCTGAAAAAATTTTGTTTGGAATTGAGAAACTCTATGATTTCTTTTTGTTTGGACTTGTCAAACACACTCACATAAATATGTGCTGTCAGAAGATCTTTGCCAATCTCGATTCTGGTGATGCTGATCAAACTGGAATGAGAATCCTGAACAGCTTCCAAGATCAATCCACTCAAAATGTCCTTGAGCAAACTTTCCACTTTTTTTTGTCTTCTCGATTTTTGGGTCTTCATTGTGTTCAAATAGAATCTGTTAAAAAAAATCGATCTCTTTTGATATGACCTCGCCCTCTATAATCTGTTCGGCTTCCCTTAAAAGCTGATTGAATGCTTTTTCAATAACCGCTTTTCGGCTGTTGATGGCAACCATTCCGATTTTAGCTCTTTGCCATTTGTTTTGATAATCCAGCTCAGCAAAAGACACATTGAACCTTTTTTTCAATCGATCCTGATAGCTCTTGAGTCTCTTTCTCTTTTCTTTGAGAGAATGGGAATAAGGGAGGTAAATTTCTATGCAGAGATAACCAATAATCATGACCAATTAAAATTTATTTGGGAGGAGCTTCTTCAACTGTATAGGCTTCGATCGTATCTCCTTCCTTGATGTCCTTGAAATTCTGAATATTGATTCCGCATTCATATCCTTTTTTGATTTCAGTGACATCTTTTTTAAGGTGTTTGAGTGAAGCGATGGTCCCTTCATGTATGATTTCATCATTTCTCAGGAGCTTGATTTTTGAATTTCGGTGGATGACTCCATCTTGAACCAGGCAGCCAGCAATGATCCCAGCTCCCTTGATCTTAAAAGTGCGTTTGACTTCGGCCCTTCCCTGATAGACCTCTTTTTTTACGGGTTCGAGCATGCCTTGCAGGGCTTTTTTGATATCATCTGTGAGTTCGTATATGACTTTATAAGTTCTGATTTCCACATTTTCAGCATTGGCGGTCTCTTGGGTTTTTTTGTTGGGTTTGGTGTTGTAACCAATGATAATGGCATTTGCAGTAGAGGCGAGGCTTACATCTGACTCACTGATTTTGCCGGTGGACGAGTGAAGGATGTCTATGTTCACTTTATCTGTGCTTAGATTGGGAAGAATGTGATTTAAGACTTCAACAGAACCCTGGACATCTGTTTTAAGGATGAGGGGTAAGGTCTTTTTCTCTTCATTCTCCATGTCTTTAAAAAGCTGATCCAGAGTGGGCCGATCTTTGTCCTCACCCTTGGTCTTTTTTGTTTTCAAGAGCCGAAAGTTGGCGATCCGTTTGGCTTTATCCAAATCCGGAAGAACCTGGAAAAAATCTCCGGCAACAGGAACATCGCAAAAACCCAATATTTCCACGGGCATGGAAATTTCAGCTTCTTTGACCGAATGACCCTTTTCATCAAACATGGCACGAGCTTTTCCATAGGTCGTCCCGCACACAAAGGCTTCTCCTCGGGTTAGTTTTCCCTGTTGAATGATCACAGTGGCCACAGGGCCTTTGGATGTATCCAAACTGGCTTCAAGGACAATTCCCTGGGCAGACACTTTGGGATTAGCTGTGATCTCCAGCATCTCACTGAGAAGAAGGATCATATCCAGAAGGTCTTCAAGGTTCTTTTTTTCTTTTGCAGAAATCTCAACGCAAATGGTATCTCCTCCCCAATCTTCGACCAATAAATCTTGTTTGGAGAGCTGTTGTTTGGTGGCGTCTATATCTGCTTGGGTCCTGTCGATTTTGTTGATGGCCACAATGATAGGGACATCAGCTGCTCTGGCATGATCGATCGCTTCTTTTGTCTGGGGCATGACTCCGTCATCAGCAGCCACGACCAAGACCACGATATCTGTGACTTTTGCTCCTCTGGATCTGAGCTGAGTGAACGCCTCATGGCCGGGTGTGTCTACAAAAGTGATGTGTTTGTTTTTGTAGGAGATCCTGTAAGCGCCGATGTGTTGAGTGATTCCTCCGGATTCTTTGTTCACGAGATTTGATTCCCTGATGGCATCCAAAAGAGTGGTTTTGCCGTGGTCCACATGACCCATGATGGACACGACCGGAGGTTTGGGTTTCAGTTCTTTGGTTTGTTCCTTAGCTTTCAGGCGCACCATTTTATCCACAGGAACGATTTCAAGTTCCATGTTGAGGATGTCGGAAAGGTCTTGGGCTAGAGAACCTGTAATTTCGTCATTGACTCCGATGTTCAAACCTTTTTCACTCAGTTTTTCGATCAGGCCCTTTGCTTTGATGTCTAAAAGATCAGTGAGCTCTTTCAGGTTCATCCCTTCCTGGATAGTCTTTTTTTCTTTTTTCTCTTTTGATTTGCCTTTTTCGCTCATAATTTACCTTAACTTCCTATTTTGTGTGTTGAATTAATCGTTTTTGATATCTATTTTCCAGCCCACAAGCTTTGATGCCAGTCTGACGTTCAATCCTTTTTTTCCGATAGCCAAAGAAAGTTGGTCCTCAGGCACAATCGCCTTCAATACCTTGTCCTTTTGACTGGTAATCTTCATGCCTTCCACTTTTGCCGGACTGAGGGCAGACATGGCATATTCTTCTGGATTTTCAGACCATCGGATCACATCGATCTTTTCTCCGTTGAGTTCCTTGCTTATAGAGAGGATCCGGTTTCCTTTGACACCGATGCAGGCTCCTATGGGATCGATGTCTTTTTCATCAGTGTTCACAGATACTTTGGAACGCTCTCCGGGTCTTCGGACCATCTCCCGGATCTCAATGTTTCCGTTGGCGATCTCAGGAACTTCGTTTTCAAGCAGTTTAGCCAGAAATCTTTTTTCTGTTCTTGAAATGATCACTTGAGGTCCTTTGGTGTCTTTGAGCACCTGGATGATGATCCCTTTGACCCGGTCTCCTCTTCTGAATTTTTCATTTGGGATTTTTTCTCTATCAGGAAGCAGCACTTCTGTTTTTTTAACTTCCAGGATCATGTTTTGATTGGAATCAAAGCGTCTCAGAACACCTGTGATGATATTCCCTATATGAGGGGCAAAAGTGTTGTAGATTTTTTCCTGTTCCGCATCTCTGACTTTTTGGAAGATCACTTGTTTGGCTGCTTGCGCTGCGATCCGGCCCAGTGTTTCGGATGGAAGATCGATCTCGATGTAGTTTCCCTGTTTTGCCGAGACATCGATTTTTTTTGCTTGGTCCAAGGTGATTTCTGTAGCGGGATCTGTCACTTTTTTGGTGATTTTCTTTACGGCATAGACTCTCAGCTCTCCCTTTTCTGGATCGAATTTGATCTGTGCATTTTCATTTTCATTGAAATGATTGGCGGCAGCGACTCTTAAAGACTCTTCAATGGCATCAATAATGACTTGTTTATCCACATCTCGTTCTTTACTGAGCTGCTGGATGGTGTTCCATACGTTTACTTTCATTGTGTTTGATCCAGATTAATAAAAATTAAGAAATCCGTGGATTGCAAAATTATAACTGAAATGATTTGAATTATCAAATGACAAAATCAAATTTACAGGCGAAATGAAAATGAAGTTATAAATAATCCAGGGCTAGATGATGAGTGGTGCAAAAACAAGACTGACCACAGCCATGAGCTTGATCAAAATATTCATAGAAGGCCCTGCCGTGTCTTTGAGAGGGTCTCCGATAGTGTCCCCGATAATGGATGCAGAATGGATCTCTGTGCCTTTGCCCCCTAAATGACCTTCCTCGATCCACTTTTTGGCATTGTCCCAGGAAGCCCCGGCATTGGCCATAAAAATTCCCAGCAGAACTCCTGTGGCTGTCGCACCGGCCAGGAATCCGCCTAAAGATTCCGGTCCGATGAGGAAACCTACAGCAAGAGGGGAGGCCACTGCCAGCATTCCCGGAAGAATCATTTCGACCAGAGCACTTTTGGTCACAATATCTACACAGCGGTCTGAGTCAGGCTTTGCTTCGCCTTTCATGAGTCCCTTGATTTCTTTAAACTGGTTTCTGATTTCCAGGACCATTTTGTTTGCGGCCCGGCCCACAGCTTTGAGTGTCATGGAGGCAATGACAAATGGCATCAGAGCTCCCAAAAGCAAACCGATCACTGTATTGACGTTTGTCAAACTAATGGTTTCTAGGCCGGTTGTCTTTTGGAAAGCGGAAAACAAGGCGAGTGCGGTCAGGGCTGCGGAACCAATGGCAAAACCTTTTCCTATGGCTGCAGTGGTGTTGCCGCAGGCATCCAGCTTGTCGGTTATTTTTCTTATGGATGACCCTGAATTGGACATCTCGCTGATTCCTCCTGCATTGTCTGCAATCGGGCCATAAGAATCTGTGGACATCACGATTCCGGTGGTGGCCAGCATGCCCACGGCTGATAAAGCGATGCCGTAAAGACCTGCCAGGGAGAAGGATACGTAGATGGTCAAGGCAATGGTGAGAAGAGGCAGGATCACACTTTGAAATCCAATAGCCAGGCCGGTGATCACCACTGTAGCGCTTCCGGTTTTTGCGGTCTTGGCAAGGGTTCGTATAGGAGGACCTGCTGTAAAGTATTCGCTTTCCAGCCCGATGAGAATTCCGCTGATCATTCCGCACAGCACAACCCAAAACACGTTGAGGTCTGACAAAATTAATCTGACTGCAATGAAGGCTCCGATTAGAAAAACCAGTGCACTGATATAGGTCGAATTTCTCAGTGCGGATTGGGGATTGAAATTTTTGAGAACATTTATGGACAGAACCCCGACCCAGGAGCTGACCAGCCCTATAGCGATCAGGATCACGGGAAGGGATATGTGGCTGAGAACCGGAGTCATGGTGGCGCCGATAGCAATGGAGGCGATCACAGATCCGGCATAGGATTCGAAAAGGTCAGCCCCCATCCCTGCTGTATCACCCACATTGTCACCCACGTTATCAGCGATGACTCCGGGATTTCTCGGGTCGTCTTCAGGGATGCCTGCTTCCACTTTTCCCACTAAATCCGCTCCCACATCAGCGCTCTTGGTGAAGATCCCCCCTCCGACTCTGGCAAACAGGGCGACGGAGCTGGCACCCATGGCAAATCCATTGATGATCACCGGATTTTTTGTAAAAAAATAAATCACTCCGATTCCGGTCAACCCGAGTGCAGCCACAGAGATCCCCATCACTGAACCCCCCTGAAAAGCCACAGATAAAGCTTTGGGCATTCCTCCCTCAATGGCTCCCTGAGTAGCCCGCACCGAGGAACGGGTTGATGCCTTCATCCCGATGAATCCAGCCAGCATAGAGCAGAAGGCTCCGGTGATGAATGACAATCCTGTGTAGATATTGAAAAGCTGCCAGAGCAGGATAAATACCGCTGTAATGAAAATCAGAATAGAAGTGTATTCGCGCTTGATAAAGGTCATGGCGCCGGAATGGATGGATTCTGCGATCTCTTTCATAAGATCTGTTCCCTGGGGAAGCCTTTTCAGTAAAAAATAAAGGCCCAGAGCCATCAATAAGGAGATGATACCTAAAATAAAGACATAAGGAGTGATATCAACAAGGATCATATATAACCTCTTTTAATAGATTGTGCTTAAGAACTATAGCATATAGCATAATTCAACTCGATTTTCAAATGAAAACTGAAAACAAAATCAATCCCGTTGTGGTTTAGGTTCTTCCTATCAGACTGTAAGGGCCGCAGTCTGTGATTTCCAGAGTCACAAATTTTCCTGTGACATCGGAAGCAGATTCAAAGTTGACCACTTGAAACCCTTCATTTCTACCAAAATAGGAGTTCTGATTTTTGGTGCTTTTCCCCATGCATAAAACCTTCATTTGGGTTCCGATTAAAGATTGATTGGCTTTCAGTTGGATGCGTCTTTGAAGCTCTTGAAGCTGGATCAACCTCTGTTTTTTGATTTCGAACGGGACTTCCTCCGTGTATTTTAAGGCTGCAGTGTGGGGTCTTTTTGAATAGCGGAAAGAAAAAATATTGGTGTATTGAACCTGTTTGAGAACACTCAATGTCTCTGAGAAGTCTTTCTCTGTTTCTTTGGGAAAACCCACGATAATATCAGTGCTCAAACTGATGTCTGGCATGTTTTCTTTCAAAAGGCCGATCTTTTCAAGATACTGTTGGCGCGTATAGCCCCGGCCCATGTACCGGAGTATGGCGTCTGAACCGGATTGGATGGGAAGATGCAGTTGATGACAGATTTTTTCTGTCTCAGCCATGGTTTTGATGATATCAGAAGTGAAATTTTTAGGATGAGACGTGATGAACCGGATCCATTCGATTCCCTTGATGGGACTTATTTCTTTGAGCAGAGAAACAAAATCCTTTCCGGATTCTGGGTCCTGATAAGAGTTGACGTTTTGACCGAGAAGATGGATTTCCTTAAATCCCTTTTCAGCAAGGTCTTTGATTTCAGCTTTGATATAAGGAAGCGGCCTGTATTTTTCCCTTCCTTTGGCAAAGGGCACCACGCAGTATGTGCAGAAATGATTGCATCCTTTCATGACACTCACATAGCCGCTGATGTGGTTCTTCCGTGCGATAGGTTCGATTTCTCTCCATTGCCTGTTTCTGGGAGTGTGTATGATGCATGAACTGGACTGGGAAAGAGAGGAGATGATTTCTGGGATCTTCCATAAATTATCCGGACCCACCACGAAATCAACAGATTGATTTCGTTGGGAAATCTCGTTTTTAAACAGCTGGGCCACACATCCGGTGACTCCGATACAGGCATTGTTTTTCTTTTTGATGTGCTGGAGACGGCCCAAAAGAGAGAACAGCTTTTCAACAGGTTTTTCTCTTACGGCGCAGGTGTTGATGATGATGATATCGCTGTCTTCGGCATGGCTGCATGGCTGAGCTCCCTGAGACCTGAGGATTCCGGCTGTTTGTTCGGATTCATTTTCATTCATCTGGCAGCCGAATGTTTTTATATAAAATTTTTTGTTTTGTAAAGATAGAGGCTCTTTCATATCAATGATATTATAGCTTGTGATTTTTGAAATTGAAAACAGCTGGTTTTATCCTGATAGATTCTTCTCCAGCATTTCCCGGGCACTTTGTAGAGAGGCCTCTGTGATATGAGAACCTGCTAAAAGCCGTGCGATTTCATGGGTCCTGTCTTTTTTGCTCAGTTTTCTGATTAGGGTATATGTCCTGTTTTTTTTCACTTTTTTTTCAATCTGATAATGATGGTCTGCAAATGAGGCGATCTGAGGAAGATGAGTGATGCACACCACTTGATTTTGAGCGGCCAGGTTTTTCAATTTCTGGCCCACCAATTCAGCGGTTTTACCGCCGATTCCAGAATCGATTTCATCAAAAATGAGAGTTTTGAATTTTTCCGGGTCCTTGCTGATGGTCTTTAGAGTCAGCATAAGTCGAGAGAGTTCCCCCCCGGATGCGATCTTTCTGAGCGGCCGAATATTTTCTCCGGGATTCGGACTGATCATGAACTCAATTTCATCGGAACCCAGGTCTCTCAAATCATCCAGGTTTTCAGATGGAAAAGGGTGTGTTGTGAATTTGATTTGAAATGTGGCTTTTTTCATGCCCAAGGATTGGATCTCCTCTTCGACCTGTTTTTCCAGCTTTTTGGCTCCTTTTTGCCTCATCTCAGAAAGTCGGGACGAGGTGTTCTGATAGTCTTTATAATCACTGTCCAGTTGTTTGCGGAGCTGGGATATTTTTTCATGATCTGAACTGAGTCCTGACAATTCCTTCTTTGCTTTGTTGAGCGAATCAAACACATCTTGGAGGGTTTTTCCATATTTTCTTTTAAGGTTTTCTATGAGGCTGAGTCTTTCTTCGATTTTCTCCAGTTTTTCAGGTGCGTCGGTGTAGTTTTCTTCAAATTGCAATAAATCGTTGGTGAATTCCTTCATAGAGATGGAAAATTGATCCATGTTCTCTAGGATTGGTTTGAAGTCAGGATGAAAATCAGAGAGAATCTGAACATTCTTTTCTAACTTTGAAAGCAGGCTTGACAGAGAGTCCTCTCTTTCATAAGTGATATCCAGAGCATCCTTGATACAGGAATTAATTTTTTCAGCATTTTTAAGAAGGTCTCTTTCTTTATGGAGTTGTTTTTCTTCATCGGGCTTTAATTGGGCTTTTTCGATTTCATTGATCTGAAAAGCAAGGTAATCTGACCTCTCTTCTCTCTGTTTTTTTCGCTGTTCGATATCATTGATTTCATTCTGCAGTTTTCTTATGCGGCGGGCAAGGTGGGCGACCTTTTTCCTCAAATCCAGAGTCTCTGAATAATGATCCAGATAGTCCAGCTGGAATTCATTTCTCCTCAAAAATATATGGTCATTCTGCCCCAATATGTCCACCATGTTTTCTCTGAATTGTCTGAACCTTTTTAAGGGCACCAGTGTTCCGTTGATGTATCCTCTTCCTGTCCCTTTTTTAAACACTTTCCGGTGGAGAAAGACCTCTCCTGTTTCATCATTCTCCAGGCCTTTGAGCAGGTCGGACTTTTGAGGAACATCAAAAATGGTCTCAATAGATGTTTCATTTTTTCCGGTCCGGATGATATCTGTGGTGGCTTTGTCTCCCAGGACCAAGCGGATACTGTCAATGATGATGGATTTTCCGGCTCCGGTCTCTCCGGTGAGGATGGAAAAACCTTTCTTGAGGTCCACTTCCAAATCTTCAATGGTGGCTAGATTTTTGATCCGGAGAGACTTGATCATTGATGCATCAACCCCTTTTTACAAGCGGAATCTATAATGATAGAGTGTTTCAATTCAATGGTTTTCTCAGTCCTCATTCAGAAGCATCATTCATCTCTTGCTGGCCCAAAATGATAGGAGTCAGCGCAGTCTCCATATTGATCCGTCCGTATCCGATAAACACATCTTTTCCTGGGTTGCTGGATTCATTGACATCATCTGCAGAATATTTGATGACATACATGGCTTCATCTGCGGAGATCCAAGGTTTAAGGCTTTTGATCAATGCGGCCAGTCCGGCGACATAAGGAGTGGATAGAGAGGTCCCTTCACCAAATCCATATGGAAGATATCCTGGAGGGGGCAGCCAGGTCGGTACTGTGCTGATGATGCGCTTGCCCGGAGCCGCCACATCGATCTCCGGTCCATAATTCGACCAGCTGAGTCTCTGGTCATTGTAATCTGTAGCAGCCACTGCTAGGCAAAAATCATCATAAGCAGCCGGATAGCTCACAGCGCCTCCTTCATTTCCGGCTGCAGCGACCACCACCACATCATTTTGATGGGCGTATTGGAGTGCATTCTGTAAAGAAATTGCTTCCACTGGACCGCCCAGGCTTAGATTCACGACAGCCGCATCATTATCCACAGCCCAGATGATGCCTTCAATGATCCAGCTGTAATAGCCCACTCCTGTATCATCCAGCACCTTAACTGGAAGCAGCTGACAGTTCCAAGCGACTCCGGCGATTCCTTCATTATTATCGGTCTCTGCCGCTGCAATGCCAGCCACAAAGGTCCCATGTCCATAGATATCGTCATCAAGGGCTTCAAAATCACTGTTGACAAAGTCACGTCCGCTGGATTCGATTTTATTGGCGAGGTCAGGGTGATACAGGTCGATTCCCGTATCCACAATGGCGATAATAACATCCTCAGTTCCTTTGGTTTGTTCCCAGGCTGTAGTGGCTTTGATGTCCGCGCTGGTCTGTCCCTGAGGGCTTCCTGGAGGACCGATGTATTGTCCAGAATTGTAAAGAGCATACTGATAGTTGAAAAAATTATCATTAGGAGTCACGGCCTTATACGCTTTGTAATCAGGCTCTGCGTATTCCACATATTGATGCTGTTTCATCACATACAGCATGTCTTCCACATTGGAGGTTTCCGGAACCTTGAGTTTGAACACTTTGATCCGTGGAAGCACTTTGTATTCGCTGATTTGAAAAGAATGGATGGTGGCTTTCACATATTCGTCAGGTATGGTGGGTCGGAATTTGACTAGAATGTGTTCATCGGAATAAGAGATTTCATTCACAGAGGCAAAGGGTTTTTGACCGATGGTTTGAGATAGACGGAGGTTGTTCTGAGATTGAATAGCCGGTTTTTTGGGCATGTCTTGAGCAATGGAAAGATTTGTGAAAGATAATATAAATAAAACAATTAAGGAAAAAATACCGAACATTTTATTTTTATTCATGGCGTCCTCCTCTTATTTAAAATGAATAGAGGGCTCCGACAGCAATGCCCAATCCGATCTGGTCTTCTAAAGGAAGTAAGGTCGCTTCAGCTTTCAGGTCAAGTCGGTCTATGATCTCATAAAGGGTTCCGATAGAAAAATTGAAGTAGCTTTGGGATTCGATTTTTATCTCCTGTTCTCCGGTGAGTTCTTCAATTGTTTCTGTCATCTTAAATTTTCCCCAAAGCCGATCATAATTCACCGTTACATAGGGTCTCAGATAAGGTGTGGCATGAAAAGAAATTTTGGGTCCTGCTGTCAATCGGGCCCACGAAGGATTTCCGTTAGCAGTTCCTTCAACATTGAGACCGGGAATGTCCCATTGTTCTTCAAAACCAAGGTAATAAATAAACTGGCCTCTGGCGCTCAGTGTGAAGTCAGCAAGGTTTATGATTTCAATCAGAGCTTTCCCGCCAAATACGATCCCGTCAATGTGTCCGGTATTGAGTTCTAAAGAAAAAGGCAGTTTGTTGAAGATCATGTCATCAAAATTGGAGAGGGAGTATCCCAAGACAGCAGTGACTGAAGTGCCCTCCAATATTTCGTAACCGAGGCTGAGTGAAAACAGATAGCTTCTTAAGGAAGATGTTTCACTTTGGTCTTCGTCCCAGGTGATCATTCGATCAAAGAATTCTGCGTCCAATCCCAATCTTATTTGCTCAACAGAAAACCCTTGCTGATAAAATTGTGTTGCAGAAAGAGACGGAGAGGTGATCAATAGGATGATTATAACTGGCAGAAAAGTTTTTTTTGTCATATTCTAACCTCCAGTTAAATTTGTTTTGGATGAGAGGATTTTTTTGTGACTTCTTGCTTCTCTTCATATTCCTCAATTTTTTTTATGGCTTTTTTAGCGAATTTACTGTCCGGATAATCGGTTATCAATTTCCTTAAATAGGGAATGGCCTGTTCTTCCCTTTTGCTGTTATAGTAGGAATCGGCCAGATAATAATACAGCTGATCCATTTTTGAAAAATTAGGATATTTGGTCAAGATCTCCTTTAAGCGGTCTATGGTGGCTTTGTAGGCCTTGACTCTGTTGTAGTGTTTGGCGATCTTAAATGAATGCATGGCCAATTTTTCTTCGCATTCTTTTATTTTTTCCTGGGCCTGCTGGGCTTCTTCAGTGGTTGGAAACCGGGTTATCAATATTTTGAATTCCTCTAGGGCCCTTTTTGTCTTTGTCTGATCTTTTCCCGGTCTTTTTGATTTGGTGAAGTAGGTCATGGCAATCCGGTATTGGGCATAAGGGACTGAGGGACTATTGGGAAAGCGGGATACAAATTCTCTGTATTCTGAGGCCGCGATGATCATGTTGCTCTCATCCCCTTTTTTGTAGTAGGAGTCTGCAATAGCCAGCATCGCTCTTTGGGCATAAAGACTTTGAGGGAAAGCGTCAATAACCTGTCTGAAATAGAGTCTTCCTTTCTCAGGATTTTTTTTGATAAATTTCTGTCCCATCTCAAAAAGTGCTTGCTCGTTAGAAGCGATTTCAGGATCGATCTCCATCTGTGCTTTGGCGCAAAAAGAGGCGCCCATCATGAATGCAGCAATGATACAAACCAAAAGAGTTTTTCTCATGAGAATTCCTTTTGTATATAGTTTAACATATCTGTCATTGAAATGAATACACGTTTTTTATCCAAAGCCATTCTCGTTCCAATCCTTCTTTGATTTTGATAAGGGGTTGGTAACAGAGGTCTTTTTGAGCTTTGGAGATAGAGGCATAGGTGTGCTGGACATCACCTTTTTGTTTCTCAATTTTATTTATTTGGATTTCTTTTTGGCAGACGGTCTCAAGTACAGGAAATATATGGGATAGTTTCTGTTGATTCCCGCCCCCGAGATTGTAAATCTCTCCTTTTTTTCCCTGTTCAGCAGCAGAGATATTGGCCGTTACAATATCATCAATATAGGTGAAATCTCTGGTCTGTTCCCCGGTCCCGTAGATCTCAATGGGTTTGTTCTCTCCAACGGCTTTGAGAAATTTATGAAAGGCCATATCAGGTCTCTGTCTAGGACCATAAACAGTGAAATACCTCAAAGAGACCACAGGAAGACCGTAATTGGCATGGTAGAGAGAACAGAGGTTTTCTGCGGCCAGTTTGGTGACTCCATAAGGAGAATAGGGTATCAGTTGGCTGTTTTCCTTCATGGGAAGGTCCGGGGTGTTCCCATAGACTGAGGAAGAGGAGGCATAAACGATTTTTTTAACCGGATATTTTTTACAGGTCTCTAAAATCTTTTGAGTGGATTCTATGTTGTTTTTTGTGTAGATGGAGAAATCATCTCCCCAACTGGCTCTCACTCCAGCCTGAGCAGCGAGATGAAACACGAAATCGCACTTTTTTATGGGAGATGTCATATCCATCATATTGATATCGCCTTGGATCAATTCAAAACTCTTGTTTTTGACTAAAAATTCCAGGTTTTTTTTCTTCAGTTCTTTGGAGTAATAATCAGTGAAAGAGTCGATACCTGTGACAAAAAAGCCGGAATCCAGAAGTTTTTCGCACAGATGGGAACCGATGAATCCAGCGGCTCCTGTGACAAGACATTTCATTTTTGATTATTTTTCTGTAAGATCTTTTTCATCTGGCGCAGGGTTTCCACTGGATTTTCAGTATTGTAGATCGCTGAACCGATGACAAGGATGTCGGCACCGCTCTCCATAATGGTCTCTAAATTCTCTTGATTCACCCCGCCATCCACCTGGATCCGTACATCAAGATTTTGCCCTGTGATCCAATTTTTCAGCTTGGATATTTTTTTCAAGCTGGACTCAATAAATTTTTGTCCTCCCCATCCTGGATTGACAGACATGATAAGGACATAATCCACTTCTTTGATGATCTCATTGAGCATGTGGATGGGAGTGGCCGGGTTAAGGACTATACCGGCTTTTTTTCCCAGCTCTTTGATCATTGTGATGTCTTTATGGGCATGGACCGTGGCTTCGATCTGGATGGAGATCCAGTCTGCACCGGCCTCACTGAATTTAGGGATGAATTCCCTGGGATTGTCTATCATCAGATGCGCATCCAGAGGCAGATCCGTTATTTTTTTCAGATCTGAGACCAGTTTGGGGCCAAAGGTCAGATTTGGCACAAAATGGCCGTCCATGATATCCACATTGATAAGGTCAGCTCCTCCTTTTTCTGCTGTTTTTATGGATTTTTCTAACTGAGAGTAATCTGTTGAAAGAATGGATGGGGCGATTTGGGCCATTATTTACTAACCTCCAATGAAATAATGTTTCTTTTTTTGATCAGGGTCCCCTGCCTTGGATTCTGATTGATAATGACCCCGCTGCTGAGTCCCGGATAATAAGAACGTCTGATATCTCCGATCCGGAACCCGAGTTCTTTGAGCCTCTGGATCACAGCGGAAGCATTTTTTCCCAGCAGGTCGGGCATCAAATACCTTTGTTCCAGGTTCCCCTGACTCACCAGCAGATTGACGCGAGAGTTGACCGGAACTTCTGTTTGTTCAGGCGGATATTGACTGATCACTCTTCCGGCAGGGAAGGCAGGTGTGTGAACGTGGGATATGTTTCCTTTGACCAGTCCGAACTCTTGAAAAATTTCATCCAATGCGAGAAGGTCTTTTCCTGTGAGATCAGGCACCACCACTTTTTCCAGTCCGGCACTGAGAGTGACTTGAACCATTTTATTCAGCTTGACTCTGGATTTGGGAGGGGGGTCTTGAGATATGATCTTGCCTCTTTCGTAGTTTTTGTTGAGTTCCACACCGCTTTTCACAATAGTGAGTTTTTTATGTTCAAGGATTTCTTTGCCTTCCTCAAGAGTCAGGCCTGTCAGATCAGGGACATTTGACATCTCTCCAGATAACATGATTTTGTAGGCTAATGAAGCGGAAATAAAGAACAAGTTTAAAAAGACCAGAGAAATCACGAGGATTTTATAGTATTTGTTTGTCATTTTGACACTTTTGATCAAACAGAATTCAACGATATCTATACCATAGTTTCATAACCAAGTAAACATCAAAACCGTTGCCTTCAGCAGAAAAAACGGAACAAAAAAAGAAAAAGTTTGAAGTTGAAAGTTTATCATTGAAACATTAAAGTATGTAGAGACCAAAGGAGAAAAGATCATGAATCCTATATCGGATTTTCGTTCGGATACAGTCACCAAACCCACCTCTGAGATGCGAAGAGCCATGGCAGAGGCAGAAGTCGGGGACGATGTGCTGGGAGACGATCTCACTGTCCAGAAACTGGAATCTCTAGCCGCAGACACCTTGGGAAAGAAAGCCGCCCTGTACGTGCCTTCAGGGACTATGGGCAATTCCATTGCCATCAAAGCCTGGACCCGGGAGCTGGATGAGGTGATCATTGAAGCCCGCTCTCATATCTATAACATGGAGTCCACTCATATGACCTTTATTTCACGGGTATCTCCCAGAGTGCTGACATCACACAGAGGGGCTATGGATCCAGGAGAGGTGGAGAACAATATCAAAAAACCATCTGTCCATCTTCCCCGGACATCTTTGATTTGCATTGAAAACACCCACAACAATTGGGGAGGAGCGGTCATTCCTCTGGAAAATATGAGGTCAATCAAAGCGATTGCAGAAAAGCACGGGATCCATGTCCATTTGGACGGAGCCCGCTTATTCAATGCCAGTGTGGCATCAGGGGTCCCGGTGAAAGAATATGCAAGGATGTCAGACTCTGTGATGTTTTGTCTGTCTAAAGGACTCTCTGCTCCCATAGGCTCTATCCTGGCCGGCCCGCAAGATTTCATTGATCTCGGTCGCAGGATCCGGAAAGCCCTGGGAGGCGGTATGAGGCAGGTGGGAGTCATCGCAGCTCCGGGCATCCTGGCTCTTCAAAACATGGTCTCCAGGCTTAAAGAAGACCACATGCGAGCCAAGAAACTCGCTCTTGCTATCCATAAGATGCCTGGAATTCAGCTCAACCCGGAATTCGTAGAGACAGATATCATCATCTTCGGATTTGAGCATTCGGACCTCGCAGTCCCGGATCTATTGAACCGTTTGAAGCAGAAAGGAATCCTGGCTCTTTCCGTTCCGCAGGGGGTCCGCATGGTCACCAACAGAGGAATCGATGATAATGATATTGAGCGGACCATCAATGCTTTTAACAACATCCTCCATTCATAAAAGCCGCTGATAAAATATTTACAATTTTACCTGTTATCTCTATTTTTATCTTAATGGGCAGCTTTTGCCTTGCAGGAGAGCAGGTCTCACCGCACCTCCTTTGTTACGAGACATTCGCGGTGAAGGACCACACTTCATGTCTTGTTCCTCGCATCTGCAGCAATCTCGACTGGCGAAAGGTCCAGGACTATCGATATCTGATTTTCACAAACACTCAGCCACAAGCTGGGCAATGTCCTTGGCTGAAATGTCTGTGACCTCTTTATCTTCCAGGGCATCCTGGATCATAGTGAGACAGAAGGGACAGGAAGTGGCTGCAGTGGAAACCTTAGAGTTAATGACTTCCTGGGTTCTTTTATGATTGATTCGGCTGCCGAGCGACTCTTCTGTCCACATCAGCCCGCCGCCCGCACCGCAGCAGAAGCTGTGCTCTTTATTGTTTTCCAGTTCTTTCACCTTGTTTTGGCTGATCAGGTTGAGGACTTCCCTGGGTTGTTTGATGATTTTGTTATGGCGTCCCAGATAACAGGAGTCATGATAGGTGAGGGGCTGGTCGGTTTTATTGATCAGAGGCAGGCGGTTTTCTTTGATCAACTCCAATATCATGGGGACATGATGGAAAATCTGGATGGCTTTGAAGTGCTCGGCTGCCTCTTTTTTAATCTCCGGTACCTTATCCAAAAGTCTGGGATAGTCGTTTTGAAAGGTATTGAATCCATGAGGGCATAAAGTGATGATTTTTTTGACGTTATACTGTTCAAACTGGTTGATGACTTCTGCAGCCTGCATCTGGAAAAGATATTCGTTTCCCAAACGTTTTGAGGAATCACCGCAGCATTTCTCTTCTGTGCCTAAAATGGCAAAGTCAACACCAGCATTGTTCAGGATTTTGACCAGGGCCTGGGTGATCTTTTTGCCTCTCTCATCAAAAGAACCCGCGCATCCCACCCACAAGAGGAATTCTGTATCCGGATGATCTTTGATCTGCTTGACATCCAGACCTTCAGCCCAGTCTGCTCGTTCTGAAAAACCAATGCCCCAGGGATTGCTGTTGGTCTCCATACTTTTGAAGAATTGATTGAGCTCTGAGGGGAATTTGCTTTCCATCAGCACCTGGCCCTGTCTCAGGCCCACGATCTTGGGGATATGTTCGATTTCCACAGGACATACGTACATGCAGGCGCCGCAGGTGGTGCAGGTCCAGATCTCCCCTTCTGTCACAGTCTCTTTTATCAAAGGATCGATATCATCCCTTTTTTCAGCGATGTATTTTTTGCCGTTATCCAACAGATGTCTTTTCAGATTAAAGATGATCATCTTAGGAGAAAGAGGTTTTTCAGTTTCAAAAGCAGGACACACATCCTGGCACCGGCCGCATTCCATACAGGCAAAAGTGTCCAGCAGGTCTTTCCAGGTATAATCCGAAGCTTTTTCCACTCCAAACACCTCGGAATGTTCGATATCCATGGAATCCAGGGCACCCAAAGGTTTCTCATTTCTGACCAGTACATTGAAAGAGCCGGCAAACATGTGAAAGTATTTGGAATAGGGAACATACGCAATGAATCCGAACACGATCAGCACATGCAGCCACCAGGAAACATTGAAATGTAAAGACACAGCAGAGGCGGACAGACCGGCTTGATTCACCCATTGGGCGAGAGGTGCTCCGATAAAAGACAGTCTTTCTGTACCTGGATGATGGGCAATGGAAAAGGTCTCGAAGTAGAGATAGCTGAGAGTGACAATGGTCAAAAGCATGTAGATGATCCCAGAGTCAAGGAGAGTGGTTTTGTAAGCTTCCGGGCGGATGATGTATCTCCTAAAGGCCATAAAGACCACGGCCACTAGGACCAGAACAGCAAACAGGTCCACAATAAAAGAAAAGAAAAGCCCGAAGTTTCCTCCACCAAACAGATAAAATCCAGGGAGATACCCCTCTAAGACGTGATTCACGGACATGGTGTCAAAAGTCAAAGCTCCATAGAAAATGAACAGATGGATGAATCCAGTCCACACCCGATCTCTGCGGAGTGTGCACCTTTGGAAAAAGACCTTAATGAAAGCATCCCAGGCTCTTTTGATGATGTGATCGAACCGTTGGTCTTTTTTTCCTTTAAGGATGATCCGGATCCGGTGGATGACCGGAATCATGAACGCCAAAAAAGTGGCACAAATGACCAAACTGAAGATGATTTGACCTGCTGTGGAAAGCATGTTTTGAAGTCCTCCTTTTTATCCTTACTGATTCATTTGATTTGTTTTATATTATTGTATTTTTTGTGATTCTCCAAACATTTTTTAAAATGAATAGGATATACCCAGCCTGAACACCCGGGGAGACTGGATCTCAGTGGCATACCGGAGCGGGAATTCCGGTCTGGTCCATTCGTTCTCCTCTGTAGCCAGTCCCAAATTCAACACATTGAATCCATCCAGTATGAATCTCAGAATAGAACCGCTGATCAAAAATCTTTTCTCCACCCTCAGATCCAGAGTGCTGTTGAATTCATAACGGGCCTTGCCACTGGGATGGGCCTGGATATAAAAAGGCCCCTGGTTGAGGCCCTCGATGATGATCTTTCGTGAAAACGGCTGCCCATCATAGTATTTAGCGATTCCGGAAAACAGAAAACCAAAAGGAGCCGAATACTTAAACCCCAGCCGTGCTGTGTAGCCTCTATCAAAGGCCGGTCTTCCCTCCGTGTTGATCAGGGCATTGGGATGGTCAAACAGGGATCCGATCACTCCGATATCATTTTCCAGTACAGTGTTTCCCGGATTGGTGGTGCCCACAGCATTGACAGCTGTGAAGGAAAAAAACATTGCAAACGCATCATTGAAACGCTTGATCAGGCTGAAATCCAGTCCGTAGTAGTAAGTGGCTCTGGTGTCTTTCTCTATGTTGGAGAGGAGATAAAAATCCTGCCCCAGACTTTGTTTTGTTTGATTGAACACTGTAAAAAGGAGGTCATCATAGTTGTGCGGGATCCGGTCATCACCGGAGTCAATGTGATAAACAGGTACATATTGGGAAAAAGGAACCCCTGTATTCAGGGTATTGACAGCGCTCTTGTAAACTCTGTAAAAACCGGACACAAAAAAAAGCCATTCCGGTTTGAAATTGTTCTGATAGGAGATGACAACCTCATCCGCATACGGCCTCTTGATTTCAGGGTCTATGGAGGCGTAAAAAGGACCTCCGCGCCTTAATAGGTCACCCTGTTCATAGTCTTGAAACAGTTTGTCCTGGTTTGAATCTTCCCACCAATAAGTCAAAAAGCCCAGAGAATCCGGACTGCCGTAGGAGGCATATTTCAGGGGAAGGGTGTTGAAATACCTAGCATAGGAGAGCTTTAAGACCGAGGTTTTGGCTTGGGATAAGGGGATGATCAATCCGATCCGGGGTGAGATATTCAGCCAGTTGATTTCATTTGTTGTCTGGAAATTCGGAACCCAGGCCGTTTCATTGGAAAGATGAGCCCCTATATAAATGGAGAAAAGATTGGAGAAAGTCAAAGTATCCTGAATAAAAAAACTCAGATCAGTCCCTTTTTGTCTCTGAACTGTAGGGGTGTTGTATCGGGCGATCTGGAGGGGCTTTTCTTTAAAAAAAAGAAGATGGACAGCATCCAGTACATCAATATTTTGGGATGAGGATGAAATCTGTCCGTTTCCGCCGTATCGAAAAGTATGGTGCAGTCCGAGAAAATCATGAAAAATCGATGTTCCCTTAAGCCAGAACACCCATTTTTGACTCTGGTTCTTCTCAGCAAAGGGAGCCGCTCCTCTAAGAAAATCATTTCTGAGGATTTCCTGGGAATGGGGGAGAGTGGTATTGTCCTGAAAGTCGGTTTCTCGGCTGGCCTGGACAAAGCCCAGACCTGCCTTTAAATGATGCTGGCTGTTGATATGACCATCCCAGAAAGCCTGGATGATGTGGAAGCGGTCAGAAGCTTTATTGGTGGATGAAAAAGGGACCTCTCTGGCCGCTCCAAGAGAAGAGTGATTCAGGAACTGACTGGTCCAGAGCAAATGGAGGGAACTTTTTGAAGAAACATTGTATTTGAGACTGAAAAGTCCTGAGAGAAAAGAGGTTTTGTTTTCTCCGTCAAACTCTGCCACATCGCGGGAAAGGTCGGATCCAGTCACTGAGGTGAAAAAAGACAGCTTCTCCCGGCCCAAAGGCCCTGAAAACCGGAAGTTGCCTTCAGTCAAGTAATCAAAGGTGTGATTTTCGAAAAGGCCTTCCTGCTGAAGCGATTCTGTGATGTTGGATCCCTGGAGAGAGTGTTGGGTGTAATAACCGGAGAGAGAACCGTGATAGTCATCGGTTTCTGTTCCTGTGACAAGATCCAGATAACCTCCTGGATAAATGAATTCCGGAGGATGTGCAGCATTGGTCAGATTGGTGCGGTCCAGAGAAAAGACATCCGGATACAGAAGAGGAGTTCCTCCCTCAAAAGGATCTGTGATGTCCATGCCGTTGAACAAAAACCGGTTTTGGGTCCAGGAGCTGGCCCCTCTGGCACTGAATAGAGCGGGGATGCCGCTCCACAAACCCCCTACATCAATCCGGTCTGTGACTGCAGAGAGGTCCTGGTTTTCAATCAATGACCAGATGTTGTGACCTGAAGGCATTTCCCGGATCTGCCGTCTGCTGATCTGTGTATGCTGAGAAGCGCTGGAAAAATTTATTTGTACGGCCCGGCTTTTGGAAGGTCCATCTTGATTTGCTTTCTGTAAAGTGATTTGTAAAAAAAGAAATTCTTCCGGATCAAGATGTATGCTTTTGTTTAGACTTTTGTATTCAGGGGGAGAAAGGATGAGCGTATATTTTCCTGGACTCAGTCCCAGGGCTCTAAATAACCCGTTTTGATCAGTGATGAATTCATAAACAGAAGAGTTCTCATCAAAGCAAAGGGTGGCTTTAATTCCTTTTAGAGGTTTTTGTTGAAAATCAAGGACCTGGCCCCAGAACTGGATGCTCTCTGATGCTCCAAAGAGATGAGAGCAAAAAATAAGCCCCAAGACTGCCATCAGGGATGACCTCAAACGTCCTTTTCGCACGGTTTCCTTTCTTTTAGTGAGCTTTCAATATTTTTGAGTTTTTCCTTTCCCCTGTCAAGGGATTTTCTGATTAACAAAGCAGTGTCCTCCTGTCCCTTGGGTCTTGAGTTGCTTTTCTTATCATCGCAGCTTGTACCTTGGGAGGTATAAAGGGACTTGTGTTTGTCCACTTTTAGTTTGTAAATAAATGGTTTGTTGATTTTCATTGAACCGATAAACCAAATGATATATATAATGATGTGACGGTCTGCAGATTTTCTGTTTGACTGAAAATGGATTCCAGAAGGAAGGTCATCATGAACCGCAAATATGACATCGCTGTGATCGGAGCCGGGCCTGGAGGTTATGTAGCTGCTATAAGGGGCGCTCAGCTGGGTAAAAACGTCCTGCTGGTGGAAAAAGAAAAACTTGGGGGTGTGTGCATCAACTGGGGATGCATCCCCACCAAAGCCCTCCTCTATCAGTCTCAATTGTTCAGAGAGATGAAAGACAATCCAATCTGGGATGGACCTGTGGATGAGATCACGCTGAATCTCAACAAAATCCAGGAACACAAAAGAAAATCTGTGGACCGTCTGGTCAAGGGTATTGAATTTCTTTTAAACAAGAACAAAGTCACAGTGATGAATGGGGAAGCCAGCTTTAAAAATAGTCAAGAACTAATCATTTCAGGTCAAAATGAAGATAAAGAAGTCAGAGCAGATAAAGTTATCCTAGCCACTGGAAGCAGCCCAGGGAGCCTTCCTTTTCTAAAAGCAAACAACAAGGAAGTGGTCATATCCCAACAGGCACTGGAATTCACAGAAATCCCTTCCCGCTTTTTGGTGGTCGGAGCCGGGGCAGTCGGACTGGAAATGGGATCATTATTCCAACGGTTGGGATCCCGAGTTACCATACTGGAGATCATGCCTCAGATCCTCCCGGGCAGCGATGAGAAAACTGCCCGAAGCTTGGAGAGAGAGCTTAAAAAACAGGGAATAGAGATCCTGACAGAAATGAAAATCCAGGAAAGCCATATCAAAAACGGGACTGTCACTCTCAAAGGCGTTTCCATAAAAAAGGACTCTCCTTTTGAATATGAAGCTGATAAAGTGCTAATGGCTGTGGGGCGAAAACCCAACTCCCAACAATTCAGAAACACCCTGCCGAAGCTGGAGCTGGATAAAGCAGGTTTTGTGAAGGTTAATGAATTTTTGGAAACAAGCATTGAAAACATCTATGCCATCGGTGATTTAACCGGGGGACAGCTCCTGGCGCACAAGGCCTCTCATGAAGGGATCACTGCTGCGGAGAATGCCGCAGGTGTTCAGATGAAGATGGACCACAAAACAGTGCCTTCAGCTGTGTTCACAGAACCTGAGTTTTCTTCCGTAGGGCTGACCGAAGAACAGGCCAGAGACCAGTACGGAGATGGAATTCGCATAGGAAAATTTCCTCTCAGAGCCAACAGCAGGGCTGTGACGGTGGGAAAGCTGAAAGGTTTTGTGAAGATCATTGCAGATCAAAAAGAAACCATTGTCGGCGCTCACATCCTTTCTCCGCATGCCAGCGAATTGATTCCGGAGTTGGTTTGTGCTGTCCAAAATCAAATCAAGCTCAGAGAGCTTTCATCTGTAGTGCACGTGCATCCCACCTTGTCTGAATCCATTATAGAAGCTGCGTTTCATGCCCAAAATAGGGCTATTCATATTTATGAAAAAAAAAAATAATTAAATGGTTGCATCTTTGATTTGTATTGTATAAAATACTGCCTCAAAATCCATGATTGAACTATTAATAGTTTTTCTGGTAACCGGAGTGTTGGGCTTTATTCTGGTCATGGTCAATAAAATCATCGGACCAAAAAAGTCCAATCCAATCAAGCAGACCCCCTTTGAATGCGGCAGTCCCTATCTCCAAAAGGGGATTCCTCCAGTACCCATCAAATTTTATCTGGTAGCGTTTCTTTTTCTTCTCTTTGATGTGGAAGTGGTGTTTTTCTTTCCATGGGCTTTGATCTTTAAAGAGATCGGCAGCCTGGCTTTGATCTCTATGTCTGTCTACATTCTGATTCTGATTGTCGGTTTTGCTTATGCATGGGGAAAAGGAGCATTTGCATGGGAAAAATAAGGCCGATCCAAAAGTACAGCTACTATCAGAAGACGGCTCACGGCGGTTTCATTGCCACCAAGCTGAATTATGCCATTGGATGGGGACGGAAATTTTCTATATTTCATTATCCTTTTATCACCGCCTGCTGCGGCATGGAATATATGTCTGCAGCCTGCGCTCATTGGGACTTTGACCGGTTCGGAGTGGGAATGACCACTTTTTCTCCCAGGCAGTCAGACCTCTTGTTTGTGGTCGGGACCATCAGTCATAAAGAAGCACCGGTTCTAAAAACAGTTTATGATCAGATGGTGGAACCCAATTGGGTCATTGCCTGCGGAGCTTGTGCTGTGAGCGGCGGCATCTATGACAATTATGCTGTTGTCCAGGGGATTGATCGAATCATCCCTGTGGATGTGTATATCCCGGGATGTCCGCCCCGTCCTGAGACCATATTGAATGCTTTACTCAAACTGCAGGATAAAATTCAAAAGCAGAAACAGGATTTAAGATGGAACATCGTCAAAGAATAGAAGAACAGCTTAAAAAACAGTTTGATGAAAAAATCCGGAGTGTGACCACTGACCTTGGAGACATTGTCATTCAGGTCCAAAAGGAATCTGTGGCTGAGGTGCTTGGGTTTTTGAAGCATAAACCCCAGGATTATTCCATGCTTCTGGATTTGACCTGTGTGGACAACAAAGGAAAAAAACCCAGGTTTGAAATGGTCTATCACATTTTTTCCCTTTCCAAAAATCACAGGTTGAGGATCAAATGCCGGGTTCCTGAGCAGGACCTGAAAGTGGAATCTCTCTGCTCTTTATGGAAAAACGCCAACTGGCTGGAGAGAGAAGTCTATGATATGTTCGGCATTCAGTTTTCCGGACATCCGGACCTGAGGCGCTTGTTTATGTACCATGGTTTTGAGGGATATCCCTTAAGAAAAGATTATCCTTTAAGAAAAAGGCAGCCTAAAATCCGATTGAGAAAATAAGATGACCACACGTCTGCAAAAAGAAGCCCGTAAAGAAAGCCTTATGATCAACATGGGGCCTTCGCATCCAGCCATGCACGGCACCATCAGGATCATGCTGGAACTGGACGGAGAAAAGGTGCGCAACTCAGAAGTGGAAGTGGGGTATCTGCACAGGGGATTTGAAAAGACCTGTGAGAACAAGACATATTTCAACCTGCTCCCTTACACAGACCGATTGAATTATGTCTCGCCTCTTATCAACAATGTGGGATATGTGATGACTCTGGAGAAACTCATGGATGTCACAGTGCCCGAAAGAGCCCAGTACATCCGCGTCATCATGAGCGAGCTGTCCCGCATCAGCGATCACCTCACGGCTCTGGCAGCCATGACCATGGAGTGCGGTGCGTTCACTGTTTTTCTCTACTATATCAAGGCGCGTGAAGAGATCTGGAAGGTCATCGAAAAGACCACCGGAGCCCGGATGACCACTTCTTATATCCGGATAGGCGGGGTCCGTTGTGACCTTCATCCTGATTTCAAAAAAGATGTGGACAGAGCCATGAAGGTAACCCGGGATGTGCTGAAAGATGTGAAAGGTCTTCTGGATAAAAACAAGATCTGGATAGACAGAACTCGAGATGTAGCTGTGGTCTCACCGGATATGGCGGTCAATTACGGCTTTACAGGTCCTTGTTTGAGAGCATCAGGAGTCAAGTATGATGTTCGTAAGGCCCGTCCCTATCTGATTTATGACAAACTGGATTGGGTGGTCCCTCTTGGGGAAAACGGCGACAATTTTGACCGGTACATGGTGCGCATGAAAGAGATGGAACAGAGCCTGAGGATGGTGGAGCAGTGCATTGAACAGATTCCAGAGGCTGTGCCTGAAGCCAAAGGAGAAATCAATCCTCATGAAGCGATCAAAGCCGCCAGGACCCAGAAACCGGATGAGGAGATCAGACTTTCGCCCAATCTCAAAGGATCAGAAAAAGAGAAGTACCCAACAATTTTATCTGATAAATATGGAGTTAAGGTCCCTCCTAAAGAAGACACCTACACCACCATGGAAGGATTGATCCAGCATTTCAAATTTTTCATGAAAGGCCACGGGATCAGACCGCCCAAAGGAGAGGTGTATTTTTCTGTTGAAGGCGGAAGCGGTGAACTGGGTTATTACATTGTTTCAGACGGAAGCGATCGGCCCTACCGGCTTCACCTGAGAGGTCCCTGTTTTCATATTGTTTCTGCTCTGGAAGAGATGATCAAAGGTCATTACATTGCAGATGTCATCCCCACTTTTGGCTCCACCAATATGATCGGAGGAGAATTGGACAGATGAGCCCTGAAATCTCAAACAGCGTCCAAAAAAAGATAAAGGAGCTTATCTCCAGATATCCCAAAAAACAGGCCGCCATTCTTCCTGTGATCCACCTGGTCCAAAGGGAGCTGGGACATATTTCAGAAGACAGCGAACAATGGGTGGCGGATTTACTGGAGATCAGTCCGGTAAGAGTTAGGGAAGTGGTGACCTTTTACTCCATGTTGAGCCAAAAGCCTCTGGGAAAATATCACATCCAGGTGTGCACCAACCTGAGCTGTTCCATACTTGGAGCTGAAAAACTGATCGAACATCTGAGTCATAAGCTGGGCATCAAACCAGGGGAGACCAGCGAAGATGGAAAATTCACTCTCACCACTGTGGAATGTCTGGGTGCATGCGAACAGGCACCCAATATCATGGTCAATTATGATTATTACGGCCATGTGGATAAAGAGAAGGTCGATCAAATATTAAGCGAACTGGATGAATAAAGTGCCGGAAAAAGTACTCACTCAAAATTTTGGAGTGGAACATCTCTTTAAGATCGATGTGTACATGAAAAAAGGCGGATACAAAACACTGAAAAAAGTGATCAAAGAGCTCAAGCCCGAAGAAGTGCTCAATGAGGTCAAAGCCGCTCATCTGAGGGGAAGAGGAGGAGCAGGTTTTCCGGCTGGAGTGAAATGGAGCTTTGTTCCCCAGGATGCAGACAAGCCCAAGTATCTGTGCGTGAATGCAGACGAAGGAGAACCTGGTACATTTAAAGACAGATACATCATGTCTCACAATCCTCATATGCTTCTGGAGGGAATCGTGCTGACCAGCTATGCTGTGGGTATCCACCATGCCTTCATCTACATCCGGGGAGAATACGAAAACATTGCCCGCCGCCTGGAAAGAGCCATTTTAGAAGCTGAAAAGAAAGGATTTGTCGGCAAAAACCTCCTCAATTCCGGATTTGACCTCCAGATCACTGTTCACAGGGGAGCCGGAGCTTATATTTGCGGAGAAGAGACCGCACTTTTGGAATCGTTGGAAGGGAAACGGGGACATCCCCGCTTGAAACCTCCCTTCCCAGCAGCTGTTGGTCTTTTTCAGTGTCCCACAGTGATCAACAATGTAGAGACCCTGTCCAATGTGCCGTATATTTTGGAAAAAGGAGCGGATTGGTTCATCCAGCAGGGGATTCCCGAGGATGGCGGAACCCGTATTTTCGGAGTCAGCGGGAAAGTCAAAAATCCGGGGATCTACGAGCTTCCGGTAGGCAGTTCTTTAAAGGAATTGATTTTCAAGCATGCCGGAGGAATGAAATCAAATAAAAAACTCAAAGCAGTGATTCCCGGAGGCCTGTCATCTCCCATACTCAAACCTGATGAGATCGATATTCCTATGGATTGTGAGTCGCTTATGAAAGCAGATTCCATGCTGGGCTCAGGAGCTGTGATCGTATTGGATGAGGGAGTGGCCATCATTGATGTGTTGAGGAAGGTCACTCAGTTCTACTCCCATGAGTCCTGCGGCCAATGCACTCCCTGCAGAATCGGAAATTCATGGATCCACAAAACAGTGCAGAGGATTTATCAAGGCAAAGGCAAAAAACAGGATTTGGATACCATCCAGAGATTGGCTTCCAATATGCTGGCAAAAACCCTTTGCCCGCTGGGAGATGCAGCAGCCATGCCCATTTTGGCTATAGTGAAAAAATTTAGAAAGGAATTGGAGTCCTTTATCCAAGGAACAATTAAATGAACGTGAGGAAAAGACAGAGATGGTAGAGATATTCATCAATGACCGTTCCATCAAGGTCCCAGAAGGGATCACTGTGCTCAAAGCTGCGGAAAGAGCTGGCATCCATATTCCCCATATATGTTATCACGAAGCCTTTGCTCCGGAGGGAAGCTGCCGGATGTGTCTGGTGGAGATCGAAGGTCATCTCTGTTTGGAGTTGGCCTGTGCCACTCAGGTCAAGGAAGGGATGAAGGTCTTTACAGAGACTGAAAATGTTCGGCAAGCAAGACAAGGAGTGCTTGAGTTTCTGCTGGCAGAACATCCTATGGATTGTCCTATCTGTGATAAAGCAGGGGAGTGTACTCTTCAGGATTACTATGAACAGTACGGTCTTTTTGAAAGCACTTTTATGGAACAAAAAGAAAGAAAAGACAAGAATGTTCCCCTAGGGAAAGGACTGATCCTGGACAGAGAGCGGTGTGTGCTCTGCACTCGTTGCGTGCGTTTTTTGAGAGACATCACCCAGACAGAGGAGCTGGGTGTGTTTGAACGCGGTGTTTATTCCGAGATCGGGATTTTTGACCAGCGGCTCATTGACAACAATTATGCCGGAAACCTAACCGAGTTGTGCCCGGTGGGTGCCATCACAGATAAGGATTTTCGGTTCAAAACCAGAAACTGGTTTCTGGAAAAAGGTGCTTCTATCTGCCCTCTGTGTTCTAGGGGATGCAACATTTTTATCGAGCACCATCCCGGATTTGCGCGTTTTGATGTTCCCAAGAGAGTTTACAGAATTACATCCCGTGTGACCTCCAGAGAAAAGGATCAAAAAGAGAAAGGATACTGGATTTGCGATATCGGCCGCTATGGCTATTCTTATATGGACCAAGACAGAGCAGAAAAAATCGTTCTCAAGCAGGGAGACTCAGCTTTAGACCCAAAAAAAGCTGTGACCTATGCTGCAGACCAGGTCAAAAAGCTCATTTACAAAAACAAACTCAACCGCCTGGGTGTGATATCAAACACCTGGCTGACCAATGAAGAACTGTTTTTGGTCAAAAAGATCTTTACTGAGAACCTGGAGTCCCAAAAAGTCTTTTTTCCCACAACAGCTCAGCGCGAAGCAGATGACCTGCTTTTAACCTCAGACCGCACCCCTAATAAAAAAGGAGCTCAAGAGATCGGATTTTCATTGGAGGCCATCAGCGAGGGCCAGGTGTTTGATGGTACAGAACTTTTATTTGTATTCTGGGCGTCCCCTTTTGATTTGGATCAATTGACTGGACTCATGTCAAAAATAAAGGAAGTCCAAACCAAAATCCTGTTCACCCCGTTTGAAAGAGAATGGAACAAGGATTTTGATCTGGTCATACCTACAGCTGTACCGGCTGAAAAAGCCGGTTCGTTCACTAATGAGGATGAAAGGATCCAGCATTTTGGCCCTGTTCTCTATTCTCCCGGACAAGCCCGGGCTGAATGGGAGTGGCTGGTGTCTTTGGGAAAAGAGATCAAAGTTGATTTCAAATCCTATGCCCGGTTATCCTCTCCTTTTGATGTGTTTCAAATGATGAAGAAAAAAATAAAATTTTTTGGAAAATAACGTGATTGATGTATTGATTATTCTGGTGAAATTTGTGGGTGCCATTGTTTGGTTTCTTGTGCTGTCTCTGTATTTGACCTGGGCAGAACGAAAAGAAAGCGCTGTGATGCAGGACAGAGTGGGAGCAAACCGTGCAAATTTTTTCGGAATCCGCGTTCTAGGCCTTTTTCAGCCGTTTGCTGATGCCATTAAGATGATGACCAAAGAAGATTTCACTCCCGAGTTTTCAAAAAAATTCCTGCACAATCTGGCTCCGTTTCTGTCTTTCTTTTTTGTAGCAGTGACTATCGCCACCATCCCTTTTGGAAGTCCTATTCAGATCAGCGGCAAAGAGATTCCGCTGCAGGTGGTGGACCTGAATGTGGGGATCCTTTTTGTACTGGCCTTTCTGGCTCTCAGCATTTACGGAGTGATCCTCAGTGGGTGGGTCTCCAATAACAGGTGGACTCTGCTGGGAGGACTGAGAGGATCGGCCCAGCTCATCTCCTATGAAGTGGCCCTGGGATTGTCTTTAATCGGCATTGTAATGGTCTTTCCATCACTTCAGTTTTCTGAAATTGTGGGATTCCAGAGTGAGGTTTTGTTTGGCTGGCTTCCCAAGTGGGGGATTTTTCTCCAGCCTCTGGGCTTTATCATTTTTCTAATGGCAGCTATGGCTGAATCGGAAAGAGTCCCTTTTGACCTTCCGGAAGGGGAATCAGAGATTGTGGGCTTTTTCACCGAATACGGAGGATTGAAATACGGTCTTTACATGTTTACGGATTTTATGAAGGTCCTGATCATTTCCTGTCTTTTGACCACTCTGTTTTTCGGAGGATACCATGTGCCCTGGCTGAGTGCAGAAGGCTTCCATTTCCCTTGGGGAGGAGAATGGCTTCTTCCTTACTGGTTGGTGGTGGTGTTTCAGGTCATCATGTTTAACCTAAAGGTGTTCTTTTTTTGCTGGCTTCAGATCCTGGTCCGGTGGACTTATCCCCGTTTCAGGTATGACCAGCTCATGGACTTCGGATGGAAATTCTTAATCCCCCTGAGTCTCTTCAATATTGCAGCCACTGCGTTTTTTATGAGTTTATAAAATGTTTAGATTATTCGGATACTTTATTGAGATCATCAGAGGAATCCTTATCACTGCGCGCCATTTTATTGTGAATATGGTTTTCCACATCTTGAATCTGTTCGGGATTAAGACCAAAAGAAAAGGCGCTTTCACCATTCAATATCCGGAACAGAAAACAGAGATCGCGGAAAGACACCGGAGTCTTCACCGGCTCATGAAAAGAGAAGACGGAAAACCCAGATGCGTGGCCTGCATGCTCTGTGAAACGGTTTGTCCGTCTGAGTGCATCTATATTGAGGCCACTGAAGATCCGGACCCGGAGATACAGAAATATCCTTCAACCTTTATCATCGACCTTTCCCGCTGCTGTTTCTGCGGTTTTTGTGTGGAAGCCTGTCCTGAAGATGCCATCCGCATGGACACTGGAGAAGTGGAATTTGCCCAATACAACAGAAAAGATATGGTGCTCGATTTGGAATCTCTCTTAAATGAGCCTAAATAAACTGTCTTTGGGAACATTTGAAGTTCACGGCCTGAGAGACGGATTTTTCCATTTGGACGGTGGGGCCATGTTTGGTGTGGTTCCCAAAGTGTTATGGGAAAAAACATTTGAAGCTGATTCTTTGAACCGCATCAAACTGGGACTGAATTCCATACTGGTTGACACCGGAGAAAAGACCATTCTAGTGGACACCGGGATCGGAAAAAACCTCAGAAAAAAGATTTATGAATACTATTCTGTGGAACAGGAACCCGGTTTAAAGGGAGCTCTTGAACAGATCGGATATGCATCCCAAGATGTCGATTTTGTTATCAACACTCATCTGCATTTTGACCACTGCGGAGGGAATACGACTCAAAACAACGAAGGAGAATTCATTCCTGCGTTTCCCAACGCCCGATACATCATTCAAAAGGGAGAGTGGAACAATGCTCTGGATCCCGGTCCCAGAGACAAACCCAGTTATGATAAAAACTCATTTTTACCTCTTGACCTACACGGGCAGCTAAATCTGGTAGAAGGGGATACTGAAGTCACTCCAGGAGTTCAGGTCGAATTGGCTGAGGGCCATACCTCATCCCATCAACTAGTGAGAGTGAAATCCGGAGCAAAGACTCTTTATTTTATGGGAGACATGATCCCCACGGCTTCCCATGTCCATCTTCCATATGTGATGAGCTATGACCTGTATCCGGTCAAGACTCTGAAGAACAAAGAAAAATTTCTGCAGAAAGCTCTCCAAAACCAGTGGATCCTTGCTTTGAATCATGATCCGCAGCATTATTTCGGCACCATATCCAAGACAAAGAAGAAATATGAGTTCAATCCTTTGTCTGGGAGTGGTTCATCCTAAAAAGGGGAATCTCATTCTATGATGAAAAGAAAAACAAGCGCTATGATTTCCATGGTCTTTTTGAGTGTATTTTGTTTATCACTTTGTCAGCAGAAAACAACCTCGGATGAGGGAATCGGATTAGATGTTCCCTATGTCCCCACACCAATGAAAGTGGTGGATGAGATGCTGGAGCTGGCAGACCTTGAACAAGGGGATGTTCTGCTGGATTTGGGATGCGGGGACGGCCGGATCGTGATTCAGGCTGCGGTCCAGTACACAGTCCGAGGTTCCGGTGTGGACTTAAATTCAGAACGAGTCGAGGAGAGCCGACAGAACGCCCGCATTGCCGGAGTGGAAAATTTGGTGGAGTTTCACAATCAGAACCTGTACGAAACAGATTTGAGTGAGGCTACAGTGATCACTCTGTATCTTTTGCCTTCAGTCAATTTGAAGCTGCGCCCCAGAATTTTTGATGAAGTGAAACCAGGGACCCGGGTCCTTTCTCATGACTTTGATATGAACAGCTGGACTCCTGATGAGGAATCCATGGTGATTTTGGATGAGGAAGCCCATTTTGTCTATTACTGGATGGTCCCTGCCAATGTCAGCGGGGATTGGAAAGTCGTTTTGGCTGACGATTCTCTGGAAACCATTATTCGTTTCACTCAAGTCTTTCAGTATGCCCAGGGGAGTGTCATCCCTGAAACAGAGACATGGAAAGTAACTGAAGAACAGCTTTCAGGCAGCGAAATAGGCTTCAAGATCAAATCTCCGGATAAAGTCTGGACATTCACCGGCCGGGTCAATGAAGATGTGATGAGCGGAGATGTTCAAAGCACAGCCTCTCAGAAAAAAACTTCCTGGAAAGCTCTCCGTAATCCGGACACCAAACAGCCTATCGACAAATCCTCTCATTGATGTTAAAGGCAAATGCCCAAATGTTGTGCAGTTTAAACTAATTGATAGAAAATCAATCAATTAAAGAAAATTCAAAGGGGTTTTTAACAAATTTATTCACAGAAATAGTGGAAAACTCATACAAAAAAAGGTTGTGAGTTTTGAGCTGGGATCCTATAATGAGATGGATTGGTTTTCAATCAATGGCAGACAAATTCACAGGAATGAAGAGGGGGATAGAAATGAAGAAAAACATCTCTGTTGTGATTGTGGGTCTCCTTCTTATCAGCAGTGAGCATGGATTGTTTTCTCAATTCACTTCTGAAGAGATCGCCCAACAGGCCAAATGGGAGGAGTTTCTCCAGACCGCTGAAATCATAAAGTCAGAGGATATCGGAGAAGGAGTGACCAAACCCTACCGGCTGTATATGAAAGAAGGAGATATCGAACATTCAGGATGCTGGAAAAATCCCTCTGGAATGCAGAAAGGTTATCTTGAGGGATGGCAGTATGAGATCGCTGCTTATGAAATGGATAAACTGTTAGGTCTTCATATGGTTCCTCCTACTGTAGAAAGGGAGTTCAACGGCAAGAAAGGTTCTCTTCAGTTATGGGTCACCAGTGAGATGAGCGATCTGGACCGGATGGAGAAAGGAATGGGCATTCCAAAGACTTATGTGGTCAAGTGGAACCGCAGAAAATATTTGACCAGGGCTTTTGATTGTCTGATTGCCAATGAAGACCGGACCCAGCAGAACATCCGATACACAAAGGACTGGAGAACCCTGCTCATCGATCATTCCCGCAGTTTCCGGGCAAAAAGAAGATACACCCGGAATCTTTTATATGGAAAAAACGGGATCAAGGAAAAAAAACTGATCCGCATGCTGCCCAGAGAGTTTAATGAAAAAATCAAATCCCTGAATTTTGAGAGCATCAAAGAAGCCGTAGGTCCTTATCTCACTGATAAAGAGATCCAAGCTGTGCTCAAGCGAAAAGAACTGCTCTTAAAAGAAATCAAAGACATGATCAAGGAAGTGGGCGAAGACAAATTTCTCTATTAAAGCCATTAGAGTTTTTTCAGGCCGGGATCAATGATTGATTTTTCAGCTCTGGACCGGATGTATTTCAGAAGTGCTTTTTGTTCGTCTTGGTCATTGAGAAAAGACCTGCTGTTTGAACATTGAATGGAAAATTGTTTTTTTTTCTGTTCCACCAAAATCTCCACTTTGTTCAATCCGGTCTCATAATACATTTGGATCCGCTTGTTTAGAGGAGTGAGATCAGGATTGACAGAAGGAACAAATTTGTTGGTGGTCTCGCCCAGATTGAACAGAGCTTTCCAGAACGTCTCACCCTGAGCGTATTTGGAGAGGTCCTCATTCAGCGCAATACAGGTGTGTTTATGGACTAAGTTCCAGAAAATGTATTTGTTCATGCTGAAAATGATATCTTTTATAATGTTTTATTGCAATCCCATTTGTTATATAGTGGGGAGGACTCTGTTGAGTAGGATGATTCATGGACCGGCGGCATTTTATCAAAAAATGTTTATGGGGAAGTGCGGCCTTGAGTTTGTCCTCCGGTGCGTTTTTCTGCAGCCCAGTGAAGCAGAAGCCTAATTTTTTGTTTGTGCTGGTGGATGATTTGGGGTGGAAAGATTTGAGTTGTTATGGGAGCCCTTTTTATGAGACTCCTCATGTGGATTGTTTGGCAGCCGAGGGGGTACGGTTCACAGATGCGTATGCCGCATGTCCGGTCTGCAGCCCAACCAGAGTGAGCATCATGACCGGAAAATATCCGGCCCGGCTCCAAACCACAGATTATTTTGGCGCGCCTCAACCAGAGTCGGTGTCTGAACACTGGACCAGACACAAATCCCTTGTCCCGGCTCCTTATAAGGCCCACATGCCCCTTCAAGAAGTCACTCTGGCTGAAGCATTGAAAAAGGCAGGATACGCCACCTTTTTTGCGGGCAAGTGGCATATGGGAGGCAAAGGGTATTATCCTGAAGACCAGGGTTTTGATGTCAATAAAGGCGGCTGGGAGAGGGGAGGTCCCTATGGAGGGAACAAGTATTTTTCGCCTTATGGAAATCCCAAACTAGAGGATGGGCCAGAAGGAGAGCACCTTCCGGACCGGCTGGCTTCTGAGACCTGCCGGTTTATTGAAAAGAAAAAGGATCAAAATTTCCTCGCTTTTCTTTCTTTCTATTCAGTACACACCCCGCTGATGGCCAGAAAGGACCTGGAGGAAAAATACAGAGAAAAGAAAAAAAGCATAGAGAATGAAAGACAGATCTGGGGCAGAGAAGGAGAGAGAAAAGTCCGGCTTATTCAGAACCATGCTGTGTACGGGGGTATGGTGGAAGCCATGGATCTGGCTGTAGGGAAAATCATCAATCGGTTGAAAAGTCTTGGGCTTTATGACAACACTGTCATCATCTTTATGTCTGACAACGGAGGCCTTTCCACCTCCGAAGGACATCCCACTTCCAATCTTCCCCTGAGAGCCGGGAAAGGGTGGCTTTATGAAGGAGGGATCAGAGAGCCTCTGATCATCCGATGGCCTGGTGTGACCCAGGCCGGAGTCCAGTGTTCAGAGCCGGCTATCAGCACTGATTTTTATCCCACTCTCCTGGAAATGACCGGAAGTCCAGCACTGCCCAGCCAGCACTTGGACGGGAAAAGTCTGGTGCCTCTGCTCAAAGGGAAAAATCAGATAGAGGACCGGTGTCTTTTTTGGCACTATCCTCATTATGGAAACCAGGGAGGGAGCCCGAGTTCTGCCATTCGGTGCGGGAAGTATAAATTGATTGAATTTTTCGAAGACCACCACATTGAACTCTATGATTTAAGCCAGGACCTTAGCGAACAAAACGACCTCTCACAGCAACTTCCGGATACAGCATCAGAACTCAAAGACAAGCTGCATCTGTGGAGGGAGAAAGTGGGAGCATTGAAGCCCACTCCCAATCCCAATGCCAGATAATTGAGGGACAGTTGACTCATTTACCTCATTTTTAAGAGAAAAAATAAGGTCAATAGCCTTATTCACGAGTCGAGATTGCTGCAGATGCGGTAAGATCGGCTCGCCTCAATGGCAAAAAAATGGCAATTAAGATTAAAAAAGAGGAGCGAGAAAAATGTTAGGTATTGTGTCCCTGATTTTGAAAGGAGGCAGTTATGAGTGACAAAAAATACACCCGAAGAGAATTCATAAAGGTTTCGGGAATGGGGGCGGCTTCGTTGTCCTTACTGGGTGTTTTAGGCTGCGATACCAGAAAATCACAGGCAAAGCCCAATATCATTGTTATTTTCTGTGATGACCTGGGTTATGGGGACCTGGGGGCTTTCGGGCATCCCACCATGTCCACTCCCAATCTGGACCGGATGGCAGCTCAAGGACAGAAGTGGAACAGTTTTTATGTGGCAGCCAGTGTGTGCACGCCCAGCCGGGCTGCCCTAATAACCGGACGCTATCCCATTCGCAGCGGTCTGTGCAGTGATGAGAGACGGGTCCTGTTCCCGGATTCTACAGGCGGGATACCGGAAACAGAAATCACCTTAGCCGAGGCCCTTAAAAAAGGGGGTTATGCCACAGCTTGTATCGGTAAGTGGCACCTGGGACATCTGCCTCCTTACCTTCCCACAGAACACGGCTTTGATTATTATTTTGGCATCCCTTACTCCAATGACATGGATTATGTGGGCGGTGAAAACGCATTTGAGAAATTGCGGTACAGACCCAAAAGCCACTACTGGAATGTTCCGTTGATGCGGAATGAAGAGGTGATCGAACGTCCTGCGGATCAAAACACCATCACACAGCGATACACCCAAGAAGCTGTCCAATTCATCAAACAGAATAAAAATCAGCCGTTTTTTATTTATTTTCCCCACAGCATGGTTCATACCCCCTTGTTTGCGTCCAGTGAATTTGACGGTGTCAGCCGCCGCGGTCTGTTCGGAGATGTCATGGCAGAGGTGGATTGGAGTGTGGGAACAATTCTCCAAACTCTGGAACAAGAAAATCTCGCTCAAAACACTCTGATAGTGTTTTCTTCAGATAATGGACCCTGGCTTTCCATGCTGCAGGCAGGAGGATCTGCTGGACTGCTCCGGATGGGCAAAGGAACCACTTGGGAAGGGGGGATGCGGGAGCCCACTATTTTTTACTGGCCCGGCCGGATCAAACCTAGCACTATTATGGATATGGGCTCCACTCTGGACCTGTTTCCCACTGTGTGTGCTCTGAGCGGAGCTGAGGTTCCAAAGGATAGAGAAATGGATGGATACGACTTGTCAGCCGTGATTTTCAATGGACTGGCCAGTCCCAGAGAAACCATGATCTATTATCGCGGGGAGCAGGTGTATGCAGCCCGTAAAGGGCCCTTTAAAGCCCATTACATCACCCAAGGTTCCTATGGAATGGGCGGAGAGCGCACAGAACATAAAATCCCTTTACTTTTTCACCTGGGGCACGATCCTAGTGAAAAATACAACATAGCAGATCAGCATCCTGAAGTGATCCAAGAGATCAATCAGGTGGTGGAAGAGCATAGAAAAACCGTCAGACCTGCGGAGGATCAATTGGAAAAGCGGAAGAAAAAAGCATAACAGTCCACCCAGATTTCACCTTGATTGCAGTTTTTTTCTCAAATTTGATGGAGACATCTTGGACCACATAGCACTCTCGGTCTTTTATTTTATCCTTTTTCAAAAGGTCATAATAAAAGTGATTCTGCCAAGAACGGCTAAGAAATCCTACCGGTCCAAAAACGAGATAACGACTGAAATATTTTTCCCAAACTGACCAGAATCATGATCCGGAAGCTTTTAAGTTACTTTTAAACACTTCAAACTTTTGGCTCATGCCTTCCTTCTTTGACCATCGCTGAACTTCTTTTAGGTTCACTTTTTGGTTCTCACAAACCAGCACAGCTTGTTCCAGGCATTGTTGGTCATTCCAGTGATAAAAAGCAGCCAGCCTGTCTTTGACACAGTCTGTAGGGGAGAGGAGTCTCAATATCTTTTCGCCTTCTTTTAATTCCTCAATTTTTTTAACTGGTTCTTCACCTACGGATAAAGGAGGAGAGAGAAAGTCCACCAGATAGGGACTTTTATCATGTTTGAAATACTTACCTTCCGGTTTGAATCCGATCTGTTTCATCACTTTATTGATTTTTTCAAAAGCTGTGGGTGAGAGAAGAACAAAATCCAAATCATAAGACATATATTTGTTATGGGTGTAAATCGTAACACAAGCTCCTCCTGAAAGAACCGCATCGATTCCATTTTTGTTCAAGAGGTCAGAGATCGTAACTGCCAATTGTTTCAGAGAGAGGTGTTTTTTCATATCAGAAAGCTTTTCCGGTCCGCCGCGGCCTCAGTCTGGGTCTGTAATACTTTTGCTTTTCTTTTAAAGGAATAAACTTTAGTGTTTTCTCCAACAATCCTTCCAATTCTTTTTTAAAAGCATAGCGGGGATTGAATCCAAAGAGTCTGACCTTTCCCTTAAGTTTGCTGTAGAGAACGCCTCCTTTTTCTAAATTCAGCAGTTGGTTTTGGACCGTGTTGATATAAAAATTAAAGCATTTAGAAATTTCGCTGGGATAGGATTCACCATGGGTATAAATATAGAGAAGGATCTTCTCCTTTTTTTCTGACTCCAACAGCGGTTCTAACATTTGATCACCCAAAACATATGTTTTAGTACCAATAGAAATGTATATACAACCAATTCTATTGTATTTTAATGTTTATCATAATTGATAATGCGTGTAAAGTAAACAGTTTGAAAAAATTTGCTATATTTTATATCAAGAGGGGATTTCCAGCCAGCGGAACCAGAGGGGATGGTGTTTCTTGTACCAGTGGAGAACTTCACGAAGGACTTTCTGGTCTTTGAGTGAAATAACTTCTGGTGGAATTTTGTCAAAATGAACCCTGATTTTTCCGCCGCCCTGATATTCCAGTGCTTCGGAACAAAGAGTCTGGAGTTCATTCCTTATCCGCCCTGAATCAGATATTTTGACCGGCCGGGCCCGGAAATCTTCGCCGTATATAAATCGGATAAGCAGCGGATTGAACACCAGCCGCTGTTCTTCAGGTTCTTCCATCAAGCGCAGAGTGAAGGTGATCCGTTTTCCTGCACGGGGAGTGGATATACGGGTCGTCACCTTATAGCTTTTCTCATTGATGCGTTCCACCCCAGATGCTCCGGTGTAAGGATCATCGCACATGTAACCTGAAAAGGCCATCACTTCCCATTTTTTTTCAGGAAAAAAATCATCCGCTCGGATAACCCGGGGATTAGAGGGCATTTCTGCTTCTCTGGCTTCCATGATCATATCCCTGTATGTGTCAGCTGTTTCCTGGTCTACAGATTTTTGGAACAGTTTCTCCAGATTTTGTTTGAATTCCGGATGGTCCGGGTCCAGCTGCATGACATGCTGCTCTTTTTCAATGGAGAGTTCGAATTTTGAAGTAAATGTCACCAGCGTTCCGTCCAAGTCCAGGGCTGGAGTGAGGCTGACAGCTTGCATGGCTTCAGCAGAGGCGGCATAACCATCTAATAAAAATATATGAGTCTCATTGTCTTTGTCTTTCCATGTTCCCACCAAGTAAGTGGGAGCATAGGTTCCGGAATCGCTGAACGCTTTTCCTTTGGTGGGAAGTGTCCACCCGTCTTCCACCAGATGTACTCCGAGATCTTCCCACTGTTTCCACAGCCAGCCCAGCCTTTTGGTCCGGCTCTCTCCTCCTAAAGTCCAAACATGAATGTGTTTTCTCTGGATACCGGGATATGTGGCCTCCAATGCTTCCACCACTTTTTTTCGGGGTGTCATGAAATCCAGAAGCACGGAATGTTCTTCAGCTTTCCGGACCACTTCAACAGGGAGAAAGAGATTCCCCATGTATGCTTCATAGGGCTTGGTGATGTGAAGAGGCTGGTTGAAGAGGTGCAGGACAGTCAAAGGACCAGTGGGTTTTCCCTTGGCAAAGCGGGATGTGTTTTCCAGAGTATCAATGGCTGCTCCCCAGACTGTGACCCCGGAAATTTTGATATCTTGCCTGAATTCATCCCATCCGTACTTTTCTTCATTCAACAATCGGGCCACACAGCTGTCCAGCCATTTGGCCACCTGGGGGCGCGCATAGACTCTTCCGAATCCCAACTGTGGATTAGAGCCCATCTCCTTGGTCTCTCCCACTTTGGGCATCAATCCTTCTCCCATACACACCAGAACCGCATGATTTTCTGGGAGCTGGCGTGTGGCATACCACAGACTTTCGCTCATGGCATAGGCAGAGATGGCATCCCCATCTTTTTTCACACGGTTCAGCTCTTTTTTGGATTTTCCTTTCCCTTCTCCATAGCGGCCAAAAAGTTGGGTTCCCAGTGCTGTCACAGCTGCGGTCATGGTCATCAGCCGCTCCATGCGTCCATCCATGAACCCGATATGATGGAGTTCGGTGGGCTGTTTTCCTCTGAACCATTCCATTTCCACATTTTCCAGCCAGAGGTGCATGCGGCCCAGGATGCTCCTTGTATCAAAAGCCCACTGGGCAATCAAATCCCGTCTTTCACGATCCGATAAATTCATTTGTTTTATCCTTTAACCTGGACTATTCATAAAAAAAGCCGATGTTTTCATTATCATCTTCTATGTATCGATATTCAAGCCTTTTTCAAAAACAATGACTTGAACATTTTTCTTGTTTGTGTTTTTTTAAAAAATTATAATTGACAGCTCCATAAGAACAGGTGTCCAGACACTTCAAACACCTGATGCATTCAGGTGAGTTGGGGGTCAAGTTGGGATCCAATCCTACTGGACAAACTCTGGCACATTGGCCACATTGAGTGCATTTTTCATCATCCACATGCATCTGGAAAAGGCTGGCTTTGTTGAAAAATCCAAGGATGGTTCCCAGAGGGCATACGCTCCGGCAGAATGGCCGCAGTGTGAATACCATCCAAACCAAAAAACCTATCAGAAGAAGAAATTTCCAGGCAAATAGAAATCCCACCTGAGAACGCAGAGCTGAATTGGCAGCTAGCAGAGGGAGTCCGGCTTCCAGAGTCCCGGCAGGACAGATCAATTTGCAAAACCAAGTCTGTCCCAGGCCTAAAGGATCAACCACCAAAAGCGGCATCAGCACCACAAACACGATGAGAAAGACGTATCGGAAATATTTGAAGAATCCGGGGATTTTCAGTTTGGGGGAAGGGATTTTATAGAACAGTTCCTGAATCAGTCCAAACGGACACAACCAACCACAGGGAATTCGTCCGATAAGGCTTCCCACCACAGCCATTGAACCGATCACATAAAGACCAAACTGATAAATGCCCAACGACAGATTAAACCTGAGGTTGGCCAGGGAATTCTGAAGAGAACCGATAGGACAGGCACCCATAGCTGCCGGACAGGAATAGCAGTTGAAAACCGGCACACAGATTCCCTTGGTAGGGCCTTTGTGAATCGCGCCTGTGAAAAAAAGAGGAAGATTCAGGTTAAAAAACAGAGCACTCGCTGATTGAAACCACTTGCGTTTTCCTAACAGATTCATTGGATTATCATCCGATTCCTATGCAGCTCAAACAGATGGTCACAGCTTTTTCCAAGACCGCGGCAAATTCACCCGACTTGAGACCAATGAAAATGAAAACAACAGACAGAATAAAAAGGAAATAAGAGAATTTGCGTTTCATTCTTTACCCTTCGAATCTATAGGATAATGTTTTTTTGAAAAAATTTTAAGAATTATTTTACCTGTACTATTCAAAAAAATGGCGATGTTTTCATTACTAAATTCATTTCTGCGATATACAAGAATTTTTTATGAACAATGATATGGACATTTTCCTTGCTTTTGTTTTCAATTTTAATCGCCTTTTTTTATGAAATCTCCAGGTTCATTATTTTGTTGGAAAAAGGACGTGAATTTGATATCATTTTTCTTAACTCCGAGTCAGGTTCTCTAAAGCATCTGCCATGAGACCTGACCGACAGGGCTTGGCTGGAAACGGCCAGACCTCCCGTGTTTGGAAAGGAGATTCTCATGAAAAAAACAGTCCCGAAATATTTATTGCTTGTTTTGTTCTTTTTTGTTTTGTCCAGTCTCATCCTGTTGGCCCAAAGCAACGAAGAGCAGAAACAAAAACAGGAGTTAAAACAGGAGAAGATCACAGAACAGATCGTGGTCACAGCCAAAGCGCCCAAAGAGCTTCCTCTCTCCAAAGTCACCACCATTGAGTCTGCAAAGATTGAAAAAGCTGAATCCAAGGATCTCTCAGATATCATCAACTACACTACTGGAGTCTATGTCACAGAAGGGAATAAAAACGAATCCAGAGTGCAGATCCGGGGATTTGAAAGCAAAAGGATCACTCTGCTTTATGATGGTATCCCTGTTTATGAGCCTTATTTCAATTCCTTTGACCTCAAGTCTTTTTCTTCCGAAGAAATTGAGAGTGTCAAAGTCGTCAGAGGAGCCAGTTCTGTGCTTTATGGCCCCAACACTCTAGGGGGAATCATCAATGTGGTCACACAGAGGCCTGAAGTCGATTCCTTTTCACTCAACACCCAATTTTCAGGTAACAAGACCTCATATGTATCCGGATCAGGAAAATGGGTGGGAGATGGTTTTTCTTTTCTGGGAAATGCATCCTATGACAGCTCAGATGGTTTTGACTGGCTGGAGGATGGAGAGAGAACCCTCAGAGGAAACAGTGACTATCAAAAAACAAATTTCCGAGGAAAAATGTTCTTTTATCCGGGATCTCAAAGTGAAATCATGGCAGAAGTCTCTTATTTGGACTCTGAATATGGAATCCCCACTGCCATGGATTATTATAGACAGCGGTACTGGAGGTTTGATGACTGGAGGAGATGGCAGTTGAATTTAGGCGGAACGTTTGCTTTTTTCAACACCGGCACCCTGAAAGTCAGAAATTATTATGTCCGCCACTTCAATGTTCTGGATGCGTACAGCGACAGCCGTTTCACTGAAATCAGGTGGGAATCAACTTATAAAAACTATTCTTTGGGGACTTTTCTGATCGGGAATGTTCCTTTAAGTCCAAACAACAGGTTGAGGTTCAGTCTGAATGGCAAAAGAGACCAGGTCAACACTCAAGATGATGTGGGGGAAGAATGGGAGCAGGTCACTCACAATACTTATTCATTCGGAATTGAAGACCACATCCAAATATCCGAAAAGATCAAGCTTATAGGAGGAGTGAGTTTTGACTATCTAGATAAACAGATCGGTCAAAACAAGACTTCTTTGAATCCCATTATCGGAGCGAAATACAATCCAAAGGATTGGATGGACTTTTATGTGAGTTTTTCCCGGAAAGCCAGATTCCCCTCAATGAAATCTCTTTACAGCACTTCATCCGGAAATCCGGATTTGACAGAAGAAATCGGACAAAATTATGAACTGGGTTTCACCTTAAGAAAAAGCTGGTCTGCAAATGGAGCTGTGTTCATCAATCAAGTCAAAGATCTGATCAATTCCATAAGGCTTCCTTCCGGATACAGAAGTTATGATAATCTTGGAGAGGTCGAGATCAAGGGATTTGAATTGGGGATCTCCCATGAGTTTTGGGTGTTTGACACCACAATCAACTACACTTATCTGGATACAGAGAACAAAGACAATGGTGAACCTCTGGACTACACTCCAAAATCTCAGTTCAACTTTTTTATCAATTCCCAAGATTTCAAAGGATTGACTTTTTCTACTTGGGGGATAGCGGTTTCCAAATCCCAAGCGCTTTTTAGAGATGACCAATTGAACATACCCGGTTATTTCCTGCTCAATGCCGCTTTAAAAAAGAGATTTAGCGGATTGACTCTGTATCTGAAAGCAGAGAATCTTTTGAATGTTGATTATTTCACAGAACCTGGATTTCCTATGAAGGCACGAACCTTCAGTCTTGGTGTGAATCTAAAGATAGGAGAGAACGGATTATGAAAAAAATCTTTTTGATTTGTTTGATGTCTTTGTTTTTGATAACAACACTTTGTTCTCAGGAGAACAATGATTTTTATGACAACACACAAACATTCTCTCTGAATGGCCCTAAAATTCATGTGAATGGAGAAGTTGAAAATCCCGGACTTGTTGATTTTTCCAAACTGAAAAAACATTCGGTTATGGTAAGAGAGGCTAAGTATGAAAGCACAGGAGAGGTTGAATTTGTGGGAGCTTACCGGTATGACGGATATTCCCTGTTTGATGTTCTCAAAGAAAGGTATGTGGATAAAAAGAACAAACAGGAATTTGACTCTGTGATCGATCTTGTTGTGGTGGTGGAAAATAAAAGCGGAGAAAAGGTGGTTTTGAGCTGGGGAGAGATATATTACGCCACGGAACTTCATCAGACTTTGATCGCCACTCATGTGTCACCCATCCTGCCCACAAAAACAGAGGACCAGTGGCCGATCCCTCAAGAGACCAGATTGATCTGTGGGAATGATCTTTTAACAGTGAGAAATATTGAGCATCCCACAAAGATCACAGTCCTGAGCCAGCCTCTGTCTTTTGAAATCAACAGAGAGATCTCTCCGCTTTATTCTGATAAGATCGGTGTGTATAAAAATAAGAAATGCATTGATCTCATCCAAACCATAAAAAAAGTTCAAGAACCAAGGAGTTATCCTTCAGTGTTTTACGGCAGAGGAAAGGGCTTTCACGGTGTTCAGAATTTTACTGGGAAACCCTTGAAATCTGTGCTGTCTCCGTATTTTCAGGTCAATGAACAGAATCTCAGATCTGGCTTTTTTTGTGTCTCTGCAAAGGACGGATATCGGATTACCCTCTCTTTCAGCGAAATATTTAACCGAAATGATAACAATGACTTTCTTTTGATCGACCAAGGAAAAGGAGAAGAAGGGGGAAGGTTCCGCATTTTTCCATCTCCTGATTTTTTCTCAGATCGGGCTGTGAAAGCCATCAATGAAATTCACTTTATGGTTTATTAATGTTTTCTCTGCGGCAATCTTGATTCACCACAGATGCTGATGAGTTGTTGTGCGGGATAAAGGAAAATTTCTTGAACTCTTAAAAATTATTTCATATCTTATTTAAAGGATGCGAAAAAAATCGGTTTGGAAAAACATCGGGCTTTTGCTCCTGGGTTTGCTGTTGGTGAATTCATTCGGAGTAGCTGAGGAGGAAACAAAAGAGGAATCCAAAGACAAGCCCATCCAATACAACTCGGAAACCAGCCTTTCCATGGTTCTGGTAAGGGGAAACAATCAAAATTTCTCTTTGAGTTTTGATACAGAACAGGAACTGCAGATCAAAAAGTACAATAGAATCGAATACAAAGGCAACTTCATCAAAGCCACTTCCAATGGAGAGAAAAAGACCGAGATCTATTACAGTCATCTCAAATATGACCGAAAAATTTTGCCCCGCTCCTATATATTGGGTTTCCTTCGTTACGAGAGAAACAAATTAGCCGGCTACAATTATCGATTAGCTTTTTCTCTGGGTGGAGGAGGGACCTGGATCAAAACAGACCTCATGAATCTATCCACAGAACTTGCGTTTGGCTGGAACAATGAGAACAACACCACCCAGACGGAAGTGAATCTAAATCACTCTTCTTCTATGTGGAAAGAGACCATCCGGACTTCATTTGTTTCTTCTCTGTTGACCGGGAAAATATCCTATCAGATTTCCGAAACATCAAAAATCGTTCATCAGGAAACTGTGTTTCTAAACACCGAGGAGCTCGAAGATTTTCGGATCAATTCTGTCTCTTCGATCTATGCTTCAATCAATTCCCGGTTTGCTCTCAAAACCAGCGTGCAGATCATTTATCAAAATCTTCCTGTCAAAGGATTTAAAAATACAGATATGTATTTTCTCAGCTCTCTGGTCATCAAGATTTAGAGCGGTCAGAGACTCGAGATAAAGGGAGTTTTCCATTGAATTCAGATCACAACACATATTCATTTCATCTTTTTAATGAAGAGAACAAGGCGAATGATTTGCTGTCCTCATTTGAGGAAAACAATTTTCTAGCCCGAATAAAGCTCAAAGACTGGTCATTGTGGGCAGAGACATTTCAGCCGGAGATAGTGGATCGACTGGGATGGTTGGAACTCCCTGTTCGGATGAAAGACCGTATAGAGTCAATTGAAAAATTTACCCGACAGGTTAAAAAGGAACAGTTTTCTGATGTGATTCTTTTGGGAATGGGGGGCTCGAGTCTGGCGCCGGACGTTTTCCAGAAGACATTTCCAAATGCTTTGGGTTTCCCCAAACTCACAGTCTGTGACAGCACTCACCCTGAGGCAGTGGAGCGGATACGGAAAGACCTGGACCTGAAAACCACTCTTTTTATTGTGTCCAGCAAGTCTGGGACCACCCTGGAAACCATGGCTCTTTATTACTATTTCTGGTCAGAATTGGAACATGCTGTCAAAAAACCGGGAAATCATTTCATAGCCATTACTGACCACAGCACTCCTCTCATGAAAGAGGCCCGGGAAAGGGGCTTTCGAAAAATATTCAATCCGTTTCCTGATGTGGGAGGCCGGTTCTCTGTATTCACTGAATTTGGTCTGGTGCCTGCCTCCATAATCGGCATGGATCCCCGAAAACTTCTAGAATCCGCTGAGAAAGAACCGAATTTATCACTGGGAGCAGCACTAGCTGCTGTGGGAGAGATAAGAGATAAACTCATTTTTGTGACCTCAAAATCACTGAGAGCTTTTCCTGACTGGCTGGAGCAGCTGGCGGCAGAAAGCTTGGGGAAAGACGGAAGAGGAATCATTCCAGTAATTGATGAACCTTTGGATAAAGCTGTTAATGACTCGGACCGTTTTTTTGTTTTTTTTGGTTTGGATGGGGAAGATGCGGATATCAATGATTCTAGAGAAAAGCTAAAAGACAAAGAAATCCCTTATGTTGACTTTAATCTATCTCAAAAATATGAATTGGGAGAAGTGATGTTCCAATGGGAAGTTGCGGTCGCAGCTGCAGGATCATATTTGAAGATCAATCCGTTTGATCAGCCGGATGTTCAAGCTGCCAAGGACTTTGCCAGAAGTGCTATGAATGATTTTTCCAGAGATAAAACGAAATTCAGCAAAGAAGAAGAGACAATTTCTGTGGATGATGCGGCTTTAAAGAAGGCCCTTGGATCCTGGCTTTCAGGTGCTCAAAAAGGAGACTATGCCGCTATTCAGGCTTACCTGGCTCCCTCTCAGAAGGTCAAGAAAAAAATTCAGGATATCAGAGCCATATTAATAGACAAGGCAGGGATCTCCACTACTATGGGTTATGGCCCCCGTTATTTGCACTCTACAGGACAGCTCCATAAAGGAGGACCGAATAAAGGATTGTTTTTGCAGATTGTGGATTCTCCTCAAACAGATATCCGTGTTCCGGGAAAAAATTATTCTTTCCAAAACATCATCAAAGCTCAGTCTCTAGGCGATTTTCAAGCCCTTAAGCAAAAAAGCCGGAGGGTCCTGCGAGTCGATTTGAAAGACCAAACTCTCAGCGGATTGAGTAAGCTGGCTGAAATGATTTGTTCTTGAAAATTGTTGAGAATGATGAGATAAAAAAGTATCTATGGATAGAAGACGGATCACATCAGATGTTTTGATCAAAAGAATTGATCTGGAATTTCCTCTTGTTGGATTTTATGATGCCCCTGATCCGGATGCCTTCAAACCTTTGGTGAAACCCGATCACGGGGACTGTGTGTTTTTGTTTTTTAATAACTGGAAAAGAGGCCAGACACTTCACATCACCAGGGACCATTATGGATGCGGTGGGGCAGGGCACTGGATGTGGGGGATCCAAACCAGATCCAAGGAGGAGTTTATTCAATTTTTGGTTGGAGATGAAGGGCTCAAAGCCTCCAACGAACTCATGGAACAGTGGTTTGACCAATCCGAACCTTATCACTCTGAATACGCTCATCTTTTTGTCGGCCCTTATAAGCAGGAGCTGTGGGATTATATAAAGACTGTGACGTTTTTTGTGAATCCGGACCAGCTGAGTGCATTGATGATCGGAGCTCAATACCACAGATCACCTGAAGACCCATGTCCGGTTATTGCCCCGTTCGGATCCGGATGTTTTTTGCTTCAGCCGTTTCAAAACCTAAATATTCCCCAGGCAGCCATAGGAGCCACTGATATAGCCATGCGCCAGCACCTGCCTCCGGATATGTTGACTTTGACAGTGACCAAACCCATGTTTGTGAGGCTGTGTGAGCTGGATGAACAGAGTTTTCTCTACAAGCCATTTCTCAAGAGATTGAGAGAAGCCAGAGGCCTTCCTGATTTGGATTGATACATCAACTTTATTTTGCCTGGAGTTATCGCTTTCTTGACATTGCAGATGATTTGTCTATAATCATTAATAATTCTATTATTCTAGTAGAAAAGTAGAATAAAGGATCGTATTTTATGATGCTTCATTTATTTTTTAAGTGATAAGAGGTCAAAATGAAAATATCAACCAAAGGAAGATATGGACTCCGGTCAATGGCTGATTTAGCTCTTCACTACAACGAGGGGCCAGCTCTTTTAAAAGATATTGCTGAAAGGCAGAAAATTTCAATGAAGTATTTGGATCACGTGATCAAACCACTGAGAGAAAATGGATATATTGAAAGGAGAAAAAATGGCTATATGCTTTCCCGACCACCAGAAGATATCAATTGCCTGGAAGTATTGAATAATGTAGAAGGATCGTTGGCCCCGGTTGACTGTGTGGATAGACCTGATTACTGTTCCCAGAGAAACACCTGCCTCACAATAAATGTCTGGAGACAACTCAAAAATTCAATGGAAGAAGTGCTGAAAGGAAAAACTCTCAAAGATTTAGTTGATGAGAAACCGATCAAGTTTTAATCGGAAAAAAAGAAAGATTTGGTTATTGGAAGGGTAAATCAGAATGAATGATAAGCAACGCCTTAATATAGGTAAAATCAATCTCAAAACATTTGAATCTTTTATCATGAAAAGGCTGGGGAAAAAAGATGACTCTGTCGTAGTCCCTCCGCTTACGGGGGAGGATGCTTCAGTGATTGATATAGGTGATCAAAAGGTGCTTGTTATTGCGGAAGATCCCATATTCAATATTCCAGGGCAATCTCTTCGTATGTTTGGCTGGTACACTGTCCATATCGGTGCTTCAGATGTGGCGGTTATGGGGGTGAAACCCAAATGGATGACATATACCTTACTCATGCCCCCCCAGACGGATGAGGCAGATTTTGAGAAAATTGTTGATTCGATTCATAAAACGGCTCTTGAATTGGACATTTCCATTGTGGGCGGACATACTGGTTACTATCCTGGGTTTGCATCCCCTACTATTGGGGGAATAACTGTTTTTGGGACTGCAGAAAAAAATTCGTACGTGACATCAGCCGGAGCAAAACCTGGAGATGATGTGATTCTCACCAAAGGCCCAGCCATTGAAGCTGTTGGTATTCTTTCCAACCTAAGGGAAGAGGAATTGCTTAAAAAATATTCTCCTTCTTTAGTCAACAAAGCAAAATCATATGCCCAGAAAATGAGTGTGGTTCAGGATGCTTTGACTGCCATGGAAACTGGGGGAGTCACATCTATGCATGATGCCACAGAAGGGGGAGTTATAGGAGGTCTTTTTGAGATCGCCAATGCCAGTGGAGTCGGAATGAAAATCAATGAAGACTTTTTTGTCTATCCTGAAGAAGTCCATAAAATATGCGAATACTTCGAGATTGATCCCGTTGCTTCTATTGCTGAAGGCTCGCTCCTTATCACTTCTGGTCCCGGTTCTTCGGATATAATATTAGAAGAATTAAAAAAAATGGATATAGACGCATCTGTCATCGGAAGTGTCACTGCTGACATATCAGATAGATTTATCAAAAGAAAAAATGGGAAGAGAGTTCCGTTAGAGATTCCAAGACAGGATCCGTTCTGGCCTGTGTTTTTCCAAGCATTGGAAGAGTAGAAAAATTATATGATGGAGGATTCAAATTAATATCCAGGAACTTCAAGAAAAAACAAAAAAACTAAAGGAAGAAAAAAACGCTGTTATACTTGTTCATAACTACCAGAGGCCCGAGATTCAGGATGTGGGAGATTATGTGGGGGATTCACTTGGATTATCCAAGGAAGCAGCCAGTACGGATTCGAATCTTATTGTGTTCTGCGGGGTCCGTTTTATGGCGGAGACAGCAAAAATATTATCCCCCGAAAAAAAAGTGTTGATTCCCAGACCAAAACAGGAAGTGGAGTGTCCGATGGCTGGAATGGTCTCTGTCCAAGGATTAAAGAAACTCAGACAGAAGTATCCCGAGGCGAACATTGTTTCTTATGTCAACACAAATGCTGATGTGAAGGCAGAATCTGATGTGTGCTGTACCTCCTCTAATGCGGTAAAGGTTGTTGAGAATGTTAAGTCAGATCAAATCATATTCGTGCCGGATAAAAACCTTGCTTCATATGTAAGCAGATTTGTGAACAAAGAAATCATACCTTGGGATGGATACTGTTATGTCCATGATAGAATCAGTGCTGAAGAAGTCTCCAAGGCAAAACAAGACCATCCGGATGCTCTCCTCCTGGTACATCCCGAATGCCGTCCTTCTGTAGTGAATAGAGCTGATAGAGTCCTTTCTACAGGGGGGCTCGTCTCTATTTCTAAGAATTCGGATCACAAAACATTCTTAATCGGAACTGAAGAGGGGATCATCTACAGATTGAAAAAAGAAAATCCAAACAAGAAATTCTATGCAGCTGGAATTCCAAAGGTGTGCATCAACATGAAAAAAATTCAGCTGGAAGATGTGTATAAAGCTTTAAAGGATGAGAAATATAAAATAGAACTTTCTGAAACAATTATTAAAGAGGCAAAAACAGCGTTAGATAGGATGCTCGAATATGTCTAAAAAAAACATTGCTGTTGCTATGAGTGGAGGAGTTGATTCATCTATAGCTGGAGCCATCTTAAAACAAAAGGGACATCAAGTATGCGGAATATTCATGAAAATATGGAATGAGAGGAATATTTGTGAAAAAGAACCAATAGAAAAACATGCCTGTTACGGCCCAGGAGAGCTGGAGGATATAAGGGATGCGGAAGCGACTGCTAAAAAGTTGGATATCCCATTCTATGTCTTTGATCTAAAGGATGAATATGAATCACAAGTACTTGATTATTTTCGTAAGGAATATATGGAGGGGCGGACTCCCAATCCATGTACTGTATGCAATAAAAAGATAAAGTTTGGTGAATTATTTAGAAGAGCAAAAGAAAGTGATGTGGCTTTTGATTATCTTGCGACAGGCCATTACGTAAAGCGCTATTATGATAAAGAAAGAAATCGTCATGTTTTAAAAAGGGCTGTAGATACAAGTAAGGACCAGTCATATTTTCTTTATGGACTCTCACAGAAGCAGTTATCTTGTTCTTTGTTCCCTTTAGGTTTTCTATCAAAGAAGGAGGTCCGAAACAAAGCATATGAACTGGGTTTAAAGATTTATGATAAACCAGAGAGCCAGGATTTTTTTTTGGGAGATTACAATTCCCTGATACCAGAGACTCAAGGTTCTGGACCTATCTTGAATAGAAAAGGTATCTAACTAGGAGAACATTCGGGGATCCATAAGTTTACAGTTGGGCAGAGAAAAGGAATCGGATTATCCGCAGCTGAACCACTTTATGTGATTGAAATTGACAGAAGCAGGAATGCTTTGATAGTCGGATTTGAAGAAGAGATCTATCAAAGCCAGTTGAAAGCATCTCACGTAAATTGGATAGCAATTAAGGAACTCAAGAGTGAAATGGAAGCAGTTGCCAGGATTAGGTATCATCACCCTGGAGCTCCTTGTGTTTTAATCCCAGATGAAAAAGGAAAGGTGAATATAGAATTTAAAGAGCCACAAAGGGCTATTGCTCCTGGACAAGCTGTTGTGTTCTATGCTGGAGAGGCCGTTCTGGGAGGAGGAGTGATTGAAAATTGAAACAGGATAAATTTTTAGAATTAAAGAAATTGTTAAAATCTATGGGAAGCGTGCTGATTGCATTTTCAGGGAGAGTGGACAGCAGTTTCCTTGCCAGTGTAGCGCATGAAGTTCTGGGCCGCAGATCCCTGGCTGTTACTGCTGATTCTGCCCTTTATACAGAAGTGAAAGAAGCCCGAAGGATAGCAGAAGAGATCGGGATTCAACACAAAGTGTTTGTTAGTGATGAATTGAATGTTCCCAAGTTTTCAGACAATCCAGTCAATCGTTGTTATTACTGCAAACAGGAATTGTTCTCAAACCTGTGGACTATAGCGGAAAAACATGGGTTTGATTATGTTGTTGATGGAACAAATTACGAAGATTTGGATGATTATCGTCCTGGAGTTAAAGCAGGGATTGAACTGAATGTGCGGTCCCCATTAAAAGATGTGCAGTTAACCAAGCAAGAAATAAGAGCACTTTCCAGGGAAAGGCAGCTATCCACATGGGATAAGCCTTCCATGGCCTGTCTTGCCTCCAGGTTTCCTTATGGCTCTGCTCTGACCCAAGAGAAACTATCAAAAGTTGAAAAAGCTGAAAGATTCCTCCGAGGAATTGGTTTCAGTCAGCTCAGAGTAAGAGATCATGGAGATCTAGCTAGGATTGAAGTCCTTTTTAATGAGATGAGTTTCATATCAAAGGATTTGATTCGCAAAAAGATTGTGAATGAATTCAATACATTGGGTTATACTTATGTGACTGTGGATATCAAAGGTTACAGAACAGGGAGTATGAACGAACAGCTTGAAAAAAAGGCAATAAAAAAAGAATAATGAGTTAGTATTTCAATAAAACAATCCGGGGTTCTTTTGATGATGTTGAAAGGAAAGTTATCACAGCTCTTAAAAACAAGGGATTCGGGATCATTACTGAAATCGATGTCCAAAAAATTTTCAAGAAAAAATTAGACGTGGATTTCAGGATATATAAAATCCTCGGAGCGTGCAATCCTTCCTATGCCTTCCAAGCATTGTAGACTTACTCAAATCCCTATAAAATCACATATGTTTTGACAGGAATCCCACACTGTGTTATAAGGATTTTTCACACTTGATGTGGATTCCTCTTTATCTAAAATGATAAACGATCAGATCAAAGATTTCTATAACCGGCACATCACCCTTTTTAATCTCCTGTTTCTGCTGGTTTTTATCTATTTATTCCTGTTCAGTTTGGAATTGATGGGTTCTTCCCTGAAGCTGTTTGGGAAAGGTTTGGCTAAAAATCTCATTGAGACCACCACTAATCCCTTGGTGGGTCTGTTCATCGGCATTCTGGCCACTTCCATTATCCAGTCCTCTTCCTCCACCACATCCATTGTTGTCGGGCTGGTGGCCGGAGGAGCTCTGAACATTGCCAATGCCATTCCTATCATTATGGGAGCCAATATAAGGACTTCTGTGACCAATACTCTTGTTTCTTTAACCCATGCGCGAAGAAGCATTGAATTTGAACGGGCTTTGTCTGCTGCTATTGTTCACGACTTCTTTAATGTTCTGGCTGTGGCAATTCTGTTTCCCCTGCAGTATTTCACAAATTTTTTAGGAGTCACAGCCACCTTTATGGGAGAAAAATTTCAGAATATCGGAGGACTCAAATTTTTAAGCCCAGTCAAGGCTCTGACCCGGCCATTAGTGGATGTGATGATCAATCTCCTGGGTCGACATCCTTGGATTTTGCTGATCATGTCTCTGGGGTTTCTATTGCTGGCGCTTTCCCGGATGGTCAAGTGTTTGAAAGTACTGGTGGTCCAAAAAGCAGAGGTGTGGTTTGACCGATACATATTCAAGACTGCTATCAGGGCATTCCTGTTAGGAATGGTGCTCACTTCAATAGTCCAGAGCAGTTCTATTATCACCTCTTTGGCTGTTCCCATGGCTGGAGCCGGGCTTTTGACCCTCGCTCAGATCTTTCCCTACACTCTGGGTTCCAATATTGGGACTACGGTGACTGCGATTTTGGCCGCTCTGGTGACCGGAAACCTGGCAGCCATCATTGTGGCCTTTTCTCATTTGCTGTTTAATATCATGGGAATTGCATTGTGGTGGCCCTTTAGATACATCCCCATCACTATGGCTAAAAAATTCGCTCATTTTTCTATAAAGAAGAAATATATTCCGGTGTTCTATATCATCATCGTGTTTTTTGTGATTCCGTTTTTATTTATATATTTATTCAGGTGATCTCATTGGAGCTTGAATCACCTTGATGATGAATACTTCAAATATCATTGAGGTGGGAGGAGTGATAGACATGTTTAAAAAATGGCTTTCCATCTTCAGCAAAGACAATCTTATGGATCGAGCTTACCGAAGGTCTTTCATTATGCTGGATTTGACCAGAGAGATGTTTCTGAAATCCCGAGAATCTCTGAGAAACAGAGAAGACTCTGAAGTGGATATAAATATTCGTGATCGAGATTTGGAAGTCAACAGTTATGAGAGAGAAGTCCGCAGAAATGTGTTCAATCATCTGGTGGTCAGCGGTCCTGAGATGCTTCCTTCGGGACTGGCATTGGTCAGTATCATCATTGATATTGAACGCATTGGAGATTATGCCAAAAACATGGTTGAATTGGCTCAGGAACACCCTGGCAAGCTCCACGGAGGAATGTTTGAAGACAAACTGGTCCGGATCGAAGAAGCTGTTGAGGACAATTTTTTTCAGACCAGAAAGTGTTTTGAGGCCGGTGAAAAGGATATGGCCTTAAAGCTTCTTGAAAAGTACAGCTGGGTGAATCAGTCTTGTGACGACATTCTCAATGCCCTTGTCAGGGAAAAAGACAAAAACATCAAGCCCGGAGATGCAGCAGCTCTGGCCCTTTATTCAAGACAATTGAAGCGGATCAACTCTCATTTGAGAAACATCACTACCAGTGTGGTGAATCCCTTTGACCGGATCGGGTTTGACCCCAAAAATAGGAAAAACCAATCCCGCAAGCTTTGATCCCTGTTCAGAGAGGTTTCCCGCAGTATGGGCAGAATTCAAAATCAGGACCCACTGACCGGCTGCAGTGAGAACAGCTTCTCTGCCCGTATTTCAAGCTTGATTCCAAAGGAGAACCTTGCTGGGTGAATCGAGTGCCGCAGTTCTCACACACCATAAATGGGGTTCCTTTCTTAACCGGAAAAAGGGGAATGAAAAACAGACTGAGATAATTGTCAGTTCGCTTGATGTACAATTCCAGATGACCGCATTCAGGGCAGCTGCGGGGATTTTTATCCAGCAGCGCTGTCTTTGGCTGAATCCCTCCGATAAAAAAGAACATCTCAGAACTGAAAGCCCAGTAAGTTCCAGTAATTGAGAAACCAGAGAAAAACCACAAAACATGCGAGCACAAGAAGATAATAGAGACGGCTGCACCAGTTCCAATAATTCTTAATCCATACCAGAGCTGAAAAAATGAGAACTCCCACTCCGAACACCAGAGCAACAAAAGGAAGGGAGAGGACTATTTTTAAGGAAAAGGGTATGCCGTACATCATTTGTTCGGGACGGCTCAATATGGACGCAAGACCGATGAGGAACACAACACACAGGCCGCTCATGATTCCTGCACTCAAACGGAACAATTTCGGAGCGTCCGGCTGGTCAGCTAACGGATGGCAGATTTTGCGTCTCAGCGCGCCCAGGGGCCAGGAAAATGTAGTGAGAAAGATGAACACCGTCAGTCCCAAAACAAAAAAATGGAAAAGAGGAGTTTCATGCCATTTGAGTTTGATAAAAGCAAAATAAGGGGTGTCTCCCAAAAAGAGATGGGTGATCTGACCTTCATTGTTATTTCGGAAAAGGATTTTTTCCTGAGACCGTACTTTTTGGAAGAGCAGAGGATCGATTTGGGTCCATTGGCTCTGATTGGAACCTGAAGAGATCAAACGTCTCTGGTCATCCGTGGCGTTGACTTCTATTGTGGTGAAAAGCCGGGCTATTTTTTCAATACTTGAGTGGTTGACCCTGGTTGACCTGTATATCCCGGTCAGCTTAGTGAGGTCTTTACCTTCTTTATCTGAGGCAGTTTTAGGAGTCTGTTCTTTAGGAAGAGGGAAATACCGGTCCAAAATGGATTCGATCAGCTGGACTCTGGAAGCGCCGCTGCCTCCCACACTGTTGTAGGAAACATAAATACCCAAATCGTGTTCAGGAACCAGTACGAGATAAGAATGGAACAGTAGAGTGTCTCCTCCGTGTCCAATGGTGTGAAGGCTGTTGTAATCCCATTCCCAAAATCCGTGTGCATTTCCATTCAAGCGCGGGTCATGAGTGAACAGGGTTGTGTGCATGAGCTGTGCTGTTTCTTCTCTCAGGATTTCAGCATCATTGAACTGTCCTTTCTGGAGATGAGCGATCATGAATTTGGAAATGTCTTCTCCTGTGGTGCTCAAAGCACCAGCCGGAGCCATTCCATTGAGAAGCTCGAATTCCTCGGCTTTGAGAACTCCATTCTCGTATTTGTATCCTACAGACATGTCCTCTGCCAGATGTTCCGGAAGAGGCTGCCGGAAAGTGCTGTGTTCCATGCCCAAGGGTTCAAAAATGTTGTTTTCAATGTATTCTTCAAAAGAAAGCCCTGAGATGCATTCCACGATGTATCCGGCCAAAGAAGAACCGTAATTGGAATAAGAGGTGATTTGACCGGGAGGACGCACGCGCTGGGGTATATTTTCTTGAAGGAACTCTTCAAGGGAAATCAGGTCTTCCGGTTTGCGGGCCCCCATTCCAACGGATTTTTCTTCAAAACCCGGGGTGTGAGACAGGAGATGAGCCATGGTGATGGGTTCTGGAAACGTCTCCGGGATCTGGAATCCTTTGAGGTATTGGTTGACATCTGTGTTCAAATCGATTTTTCCCTGCTCATAAAGCTGCATCACTGCAGTCCAGGTGAACAGTTTGGATATAGATCCAGGCCGGAAAAGAGTTTTATCTGATTCAACGGGTCTGTTCTTGGCCACATCACCCATTCCGTATCCTTTGGCCAGTAGGGTTTTTCCATTTTGTACAGCAGCAAATGAAGCGCCTGCAATATGTCTGTCTGCAATATGAACAGCCATAATGCCGTCTACAAAGTGCTCCAGATCTTGAGGGTTGATTGAATGGGCTATGAGGAGCTGTTCCAATTCCAATGGAATCTGGTTGATTTCAGGGTCCTGGGCCTGAACACAATGAAAAACTGTGAACAGAAAGGAAAGCCCGATCACTCCATAATGAATTCTTTTTTTCATTTGCTTATTCCTTTTATTTGTTTGATTTTTTTCTATATTATCAGATTGGATATCATTTGGGAAAATCCTCTTCATTATATTATATATTGTAATCGCTTTTTCAGTTTTTTATAATAAAAAAAACTTATATGAACCAAACAGATAAAGATAAACAGGAAGTCCTCAAGACCATCATCAAAGATCTTCATGAAGGGATTCCTGTAGACAGACTGCAGAAGCAGTTTGCTGAGCTCATCAAAGACACTTCTCCCGATGAAATCGCAGATATGGAGAATGCACTGATCCAGGAAGGATTTCCGCCCGAAGAAATACAAAGGCTGTGTGATGTTCACGCCAAAGTGTTTGAAAGCACTCTGAAAAAAGTTAAGAAAGCCAGTCAAATACCCGGACATCCTGTATACACATTTCTTGAGGAAAACAAGCACGCCAAAAAGCTGGTCAAGAAAATAAAAAAAACAATCAAAAGAATCCCGAAAAAAAATCCCTCTCAGAGCAAAGTTCAAAGATTTAAACAAATATTTGATGATTTGAAACACATCATCAAGCACTATGAACGAAAAGAGAATCAGCTTTTTCCTGCTCTTGAGAAAAAAAATTTCACAGGTCCCACTAAGGTCATGTGGGGAAAACACGATGAAATCAGAGGTCATTTCCGAAAGGCGGAGCAATTCCTTAAACAACAGAGTTGGAAAGAACTTAAAAAGGAAATCAAATCTCTTGGATCAGGAATTAAAAAACTGATTTTTCTCGAAGAGAAAATCCTGTATCCGACTTCATTGAAAAAGTTGGATGAGCATGAGTGGGCAGAGATCAAAGAAGGAGGGAAGGAAATTGGGTACTCCTGGGTCAAGCCTTCTGATTTATGGGATTCACAGATCGTTCAAAAAATGAAAGGAACAAAGACTATGGAAAAGCAGGAGACAAACAAAGTCAAACTGGATGAAGGCACTTTAACAACAGAGCAGATCAGACTTTTGTTGAAAAGCCTTCCGGTGGAGATCACTTTTGTGGATGAAAATGATAAAGTGTGTTTTTACAGTGCCAGCAAAGACCGAATATTTCCCAGAAGCCCGGCTGTTATTGGAAGGTCTGTTCAGAACTGCCATCCACAAAAAAGTGTGCATGTTGTCGATAAAATCGTGAAGAGTTTTAAGGAGAAGACAAAAGACAAAGCTGAGTTCTGGCTCCAAAAAGATGACTTGTTTATCTATATCCGGTATTTTCCTGTTTATGATGATAGCGGGGAATACAAGGGAGTGATAGAAGTTAGTCAAGAAGTTTCCGGGATTCGTTCTTTAAAAGGACAGCGGCGGATTCTGGATTGGTAAAGCTTTCAATCTTACAATCTCAATAATTATAAAAAGAGGATGAAATGAAAAAAATATTGATAGGTCTTTTTGTTTTGTGTGTTTTGACATCCGGAAACAATCTTTTGGTATGTGCTGAACAAGACAAACCGCTCACTGTTCCGGAGAAAACAGCATACACAGAGACTTCCCGTTACCAGGATGTGATCAAGTTTATCGGACAACTCCAGGAAAGGAGTTCTTTGATCAGGATGGAATTCCTTGGAACGAGCACCGAAGGAAGGGACATCCCTCTTTTAGTCATCGGTGATCCGGTCCCTTCGTCTCCTCTGGATTTGAATTATGATGAACGGATGAAAATATATTTCCAGGCCAATATCCATGCCGGAGAGGTTGAGGGAAAAGAAGCAATGCTGATGCTGGCCAGAGATCTTGTGCTCAGTGAGGATCCTTTGTATTTGGATGAACTGGTGATTCTTTTGGCGCCTATATTCAATCCGGACGGCAATGAGAAAATCAGTATGAATAACCGAAGAAACCAGATCGGTCCAGAGAAAGGGGTGGGAGTCCGTTACAACGGTCAGAATCTGGATCTGAATCGAGATGGGTTGAAACTGGAAAGCCCGGAAGTCCGGGGATTGGTTCAAAATGTCATGATACGCTGGGATCCGGCTTTTGTTCTGGACAGCCACACCCATAACGGCTCCTATCATGAGGAGGTCGTCACCTATGTGTGGTCTGTGAATCCCAACGGCGACCCTTCTCTTATTGACTTTATGAGCGGAACATTCATGCCTGAAGTGAATCAAATACTCAAAGACAAATACGACACTCTCAGCATTCCGCACGGGGATTTTATGAGCATCAAAGAGCCAGAGAAAGGGTGGAGAACACTGGGCCCTCAACCGAGATATATCAGCAATTACATCGGTCTCAGGAACCGATTAGGCCTTCTGAATGAGAATTATCCTTATGCGGATTTCAAAACCCGGGTTTTGTCCTGTCACAAATTGTTTCATTCCATTCTGGAATTTTGTCATGAACATAAGGAACAGATGGTTCGACTGATACGCAGTGCAGATAAAAGGACAGTCCAAAGAGGACATCATCCGGGAGAGGATGATGTGTTTATCACTGAATATGAATTGAATCCTATTGATCAGAAAATCACAGTCCATGGCTATGAAATGGAAGTGATCGAGACAGACAGAGGATGGCAGAGAGCCAGAAAAACAGACAAAAAAAGAACCTACACCATGCCTTTTTATGCGGATTATGATGCCAAAAGCAGTGTCAGGCTTCCCTATGGTTATCTGATCCCCCTTCCTATCCCCGAGGTCAAAGAAAATCTTCTTTGGCACGGCATCACCGTTGAAAAAATCAAAAAGCCGGTTCGCCTCAAAGTGGAAACATTTGTGATCCAAGAACTCAAATCCATGCAAAGGCCGTATCAAGGCCATCATTTGAATTCAGTTGAAGGCGAATATGTCACCAAAGAGATGGAATTTCCAGAGGGAACTCTTTTTGTTCCTTTGGCACAGCCGCTGGCTAATGTGGTTTCCTCTTTATTGGAGCCGGAGAGTGATGACGGCCTCCTGGTGTGGAATTTCTTTGACCGTTATATCGTTCCTCAGTGGGGCAGAGGAACCCAGGTTTATCCGGTTTACAAACTTATGAAGCCCGCTTATCTGGCTAAAGTGGCCTTGGAAAAATAAGGGATCAGAGATGACAGAGCAGGCCGTGAGTCCTGAAAAGCTGTACCGGCAAATTTTGGATTCTCTGGAAAAAAAAGCTGATCCGGAAAGGGCACAAGGAGGCAAAAGGTATTTCAAACCAAGAGAAGAGATCCATCTGCTGGGAGTCCGGACACCTGAGATAAGAAAGATGGTTAAGCAATCCTATTCCCGGGTGAAGTCCCAATGGGATCATGAACAGGCAGTTGAACTGTGTGAGCAGATGCTTTCCAGTAAGTACTTAGAAGCCAAAGCGTTTTGTCTTCTTTTTCTGGAGCAGTTTGTCCGAACTCTGGAGAAAGAGCATTTGTCTTTGATCAAAAAATGGATCATCCGCGGTGACTGCTCCAATTGGGCCACGATTGACACCTTGTGCGGCAGTGTTTTAAGCCCCATGATCCAAGATCATCCCGAATGTATTGATGAGATCACCAGCTGGGCTGATTCAGAAAACAAATGGCTCCGCAGGGCTTCGATTGTTCCTTTTGCTAAACCAGCCCGAAAGGGTCAGTACATTGAAGTGGTGCATGAAACAGCAAAAAAGCTCTTTGCTGATGAGGATGACTTGATCCAGAAAGCGACCGGGTGGATTTTAAGGGAATCTGGCAAAAGCGATATGGATCGTCTGGAGAAATTCTTGCGGGAGCACGGAAAAAAAATCCCTCGGACTGCATTGAGATATGCGATTGAACGGTTTCCTGAAAAAAAGAGAAAAGAAATCCTTCAGAAAACCAAATAGGAAAGGATTGAATAAATGCAAAACACTGCAGATAAAATCAAAAATGCTTACCGGAGCTCCATGTACATCCACCTGGCTGTGATGGGGACTCTTTTGGTCTACATTGCCGTGGTGGAACTCATCGGAACCCGGTTCAGCGCATATGCCATCCGCGCAAGTTACCTGTCATCGCTCCGGTATATTTTTTATGGGATCACCATAGTGGTTATTTTCATTATCCGCAGGCTTCAGAGTGCTTTCAAGCTCAAACCCAGAATTGGGAGAATGGAGAGAAGCCTAAACAGAATGCTGAAAGTGAGTGTCATCACCTCTATTCTCTGCGAGATTCCGGCAGTCTTGGGGCTGGTGTATTTTTTTCTCAAAGGGGTCAAAAGAGATTTTTACTATCTCATCATTCTCTCAGCGGTGCTTTTGCTGTTGTATTTTCCCAAGTATGCCAAATGGCAGCCTTTTGCAGAAAGAGAGAATAGAGTTGAAGATTAAATTTTTAGGTGCCACCCGCCAGGTAACCGGATCATGCTATCTTTTAGAAGCCGGGGGACTTAAGATTCTGGTGGAATGCGGGATGTTTCAGGAGAGAAAGTATTTGAGTCGAAACTGGAATCCCTTTGCTGTGTATCCCGGTCTAGTGGATCATGCGCTTTTGACCCACTGTCATCTGGATCATTCCGGGCTCATTCCCAAATTGGTGAAAGAAGGTTTTGAGGGGAACATATTCATGACGTCCGCTTCCAGGGACCTTTTGGAAATCATGCTTCTGGATTCAGCGAAGATCCAGCAGGAAGATGCCGAGTATAAGAAAAAACGGCATCAAAAAGAGGGGAGAAAAGGTCCCCATCCTGAAATTCCTCTGTACAGAGTCCGGGATGCCAGGAATTCATTCCGGTCTTTATCCAGTGTCGCTTACCAGACTGCTCTCTCTCTCAATGACCAGGTCTCAGTCGTTTTTCATGATGCCGGACACATTGTAGGTTCAGCCATGGCGGAAGTGAAGGTCAAAGAAAACGGAAAAACCCATAAAGTCATATTTTCAGGGGATATCGGGAATTGGAACAAACCCATTGTCAAGGACCCCTCTGTTTTCCAACAGGCTGATTATGTGGTGATGGAATCTACATACGGAGACCGGCAGCATCACGAATCAGAGCACCCTGAGGTTCAGATATCAGAGATCATCAACAAGACCTATTCTGCAGGGGGAAAGGTGATCATCCCTACCTTTGCTGTGGAAAGAGCCCAGGATCTGCTGTTTTATTTATCAAAACTGGTGAGAACAAATGAGATTCCCTTTTTAAAGATCTTTTTAGACAGCCCTATGGCGGTCAGAGTGACGGATGTGTTTCAAAAACACACCGAATGTTTTGATCAGCAGACCTTAAAATTGATTGAAAAAAATGAGTCTCCTTTTCAGTTTCCTGGTCTCAAATTGGTGAGGACCCGGGAACAGTCCAAAGCTATCAATGAGATCCAAGGGCCCTGCATTATCATGGCTGGTTCAGGGATGTGTACAGGAGGGAGGATCAAGCATCATCTGGTCCACAATATTTCAAAACCAGAGAACACCGTGCTTTTTGTGGGATATCAAGCCCAGGGAACGCTGGGAAGACACATTGTCAACGGAGAAAAACAGGTCCGCATCCATGGACGATATTGGGATGTGAGAGCGAATATTGTGTATATGGATAGTTTGTCTGCTCATGCAGACTCCAATGATCTTGTGAGATGGATCGGAGAATTGGATTCCCCGCCCAAAAACATCTTCTTAACCCACGGAGAAGAGAAGGCGGCACTGAGTCTGCAAAAGGAAATAGAGAAAAAAGGATGGCCTGTAGTTGTCCCCAAATACAAACAAGAATTCCTCCTGGACAACTCGTAGAAAAGGATAACTCTTTGCTTCAGTCACCAATGAATTTTATATTTGATATTTGGGACACACGGTAATAGAATAAAAAAAAATACATTGAGAAGAGGTAACCAATGAGCACCAAAGATTATTTAACAGGAAATATCCCCAGAAGAAAGTTTCTCGAACTCAGCCTCAAAGGAGGAGCGGCTCTGGTAGCTGTTCCTTCACTGATGAGTCTTATGTCATGTAAGGGAACACCTCCAGCTGAATCTGTCGTCCACATTGAAAAAGACCTTTTGGACAAGACCATTCAGAAAGCGCTTGAGAACGGGGGAGAGTTTGCCGATGTGTATCTTGAACACCGAATTTCACGAGAGATCTTACTTGAGGAAAACAAATTCAAAAGCGGTGTGTTTGGAATCAGTCAGGGAGCAGGAGTCAGAGTCTTATCAGGAGACAAAACCGGTTTTGCCTACACAGACGAAGTCACAGAAGATAAATTATTGAGCGCAGCTCAGGTCGCTTCCTATGTGGCAGCTGGTTCCAAAACAATCCCACCTGTCAATGTGGAGTCAGAAGACAGACCGTCCTATATCACTATCCAAATCCCTCTGGAGCAAGTGGCTGATCAGAAAAGACTGGATGTCATGAACCGGGCCAATCAAGCTGCCCTGGATTATGATGAAAAAATCAAAATGGTCAGTGTCAGCTATTATGATGAAGTCAGAGGCAGGACCCTTGCCAACAGTGAAGGCCTTTATTTGAGTGATGAACTTCCTCTTATGTTTTTCATTGTCCAGACTTTGGGAGTGGGCAACAACACCAGACATATGGGAAGAGAACGGCTCAGCAAGCATATGGGTTTTGAGATGTTTGATCAATACCCGCCAGAAGATGTGGCCCGGACTGCAGCCCGGGAATCCGTGGCTATGCTGGAATCTGAAGACTGTCCGGCCGGGATGATGGATGTGGTGATGCAGAACGGCTGGGGGGGAGTTTTGGTCCATGAAGCAGTGGGACACCCTCTGGAGGCAGATAACATTGCCAAGGAGATCGGTGCTTTTACCGGAAAGCTGGGTCAGAAAGTGGCCAGTGATGTGTTCACCATGGTGGATGACGGAAGCCTTCCCAATATGAGAGGGACCACTGATTTTGATGACGAAGGAACCCAGATGAAGCGGAATGTTCTGATCAAAGAGGGAGTGCTGGAAAAATACATGACAGATATTCTTTCTTCCAAGCAGATCCAGATGGAACGGACCGGTAACGGGCGAAGACAGACTTTCCGGCATATTCCCATCCCCAGAATGACCAACACCTTTATTGAAAACGGCAGTGATAAGCCGGAAGATATCCTGAGCTCCACTAAACAGGGCCTTTATGTGCAGAGTCTGAGCGGGGGGAGTGTGAATCCCACTACCGGGGTGTTCAATTTCACCTGCCGGGAAGCTTATCTGATCGAGAATGGAAAGAAAACAGTTCCTGTGAAAGGGGCCACTCTCATCGGCAATTGTATAGACATCATATCAAATGTAGATGCCGTGGGAAATGACCTGGGATTCGGACCTGGAATATGCGGTAAGGGCGGACAGACATGTGAGGTCTCAGCTGGTCAGCCCACTGTCCGGATCCGGAGCATCAATGTTGGCGGAAGCCGTTCAAGGAGTTAACAATGGAAAACAAAGAATTAGCTGAAAGCTTAGTTAAAAAATGTTTGGAAAAAGGAGCGGATGCTTCTGAAGTGTTCATACAGTCTTCCCGAAATTTGAGTGTGGAAGTGAGAAACGGAAACATTGAGACCGTTCAGCAAGCCTCTTCAAACGGAGTGGGCTTCCGGGTATTGAAAAACAAGGCTATGGCCTTTTCCTACAGCAATGACATGTCAGAGAGAGCTCTGGAGGACACCTTATCCAGAGCCGTCAATTTTGCTGAATCCACCACTCCGGATGAAAACAATGTGCTTCCTTCAGAAAAAGGGGAAACCCCCATCAAGGATCTTTATGACCCCGGGATCAGCAAAGTTTCCATGGATGAAAAGATTAAAATAGCCAAACAGGTAGAAGAACTGGCCATGAAAGATGAACGAATCACCAAAAGCGGAGGTTCCGGTTTTTCAGAGTCGGAAAGCGAGATTTTTCTATCTAACTCCAACGGGCTGTCCAAGACCTGTCGGACCTCTGTGTGTGGATTCGGTGTGTATGTGGTGGCAGAAAAGGGAGACCAAAAATCATCCGGGGGAGAATACTGTAATCGAAGATTTTTCAAAGATCTCAAACCAGCCCGTGAAGTGGCAGACAAAGCAGCCAAAGATGCCTATGAGATGCTGGATCCGAAAATGGTCAAAACACAGAAAGCAGATGTGATCTTTGATTCAGATGTCTCCAGAGCTGTTTTGGGGGGCATTTTGGCTGCCGTCAATGGGGAGCGGGTGCTTCAGGGCGCCAGTTTTCTCAGAGATAAGATGGGACAAAAGATCAGCTCAGACCTGATCACCATCATTGATGACGGAACCCGGCCTAAAGGATTGGGAAGTCAGCCTTTTGACGGAGAAGGAGTCCCCACTCAAAAAAGAACAATTGTCCAGAGCGGAGTTCTCAAGGGATTTATGTACAACACCATTGTGGCGAAGAGAGCCGGCAAAAAAAGCACTGGGAATGCCAGCCGGGGAGGATATCGGTCCATTCCAGGAATAGGCCCCCACAACTTCTTTGTGGCAAACGGAGAAACGCCTCCTGAGGAAATCATCCAGTCGACCCGAAAAGGACTCTGGCTTAAGGGTGTGACCGGATATGGGATTAACCCGGTGAACGGACATTTCAGCGGAGGAGCTTCTGGTTTCTGGATTGAAAACGGCCGGGTGGCTTTTCCGGTCAAAGGACTCACCATTGCCGGAGCGGCTTTTGCTATGCTGAGCAGCATTGATGTTCTGGGAAATGATTTGGACCTGAACCGCTCGTTCACTGCCCCGACTTTTCGGATCAAAAACATGCAGATCGGAGGAGAATGACGATGAGATTCAGATGTGGCTTGGGCTCCCTTCAGATTTTTAACGCCATTCCTCTTTGTTTTTCTCAGCGCTTGCGCAACTCCCCCCGTCCGTGGGTCAAACATGCTCACCGTCCAGCTCCGCTGGATACCTTCGAAAAAACTCATCGGAAGGCTAAATCTTCAAAGTCGCTTCAGCCGCACCTGAATTTCATAAAGCTTGAGAGGTTGGTTTGGGCTCCCTAACGTTATTAGGAGGAAAAGGGCAAGGAATTCGTCACCCGTTCGATTCCCCAGCGAAAAATCTCACTCCCATTCGAGCTTAGCTCTCCTCTAAAGAGGAACCGTGCCTGCTCGCCTCCGGATGACTTCTGAGCCAGCTTACCTGAACGGCCTAGAAGATGAGGGAAGCTGAGCGAAAATAATTAGATGACAGGAGGTTAGGGTATGCAGCTAAGACATTGTTTTGTTTTGTTTGTGGTTCTGGTTTTGGCGGCGGGGTGTGGGGTTAATCAGAAAGCGACCATCCAAGAATCTGAAGAGGTGATCAAGACCTATCCTTTTTCAGGACCGGACCCGGTCCCCATCCTCATCCGCTCCAGCTTATGGGGCAGGGGAGCCCGGCTGTATCCCTATTCTTTTTTTGATGAATTCAGCATTGAGCCAGAGGATAAAAAATGGACAGTAGTCAATCTGGAAAATCCATATATCAGTGTGGATGTGCTTCCCGAGGTGGGTGGCAAGGTCTGGGGAGCTGTGGATAAACAGACCGGGCTGGAATTCATTTACAAGAACCATGTCCTCAAATTCAGAGAAATCGCGCTGAGAGGTCCCTGGACATCCGGGGGCATTGAGTTTAATTTTGGAATTGTGGGACACACTCCATCCGGAGCTCATCCGGTGAATTATGTGAAAAAGAAAAATCCGGATGGAAGCGTGAGCTGTATTGTCGGCACCATGGACCTGCCTTCCCGAACGTTTTGGAGAGTGGATATCCGTGTCCCGCCCCAAGGCGCTTATTTTGAGACCAGCTCCTTCTGGTACAATCCGTCTTCCTTGAATCAGTCCTATTATGCCTGGTCCAATGCCGCGGTCAGGGTCAGCGATGACCTGCAGTACACCTTTCCGGGCAGTGCTCACATCGCCCATAATTATGCAGTCCCTTTAAAGCCCTGGCCCATAAACCGCAATGGACGTGACCTGTCATGGTATAAAAACAATGATTTTGGAGGGTCCAAGAGCTATTTCACAGTGGGCGAATATGAAGAGCATTTTGGAGGGTACTGGCATGAGGATGATTTTGGATTCGGCCACTGGGCTCTGTATGAGGATATGCCTGGTCATAAAATATGGATCTGGGCGTTATCCCGCCAGGGAATGATCTGGGAAGACCTGTTAACTGATGAAGACGGACAGTACAGCGAGCCTCAGGCCGGAAGGTTTCTCAATCAGAATGACCATGGATTTTTCTCTCCTTATCAATCTGACAAGTGGAAGGAGGTCTGGTTTCCGTATCAGCAAATAGGGCCCATGGATGATGCTTCATCTATAGGGGCTTTGAATGTGAACTGGAGTGACCTGGGATTGGACATTGCCTTTTATCCCATAAAACCCATAGACCATGACCTGATGGTCATAAAGGGAGGCAAAGAAGTCTTCAGGGAACATCTGGAACTCGAACCCACTCAAATTTTAAGGCGGCAGATTCAGGGACTGGAGAAATCAAAGGATATTCGAATCAAAATAGGTGAAGATCTTTTCTATCACAGTGACCCTGAAGCTAATGATCTGAATAAACCTCTTGATTTCCATTCCTATGAGGAAAAGACCACAGAAAGTCTGTTTCTCAAAGCAGAACAGTTCAATAAAAGAAGGAATTATGTTGCAGCCCTTGAGACCTATCTGGAAGTCCTGGAGAGGGAATCCCTTCACACCCGGGCTTTGACACGAACTGCAGAGCTCTTTCTAAGAAGAGGGCAATACAAAAAGGCTCTGTTCTATGTGGAAAAAGCATTGAAAAATGTGATGTATGACCCGGAAGCCAACTTTGTTTACGGAATCATCAACCAAAGATGTGGCTGCTTTCTGGATGCCAAAGAAGCATTGAGCTGGGCTTCCAGGTCTTTGAAATTCAGGTCTGCGGCGTTCTGCAAGTTAGCAGAGATCTGCCTGGCAGAAAAAAGGTATGAAAGAGCCCTGGATTACGCTCAAAAATCTGTGGACCACAACAGCTCTAATTTGAACGCGCTTCAAGTAATGAGCGCAGGTTTTCGGATGCTGGGACAGACTAAAAACGCCAGAAACACCATCTCCCGGATATTGAAAATCGATCCCTTGAGTCACTTTGGCCGGTATGAGATTTATCTTTTAAATCAAACCAATAAAAATCTCCGGGATTTTCAGTCTCTGCTCAAATGTGAGTACAGAGAAGAGACCATTCTGGAACTGGCTCTGTTTTATCTTCAAATCGGACTTAATGAAGAAGCTGTGAGTCTCTTTGATATGATCTCTGATTATCCCACCTCCTGCTTTTGGCTGGCCTATGTGCTGAAAGATAAAGATCCTGAAAAGAGCCGGGGCTTTCTGGATAAGGCATTTTCTTTGTCTCCTTACCTGGTGTTTCCGTTTCGGGAGGAGAGCATTCCAGTCTTTGAGTGGGCTTGTTCACAAAGGCCTGATGACTGGAAAGCCAAATATTATTTGAGCCTTATTTTTTGGTCCAAAGCAAGGACAGATGAGAGCCGGGCACTGCTTCAAGACTGCGGAGATCCTGATTTTGCGCCGTTTTATTTTGTCAGAGGCAATCTTATCAAAGACAAAGACCTTGATGCCGCCCAAAAGGACTATGAAAAAGCAGTAAGGGTGGGCCCTGATTCCTGGAGAAGCCATTACAGATTGGTTCAGTTTTATAATGAAAACAACAGACCGGACAAAGCATTGGATGCCGCAAAAAGAGCTTTGGATCGATTTCCGGACAGGGTGCCTGTCCGGATGGAAACTGTGAAAGCTCTGATGAATAAGGATCAGTTTCATCAGGCTGCTGAGATTTTGGACCGCACCACAGCCCTGCCGTATGAGGGAGCCACTGGCGTGCATGGATTGTTTGTGGAGTGCCATATCCAAATCGCTCTGGACTACATGGAACAGGGGAATTATGAGAAGGCCATCCCGCACCTTCAAAAGTCCAAACAGTATCCCGAACATCTGGGTACAGGAAAACCCTATGATCCGGATTATTCCAGACAGAATGAGCTGTTGGCTGAATGTTATGAAAAACTGGGGAGAAAACCGGAGCCAAAAGCAGCAGGGGATATGGAGGAAGCCCCAGAGGAATCTGAAGATGAGATTCCCTTCAGCACCGGAGACTGGGATCGAAAACAATACGGAAATCACCGGGCTGTATGTGAGGTCAGGGACGAGGCAGATGCGGTGTTTATCCGTATCCCATGGAGAAGGCGCGATGAAAATCCTCAAAAAAAAGAGGTCATAATCATACACAGGGACTTTGGCAAAAGGGTGAGGAATGTGTTTCGGGGGGAGATCAACCGGGAATACGGAGAACTGGTGTTCCAGCCTGAATCAGGTCCTGGGCTTTATGATATCTATTATCTGGTCAATCACATGAAAGGACGGAGCAATTACCCCACGGTCATCTATCCAAAGCCAGAACGCACTGCTTCTCCGGAGTGGGTCAAACGCCATGATTTGAACAGAGCTGATTTGTCACGCCTGAATCTTCCTCAAGCAGAGGTGCTGGAGTTCCAGTCCATCAATGAGTTCAACAGTTTTTTTCCTATGGAAGTGATCGCCACAAACAATGAGGTCTCCCAAATCATTGATGACCATCCGGATTCACTCTATCTGGTGTTTCCAGAATCCAGGAAATTTCCCATCAGGATGAAAAAACACCTTCCGTACAGGTGGATTCAAAGAGGCCCTCAGGAGGAATTTCAAGCCAGCGCTTCCAGAGGTGAATATTTTTCGTTTCAGCTGGGACTTTTCGCCAGCCAAAAGAGCATCAAAGATGTGGATATTGTGTTTGAGGATTTGAAACATGAGGACGGACAGACTGTCATACCTGCTTCTGAATTCACTTCATTTCATACCGAGGGGATCAATTGGAGGGGAGATTTCTTTGATAAAGTGGTCTCTGTAAAAAAAGGAGAGATTCAGACTCTCTGGTGCGGATTTCAGGTCCCTGAGAAAGCAGAGCCGGGATGGTACAGAGGTGAAGTGAAGGTTTCACCAACAGGAGCTCAGAGCACTCCTGTGGGTTTGGAGATCAAGGTCAGAGACCAGATGATTGAAGATTCCGGAGACCATGAACCATGGAGACATTCCCGTCTGAGATGGCTGAACTCAACCATTGCTCTGGACAGCGGAATTGTGTCTCCTTATCTGCCTGTTCAGATCAAGGATTCCACCATCACCTGTCTGGGAAGAAGTGTGACTCTAGATAAAAAAGGTTTTCCTGAAAGCATCAAGAGCTATTTTGCTCCGGAAATGACGTACATTCAGGAGGACCTGTTCAACGAAATGTTGTCATCTCCCATCAGACTTGTCATTGAAGACATCCAGAAGCAGCCGCTTGAATGGAAAAAAGTGAAAACCAGAATAACCGATCAGGAAAAGGGGATTGTGGAATGGGTGTCCTCTGCTCAATCCGGGCCTGTAACGATCGATTTGAAAGCGAAAATGGAATTTGACGGATTTGTGGGGTATGAAGTGGGAATCACTGCTCAAAAGGAAACCAAATTGAATGATATCCGTCTGGAGGTTCCTTTGAACAAAGACATGGCCAAATACATGATGGGCATGGGACAAAAAGGAGGACTTTGCCCGGATTCCTTTCAATGGAAATGGGATCCCAAAAAAAATCAGGATTCTTTGTGGATCGGAGATGTGAATGCCGGACTGCAGTGCAGTTTTAAGGATGAAAAATACTCCCGGCCTTTAAACACCAATTTTTACCAGTTGAAACCTCTCATCATGCCTGAATCCTGGTCTAATGAGGGAAAAGGCGGGTGTGAGGTTCAAAACAAGGGTAAACAGCGCCTGGTCACTGCATACAG
>WJMT01000045.1 GCA_014727835.1 Candidatus Aminicenantota bacterium | reverse complement strand
TGGGAAGACAACGGGATGGACCGGGAATTCGGAGCACAGGAATCTGCGGAATTCCTTCAAAGCATCAATTTCTCTCCATCCCAAGTGGCTTTTGACCAAGACATGAAAACCGAAAAAAAATGAATCCCTCCAAAAAAAACACATCTTTATCCAGAAGAGACTTCCTGAAATCGTCGGCCTTTGCTGGAATCGGGACAGCTCTGTCACCAAGGATTGTGAAAGGGGACCAGCCAGAACTTACCCCATCCACCCAGAAATCCCCGAGTCCCTTGAACATCGCTGTGATCGGAACCGGGACCCAGGGCAGAGTGCTGATCGAATCCTGCCTACGTATTCCCGAAATCCATTTCAAAGCGATTTGCGATATCTGGGGATACAGCCAGAGATATGCCAGCCGTTACCTTCAGAAATACGGATACAATGTCAATGTCTATGAGGACTTCAGACAACTTTTGGATAAAGAAAAAGAGCTCCATGCAGTGATCATCGCCACGCCGGACTGGATGCACGCGGAACAAGCCAATGCATGCATGGAGCGCGGACTCCATGTTTACTGCGAAAAAGAGATGTCCAATTCTCTGGAACAAGCCCGAAGCATGGTCCGAACAGCGAAGAAAACAAAAAAACTTCTTCAAATCGGCCATCAGCGCCGCAGCAACCCCAGGTATATCCATGCCATAGAGCTTTTGATCCATGAGAAAAATTTATTGGGACAGGTTGGCCAATCCTACGCTCAATGGAACAGAGCCAAAAGCGAGATGCTGGGTTGGCCTGAAAAATACACCATTCCTCCTGAAAAATTGGAAAAATATGGATATGGATCTATGATAGAATTTCGAAACTGGCGCTGGTTTAAAAAATACGGAGGAGGACCCATGGTTGACCTGGGTTCCCATCAAATCGACCTGTTTCCATGGGTTTTTGGATGCCTCCCTTCTTCAGTCACATCCTGTGGAGGAAATGATTATTATGATAAGAGAGAGTGGTATGATAATGTCATGGCCATTTATGAGTTCAAAACACCTCAGGGAACCTGCAGAGCCATGTATCAAGTTCAGACCACCACTAAATATGGAGGTTTTTTCGAAGCTTTTATGGGAGACAACGGCACTATTGTGATGTCTGAGGTCCCTCAAAACGGAAATTGGGCTATGAGAGAAGCCCATGCCCCGGAATGGGATTCTCTGGTTAAAGACGGTTTTTTAGAGTCAGAGACTCCACCTGTTCAAAAACTGGACACTCAGAATATCTTTTTAGATGTGAGAGTCACTCAAGAAGCAGGTCGATGGCCGCTTCCTGTGGAACTGGCCAAACCTCCCCATCAACCTCATCTGGAAAATTTTTTCAGTGCCATTAGAGACGGGACGCCATTGAATTGTCCCGGAGAAATCGGATTTGAAACAGCTGTTGCTGTTCTAACGGCCAACAAAGCTGTGGAATCCACCCGCAAGATCAATTTTGACAAAGGGCAATTCAAAGCATGAAAGCACATCAGATCAGAATTTTGGTTTTGTCCCTCTTTTTGTTTTCTATCTTGAATGCCTCTCCCCAACAAAAACCAAAGAGACCCTGGGACGGGAACAGAACCGTTCCTGTGCACAACATTTGGCTTAAAGACGGATTCAATGAAAAGATCATCCCTACGGAATCCTATCCTCTTCCCTATTCCACAAAATACACATGCGCTCCCTGCCATAACTACAGCCAGATCCAGAACGGGCTCCATTTCAATCCTTTGTCCTCGGGTCAGGACGGACGGCCCGGAGAACCCTGGGTCTGGGTGGATCCTGACACAGGAACCGCCCTTCCGGTCTCCTTTCGTAACTGGCCGGGGGTCTTTCATCCTCAGGAACTGGGACTCACCTTTTGGCAGTTCACCCTGCTTTTTGGAAGACATATGGCCGGTGGCAAGGTCTCCGAACCTGAACTGGAGGAACAAAGCCCTGAATCCAGGTGGAATGTGTCCGGGCCTCTAGAAATCAACTGCCTGGCCTGTCACAACAACTCCCGAAAACAGAGCCACAGTGAATGGGCCTATCAAGTGCTCCGCCAGAATTTCCGCTGGGCAGCCACAGCTTCTTCCGGGATGGGAGAGGTGGGGGGCATGGCTTCCCGACTCTCTAAGACCTGGGATATTTACGACGGCCCCAACCCTGATGACTCCCAGTATGCAGTGGCTCCCTATGTCCGATATGACAGAACCCAGTTTAACAGCAAACATGAGGTGTTTATGGACATCAATCACCAGCCTGATGATGACCGCTGCCTGGTGTGCCATTCTGTATCTCCGGCTTCCCAAACCCAATTTTTAGCGGAAAAGGATGCCCACACCGCAGCAGGGGTCCAGTGTGTGGACTGTCATCGGAACGACATCTCCCACGCCATGATCAGAGGATATGAAGGTGAATCCCAACATACAAACTTGCCTTTAGTTTCTGAATTCACCTGCCGGGGTTGCCATCTGAGAGAAAAAACACCCAAATCAAAGATTCCCTCTGCAGGCCGTTTGGGTGCGCCTTATCCCTTTCACAAAAAAATCCCTCCGGTTCATCTGGAAAAACTCTCCTGTACGGCCTGTCACTCCGGATCCCTCCCAAAAAACAGCTTGACTCAGGTCCAGACATCCAAAGCCCATCGTCTGGGAATCTATGGGATCGCACGCTGGGACCTGAACACTCCTGTTATCCAGGAACCGGTATTCATCCGAGACTCCAATGGACGCTTGACTCCCCACCGCCTGATGTGGCCGTCTTACTGGGGTTGGATCCAAAATAACAAAGTCAGCCCTCTCAACCCTGATCTGGTCCAAAAGACAGCTGGCCTTCTGCTTAAGCCCGAATCCAAAGCAGCAGATATCCTTTCTGCTCTAGCCCAGATTCCTGAACTGAAAGCCAACCCTGTTCTGATCTGTTCGGATCAATTGTATTCCTTGAATTGGGACGGAGGACTGAATGCCTCTGAATATTCTGGAGAACCGTTTGAGTCCCCAATGACCTGGGCACTGAGAACAGACCGTTCCATAATCCCTTTGATACCTGAGTTTGATCCCAAAACCGACCCTCTGGACCGAGACATCGAATACAGGATCCAGGACACTCTGGAAACTCTCAATACCATCCAAGATCCTGCTGGCAGCCCAGCCCTGGTGTATAAGAACAGGGTGTTTGAAATGTCTGATGGATATCTGGAAAACAGGGAATGGAAGGGAGAGGCTCAGGAGGCTCCCAGACTATGCTGGCTCCAGGAAGATGAGATGATCGATCTGATCCCTGAATTTGAACTGAACACCATGAAAGAAACCATAGGATACCCGGAGCGATTCACTGAAGAGCAGGTGAAAAAGATCCTCCTCACTCTTTCTGTATCACCCGTCTTTGAACAGCCTGAAACAAAATCCAAAGCACAAAGAAAATATGTCTTTATCTCCAGCGGCCAAATGTATCAAATCAATGATAATGGATCTCTTGAAGCCGCAAAACATCCGGCTGCAGAACCGGTTTTTTGGCCTCTGGCCCATCAAGTGAGACCTGCCCAACAGTCTTTGGGAATCAATGGTTGTTCTGACTGCCATTCTGTGGATTCAAAATTTTTCTTTGCCCAAATCTCAGGACAAGGTCCGATAAAAAGCTCTCAAACAGCCCAACGATCAGCTCATTCTTTTATGGGATTGGGGTGGGCCTATCAAAAACTATTCGGCTTGTCATTTTTGGCGCGCCCGCTTTTAAAAATCGCTCTGGCAGTCATTGCCCTTCTGATAGCCGGAGTCATCATGCTCCAGTTCTTCAAAACCCTGGGCTATTTCACTGGCCTGTATGAGAAAAGGAGATAAGACTTATGTTCTCCATTATCAGCTCTGTTTCATTTTTAGTATTGGTCATCATCCTTTTATTCCACAGCAGCCAAAAACAACAAAAAAAATCATCAATGAAAGCAAAATCGGCTTCCAAATCAACTCCTCCATTATCCCCCACAGCTCAGATCGTCTTGGGAGGGCTCTCCTTGTGTTTTTTCTATCTGTTTTTGAGCGGATTCTTTTTCTCTCTCTTCAGCACACACCGGATGTACGGCCTCCCCCTGATGCTTCATCTGATTGTGGGCCTTTTGTTTGCCCTGTTTCTGTGTGCTTTTTTGATCCTTTATTCTGACAACTTCAGCTCTTTCTGTTTCCAAAACCTCTTTTTCTGGCTCTTTGCATTGTCAGGCCTGTCCCTAGTGGTCACTTCTCTTCTCATGATGCTCCCTGTGTTTGTGTATCAAACCCAGAAGGCTCTTTTTGAAATTCACAGATACAGCGCGCTGATTTCTGTTTTGATCTCTGTTCTTTTTCTTTATACAGCTTTCCTGGAAAATGAATCAAAATAAAAACAGGAATGCAGCTCTTTTCCGTTTCTCCCATCCAGCCATGGGAACTCTATTTGAGATCTTTTTAACAGACATTCCTAAAAAATATGCCCATCAGGCCTCACAGGCAGTTTTTGGAGAAATCGACAGACTCGAAAAACATCTCTCCCGGTTTGATCCGGGAAGTGACATCGGACAGATCAACCTCCTCAAACCCGGTCAGTCCTGTTTCATCGGGATCGATGTCATGGAATGTCTGGAGAAAGCCTTTCACATCCAGAACCAGACCAAAGGTTCATTTGCTGTTCATTATTCCTCGCTATCCCAAACAAAACAAAGCAAAAATCTTTTAGAGGCTCCTCTAACCTTGTCCCGCTCTTCAGGGAGGTATCAAGCCACTCTCAATGAAAATTGGACCCAAGGCCTCCAACTCGATCTGGGAGGCATGGGCAAAGGTTTTGCTCTGGACAAAGCTGCGGATATCTTAACAGATTGGGATATCCCCCAGGCCCTGCTTCACGGCGGAACTTCTACAGCTCTGGCCTTACACAGTCCTTCAAATAAGAAAGGATGGCCTGTGGGAGCAGCCAGTGGATGGGACTGCCCTTGTGTTCCCAAAGAAATCATGTTGGCCAACCGGGCAGTCAGTGGTTCCGGAAAACAGGTCAAAGGAGATCACATCATAGATCCCAGAAACGGACTTCATGCCTCCGGGCATCAAGCGGCTTGGGTATCCCATCCTTCCGCTGCTGTGGCAGACGCTCTCTCTACAGCTTTTATGGTGATGTCCGCTTCAGAGGTAAAGGAATTCTGTTTTCGCAACCAACAAGTCTGGGCCACTGTGGTGATGAAAAAGGGAGTGTGTGAAACTTTCAACCAAAATGTTATATAATGAGGATAGAGGAGAATTCGGATGATCAAAAAAATCAGTTTGCCTGTGCTCTTGACTTTTATTGCCGTTTCTTTCATGGCGGCCCCAATTTGGCTGCTCCCGGAAAAACAGGACCAAAAAGAAGTTTTGAAACTGGAGCTTCCCAAGCCCATGTTTGTGGGAACGCCCAGAAACATCCGCACACCCAATCTGGAGAAAATCACAGGAAAAAAAAGAGGTCCGTTCTATGTGCCCCAAGGAACTCAGCTCTTATCTCTTGACCAATCTGTAACTTCCAGTGATATGATGCCCATTATCGGAGAATTGGAATATGTGACTGACGGAGAAAAATCCGGAGAAGCCGGCTATTATGTGGAGCTTGGTCCAGGACTTCAGTATGTTCAGATCGATCTGGGGGCTTCTTATCCTCTCCACGCTATACTGGTTTGGCATTATCACAGTCAGGCCCGCGTGTATAGAGATGTGGTGGTTCAATTGAGCGATGATCCTGATTTTATATCCGGAGTCCAAACTGTCTTCAACAATGACCATGACAACTCTTCGGGACTGGGAATCGGAAGAGACAAGGAATACATTGAGACCAATGAAGGAAAGCTGATCGATCCTCGCGGAGTCAAAGGCCAGTATGTGCGGCTTTACAGCAAGGGAAACACATCCAATGATATGAACCATTATGTGGAGGTGGAGGTTTACGGCACTGAAAAGAAATGAACCAAAAAGCGTTTGCCGGTCTGTTTATTGGTGTGCTTGTCGTGGCTTTGTTTTTCCGCCTCTTTCAGCTTGACCTGCGCCCCATGCATCATGACGAGGCAAACCAGGCCGTCAAATTCGGTTATCTTCTGGAAAAGGGAGAATACACTTACGATCGGTTTGACCACCACGGACCATCCCTCTATTACTTGACTCTTCCTTTTGCCTGGATCCTTTCAGGTAAAGACTTTTCCCAATTGTCAGAGACAAACCTTCGATTGGTTCCTGCATTGTTCGGGGCTTTCATGATACTTTTTCTTCTCGTTTTCAAAAATCATTGGCATCTCAGATCCCTTCTGTTTGCAGCGCTTTTGATAAGCATCTCGCCCATTATGGTGTTTTTCAGCCGTTTCTATAT
>WJMT01000044.1 GCA_014727835.1 Candidatus Aminicenantota bacterium | reverse complement strand
TTAAAGATGTTGAAGCCACCAAAACTGTGGAAACCGCAAAAGAAGAATTGACCACAGGCACGACCTTTGCCGGGCGCTTTCAGATCATCGAGGAGCTGGGAAAAGGCGGCATGGGGCGGGTGTACAAAGCCCTGGATAAAGAAACCAGCGAAAAGATCGCCCTCAAGCTCATCAAGCCAGAGATCGCGGCTGATAAAAAGACTGTGGAGCGCTTCCGCAATGAACTGACCACTGCCCGGAAGATCAGACATAAAAACATCTGCGGTATGTATGACCTGGGAAAACACAAAGGAAGTTACTATATCACCATGGAGTTCATCCCGGGACAGGACCTGAAAAGCTTCATCCGGCAGTCAGGCCAGCTCACAGTGGGCAAAGCCATCTCCATTGCCAAACAGATCTGCAGCGGTCTGGCAGAAGCCCACAAACTGGGAGTGGTGCACCGCGATCTGAAATCCAACAACATCATGATCGATCAGGATGGCAATGTCCGGATCATGGATTTCGGCATTGCCCGCTCCTTAGAGACAAAGGGAATTACCGGCGAGGGAGTGATGATCGGCACGCCTGAGTACATGTCTCCGGAGCAGGTGGAAGCCAAAGACGTGGACCAGCGGTCGGATATCTATTCGCTGGGGATTATTTTGTATGAGATGATCTCAGGCCAGCTCCCCTTTGAAGCGAACACGCCGTTTGCTGTGGGCATGAAACACAAAGGAGAAATCCCCAAGAACCCCAAAGATTTCAACCCGCAGATTCCCGATGATTTGAGCGATGTCATATTGAGATGTCTGAGGAAGAACAAAGACACTCGATACCAGAGTGCCGGAGAACTGCGCTCAGAACTCACAAAAATTGAGCAAGGCCTTCCCACCACAGAACAAACAGCTCCCCGAAGAAAACCGCTCACTTCCCGTGAGATCACGGTCCAGTTCCCTGTTAAAAAGCTCTTGATCCCGGCACTGGCTGCAGTGGCGCTGATCACTGTGGCTGTGACCCTATGGCTGTTTCGGCCGGACAAAGATGCTGTGGCCATCACCACAGATAAGTTCTCGCTGGCTGTGATGTACTTTAAAAACAACACCGGTGATGAGGCCTATAATATATGGAGAAGCGCTCTTTCGGATTCCATCATCACGGATTTGTCCCAGTCCAAGTACATTCATGTGCTGAGTGGAGACAAATTGTACAGTCTGTTGAGAAAATTCAATCTTCTTGAGGCCAAAAGCTATGCTTCAGAGGACTTGATGACAGTGGCTGCAGAGGGAGGAGTGAATCACATTTTACAAGGAAATCTATCCAAAGCCGGGGATATGTTTCGAATCGAGTACACTCTTCAGGACATGAGCACAGGCAACATCATCGGCTCAGACCGGGTGGAGGGGAAAGGCGAGCAGGCTGTGTTTTCCATGGTGGATGAGATCACCAAAAGGATCAAGGCAGACCTGGAATTCTCTGAAGATGAGATATTCGGGGACATAGATGAAGAAGTCAAAAAGATCACCACCAGCTCTCCTCAAGCCTTTAAATATTATGTCCAGGGAAGGGAATTCAATTATAGGGGTGAATACAGGAAAAACATTCAATACATGGAAAAAGCCCTGGAACTGGACCCTGAATTTGCCATGGCTTACCGGAGCATGGCCATGTCCTACAATAATTTGGCCCTGTTTGCCGAGAAAAAAAGATGTATCCAGAAAGCTTTTGACCTTAAAGACCGGCTGTCCGACAGAGAGCGCTATCTTATCGAAGCTGAATTCTATAAAAGTTCAGAGGCCACCTATGACAAGGCTATTGAAGCGTATAACAAGCACATTGAGCTATACCCTGAAGATACCATCGCCAGAACCAACCTTGGGGTTCTCTACATTACGACAGAACAGTGGGACAAAGCCATGGAGTGCTATCTTTTCCAGATTCGATCTAAAGATGAATCTTTTTTCCCGTATATCAATATCGCAGAGCCCTACAGAGCCAAGGGAGAGTATGAAACTGCCGGAAAAGTGCTGCAAGCATATATTCAGGATATTGGCGACAGCCTTATGATCCGGCTTGAGCTGTCATGGAACTATTTATTCCAGGGCGACTACGATCTTGCTATGATTGAAGCGAATAAAGCCCAGTCCCTTAATCCGGATAACATCATGGTTTACATCGCGAAGGGGAATGTCTATGTAGGCAAAGAAGATTTTGATAAGGCCGAAGAGCAGTATCTTAAGGTGCTGGAGACTAAGGAACTGGGGTATCATATGTACACCCGAATTGTGCTGGGCAATTCGTACATTTTGAGGGGAAAATTCAAGAACGGCTTACAGCACTATGAACAGGGACTGCATCTGGCAGATAAGCTCGGAGATAACTGGTGGAGAGTCTGTTTCCATGTTTGGCGGGCTTACAGCTATCTCAAGTCCAAACAGTCTGAAGAGGCTTTAAAGGAGTGTGAAGCGGCATGGGAGATCGCTCCAGAGTCAGAAGCCTCTATGAAATGGCAGAGACGTACGCTTTATTATAAAGGGAGGGCGTTTTTGATAATGGATTCCATTGATGGGGCACAGAAAGCTGCCGATGATATCAAAGAATTAGTTGAGAAAGGCACCAATAAAAAAGACATCCGGTATGCTCATCATTTACTGGGGCTTATTGAATTAAAAAGAAAAAATATTGACAAAGCCATTGATTATTTTAAGGAAGCTGTTTCTCTGCTTCCTTACGAAAATGGGATGTCTCCGTTTTCTCAAGACCAAGCTAATTTTTCCGAGCCTCTGGCTTCAGCCTATTACGAATCCGGGGACCTGAAAAGAGCCAGGGAGGAATATGAGAAGATATTGACCTTTAACATGGGCAAGCTCTACATGGGAGATATCTATGCGCGAAGTCTTTACTGGCTGGGAAGGATTTATGAGGAGGAGGGCGATGCGGATGGAGCTGTGGAATATTATGAGAGGTTCTTAGAGCTGTGGAAGGATGCGGACCCGGGATTGGCTGAGGTGAAAGATGCCAGAGAGAGACTGGCCGGATTGAAAAAACAGTAAGAAATATGGTAAATAGGTATTGTGTCCCTGTATTTTATATTGACTCAATAGAATTTTTATATGTATGATGGGCAGGAAATTACTGTGAGGGAAAAGGTATGATTAACGTCTGTCCAAAATGTCAGGCTGAAAATCCTTCTGGGGCCAGGACCTGCATCATGTGCGGGGTCCAGCTGGATGTGGCTGACGATATGCCCATTGCCCACACCAAGACTGCGGAATCCACATCATTGAAACTGAAGAGGGGCACAGTTTTTGCCAACAGATACGAGGTCATTGAAGAGCTGGGACACGGCGGAATGGGCCGGGTTTACAGGGTGGAGGATAAAAAGACCAAAGAGGAGCTGGCCTTCAAATTCGTCAATCCGCATATCTCCTCAGACCAAAACACCATTGAGCGCTTTGCCCGCGAGCTGACCATTGCCCATCAAATCACCCACAAGAGCGTCTGCCGCATGCATCACTTGGGTGAAGAGAAGGGCCACTACTACATCACCATGGAGTATGTGAAGGGTGAAGACTTGAAAAGCTTTATCAAAAGGGCGGCTCCATTGAGCACAGCACGAAGCCTTTCCATTGCCAAGCAGGTGTGTGAGGGACTGGCTGAAGCACACAAGCTCGGTGTGGTTCACCGGGATCTCAAGCCCAGCAACATCATGATCGACAAGGAGGGAAATGTCCGGATCATGGACTTTGGCATTGCCCGCTCGGTCCAGAGCAAGGGTCTGACTGGACGCGGTGTGATGATCGGCACCCCAGAGTATATGTCACCGGAACAGGTGGAGGCTAAGGATGTGGACCAGTGGTCGGATATTTATTCACTGGGTGTTGTGCTCTATGAAATGACCACCGGAAAGCTCCCGTTTGAAGCAGACACTCCTTTTGCTGTGGGAGTGAAGCAGAAAAGCGAGGCCCCCAAAGAGCCCAGAGAATTAAACCCACAAATTCCGGATGACCTCAACCGGGTGATTCTCAGATGTTTGGAAAAGGACCGGAACGCCCGATATCAAAGCGCAGAAGAGCTGTGCTCGGAACTGGATAAAATTGAAAAAGGCCTTCCCACCACTGACAGGATTGTGCCCAAAAAAAAGCCCCTCACCTCGCGTGAAATCACCGTGACTCTTGGCCTGAAAAAACTCTTTGTGCCCGCTCTTGTGGTGCTGGCTCTTGCTCTTGTTGCTGTAGTGGTTTGGATCATTCTGCCTTCAAAACAAGCTGTTCCGCCTCCCCTTTCCGGCAAACCATCACTGGCTGTGATGTATTTTAAAAACAACACCGGAGAAGAAAACTTTGATATCTGGAGAAGCGCTCTTTCAGATTCCATCATCACTGACCTGTCTCAATCCCAGCTTATCCATGTATTGAGCCGGGATCGTCTCTTCAGCATCCTGAAAAAACTGGATCTTCTGAAGGCCAGCACTTATGGATTTGAGGATCTGAGGAAAGTGGCGGAAGAGGGGAAGGTCAATCACATCCTGCAGGGAACTCTGTCCAGTGCCGGAGAGACCTTTCGGATCGAATACACGCTTCAGGATATCAGGTCCGGAAAGACCATCGGTTCGGAGAGGGTGGAGGGAAAAGGAGAAGAGAGTATTTTTGCTATGGTAGATGAGATGACCCGAAGAGTCAAAGCTGATTTCAACTTGACCACTGAAGAGATCGCCGGCGATCTGGATAAGG
>WJMT01000043.1 GCA_014727835.1 Candidatus Aminicenantota bacterium | reverse complement strand
TCCAAAACTTGAGAAAATATTCGGATGGCCCGGAATCCTTATCAGTGCTTTAGGATTGGCATTCAATCTCTATACATTTCCTCACAATCCGGGCACCGCAGGACTCATAGATACCAGTCCCCTGGTCAGACTCTGGCTTTTAGCAATATCCATCCGCATCCTTTTTTCCCTCAAGTGGATCAAATAAAAAATGACAAATGATTATGCGCTTTTTTCCTTTTTCTTTGTTGAAATCTTGAACGGAAGATAAAGCGGACACAATCCAACCAAACTGGTCAGCAGAAAAATAACAGCAACAATCCCTAGAACAATCGCTGCTGTCCCGCTGATCTGGTTTGTCAAATACAAGACAACAACAACCAGTGCCAAAACAGCTCGGATGATGCGGTCAATCACTCCCATGTTTTTTTTCATGATCTCCTCCATTTGATCATTAATGAATGCGATGGCCCTATTTATTTATATTATTGATATTAATAGACTTATCCATATTTTGCGACCTGTTCTTTGATCCAGGGATAGGTACGTTTGATCCCGTCTTTGAGTGAAAATTCGGATTCCCAGCCAAGAGAACGGATCCGGTCTTTTTTAAAATATCTGGCCATCACTCCAACAGGTCCTTTCACATGTTTGATTTTAACGTCTTTTTCTGCCACTTCAGCTATGGTCTGGACCAGTTCATCTACGGTCACATATTCCTGACGCCCAATATTGACTCCGTTCTCAAGATCTGAATGCATCAAGAGAAAGATTCCTTCAGCTAGATCATCAATGTAAGTGTAAGCCCTCACAGCTGTCCCGTCTCCCCAAACCTCCACCTCTCCCCCATTTTCCGCCTCTGCGATTTTCCGACACAAAGCTGCCGGAGCTTTTTCCCTGCCTCCGCGCCAGGTGCCTTCCGGGCCATAGCAGTTCTGAAACCGGGCAATCCTCACTTTAATGTCATATCTTCTTGCATAAGCCATAGCCATGCGCTCGGCGTAAAGTTTCTCCCATCCGTATTCATTATCCGGGAAAGCCGGATAGGCATCCTCTTCGGACAGTTCATCTTCATCCGCTTGCATATCCCTGTACACACAAGCTGATGAGGAAAAAAAGTAGCCCTTCACTCCGGCATTGGCACTGGAATGGATCATGTGGATGTTGATCAGTGCAGAATTTCTCATGATGTCGCATTCTGCTGAATCAATATATCCCATGCCCCCCATATCTGCGGCCAATTGATACACCTCCTCAAAAGGCTTCTGCCGGCGGGATAGAACTGCCCTCTCACAGTTCTCAGGCTCTCTCAAATCAAGCAGCATGAACTCATCTGCTTCAGTTTCAGAAAATTCAGGTTTTTTCAAGTCCACGCCTCTGACCCAGTAACCTTCTTTTTTAAGCTTTTTGACCAGATGACTTCCGATAAATCCGCCGGCACCACAAACCAAAGCTTCTTTCATTTGAGATTGATCCTTTCTTCCCATGGACTTTATACAAAAAAATCATAAAAAATCAGGTTTCATCATTATGTTCAAATTGGATCTTTTTTTCAAGCATGATCCCATGCCCCACTTTATAAAGACCGGGGATGGATACAGGAAGATGACCGCGGAAACCGATTTCTCCAAACACAGCTTTGGCTGCTGCTTGTTGTGCCAGGGGTGCTCTTCGGTATGCACAGATATAAGTGTCTACATCCGGGAAGTGCTTGAGAAAGTAAGGGCTTCCGAATGATATCACCACCAGCGGGACCTCATCCTCAGCCAATTTATTGATGAGCTGAATATGACGCTGATTCAGCCCCACATTTCCTTTTCCTGAATACAACCTGGAGAACAGCGTGATGATGCGCACATCCGCATCATCGGATTGTTTCACTGCCTGCGAAATGAATTCATCTCCGGTCAAAGGCTCGGCATAAAACTCAAAGACCTCCTCACACCTCTTTGTGACTTCATTGGTGAAAGGCTGTCCGGCAAAAAAGCCCCCTTTGTCGCTGCTGAGGGAAAAAACAGCGATCCTCTTTGTCTCACACAAGACAGGCACCAGGTTCTTCCTGTTTTTCACTAAAGTCACTGAGGCCTCAAAGGTCTTTTGGGCCTGTACCAGGTGCTCTTTGGAAGCCAACACCCTGGGCAAAGCCTGCATATCCACCAATTTTTGTTTGTGAAGCCCCAGTTTGGCCTTAGCTCTGAGAATCCTGAGCACTGATTCATTGATCCTGGACTCAGGAATCCTTCCGGACCGCACTTCCTGGACCAGAGCATCCATGACCTTTTCTTTCTCCAGGGGCAGAAGAAGACAGTCCACTCCTGCCCGGACCGCTTTGATGCAAGCCTCCTCTGGAGTAAACAAAGTGGTTACTCCTCCCATCTCCATGGCATCTGTGACAATGAGTCCTTGGAAACCCAGCTTTTTTCTCAAATGCTCTGTGATGACAGCAGGAGAGAGAGTGGCTGGAAGGTCAGGTGTGGGGTCCAGCACAGGAATCTGGATATGAGCCGTCATCACAGAAAGAACCCCGGCTTCAATGGCTTTTCTGAATGGATAGAGCTCTACATGGTTCAATCTCTCAAGCCCCGTATTCACCACAGGAAGCTCTGTGTGAGAATCCACAGCTGTATCTCCGTGGCCCGGGAAATGTTTGGCTGTGGCGATGAGCCCGTTATCCTGACATCCCCTGATGAATGCTGCAGCCAGGCGGCCCACTTCACCCGGGTCCTCACCCAGAGAGCGGGTGTTGATAATGGGATTTTGAGGATTGATATTCACATCCACAACCGGTGCGTAAGTGATGTGGATGCCCACAGCCCTGGCTTCCAGAGCTGTAACTTTGCCCATCTGATAGGCCAGCTCTTTAGAACCGGCTGCGCCTAGTGACATCAATGGCGGAAACAGAGTGGCTCCATTGATCTGATTGCCCAGTCCCCTCTCCAAATCCGATGCAATGATAAGGGGCACTGCGGACTTCTCTTGAAGCCTGTTGATCAAATAAGCGGATTCAAATGCCTCTCCTCCAAAAATGATCATTCCGCCCACTTTCTGTTCTTTGACCAGATATTCCAGCCTGTTTATGACATCGCTGTCCAGGTTGTGAAAATGGCCCCGAAACCGGCAGGAGATCATTTGCGCGATTTTCTCCTCTAACGTCAATTTTTTCAATGTGTTATGAGCCCATCTCATACCGGAATCCGAAAGCGTGAGGCTGGGCTTGAGCGGCTCTCGGACGCAGCTGGAAAGAAACAACAGAATCACAAACAGACAAAACAAACCTCTCCTGTTTTTCAAAAGTATGCCTTTGATCATAGGAACCTCTCTTTCATGATTTTAAAAATTCCTGTGCCATTTGATAGGTATCCTGTATCCCTGCTCTCCCTGCTGCTCTGGAAGCCAATTTCAGGCCAAACCGAACCGCATCAGTGACTTTCCGTCCCTCCGCTAAAACGGAAGCTGCAGCCCCGCAAAACACATCTCCGCATCCTGTGGTGTCCACCACATCACTGTTTTCATCTGAGCGCATCATTCGATTCCCTTCAGGACTGATCACCAGAATCCCTTTTTCACCTAAAGTGATGAACACAGCTTTGACTCCCTGTTTGAGCACAGATTGCCCGAAAAAAGAAAGCTCCTCTTCATCCGGATTTCTTTCAGGATGACCCATCATGGAAGCAGCTTCTTTTTGGTTTGCCTGCACATAGTCCACACCACTCACCCACTCGGGCCAGTTTTCAATGGAGGTGTATTTTCTGATCTGTCCCAGTTCTGGAGACAGAGCCAGGGAATGAACATCCATCCACAAAGGGCATTTGGCTTTTTTCTTAATCTTATTCCAATTTTTGAGAGTGATATCCAAACCTGAAATCATCAGAAGAACCAGAAAATCAAGACCAGGAAGTCTGTTTATGATCCTTTCCGGCTTAAGCGGCGGGACCGCAGACTTCAGAACCTCTTGTCGTTCCCCCTGTTCAGGGTAAAAGAGATGCACTCTGTTCCCGGGACCTGAGACTCTTTTGATCTCTGAAAGCTGCATTGTGGGCCAGCATTGGACCATCCGGAACACATCTGAAGCCAAATCCTCGGCCATATTGGTCATCAGACAGACATTTTTTTGAAGACCGCACAGCACAGAGGCTGGATAAAGGACTCCTCCCAATCCTTTATTCACTTTTCCTGAAGAGAAGGAGATCACATCACGGGTGATACTTCCGAGTAAACCTATGGGCTTATATGGTTTTTTCATAAGACCTTTACATATATGTACTATAAAAAGAGAGGATTTTCACGAAATCATTGAATTTATTCTGATATAGGATATCATTTGGAGGATGAGACGTGTCCATTTTAACCTGGGAAGAAGCCGCTTTTCCATTAAGGTACCTGAGCACTCTGATCTTTTTGAGATGGGAAAAGCGGTTTTGATTGAACATCCTGAACAGGAGATCAACAAAGCCCTGTCCCGCCCTATTGGAAGCCCTCCGCTATCAGATCTGATCCGGACAAAGCTCAAAGACAATCCCAGAGCCGCGGCTGTGGTGGTCATATCAGACAGCACCCGACCTGTTCCTTACAAAGGAAAACAGGGGATCCTGTTTCCTATAATACATCAAATGAGAGAGGCGGGCCTCCCCTCCTCCCGGATAAAGATTCTGGTAGCCACAGGAACGCACCGGCCAATGAGCGAACAAGAACTCAGAAAATTTTTAGATCCGCGGATTTTTGAACTGGGCATTGACATTGTCAACCATGACTGCAGAAATAAAGATCAGCTCATGAGTGTGGGGAAAACAGATCTGGGGGGCGAAATCCTTTTAAACCGCTCCTATGTCCAAAGCGATATCAAGATCTGCACGGGTCTGGTGGAAAGTCATTTTATGGCCGGAGTTTCCGGAGGACGAAAATCCATCTGTCCAGGCATCATTTCTGAGGATTCCACCTATCTTCTCCACAGCGGCCCCATCCTCTCCTCTCCTTTGGCCAGAGATCTGGTGTTGAGAGGAAATCCGGTTCATGAAGAAGCCCTCCGGGTCGCGCAAATGGCTGGATGCGACATGATCGTAAATGTCACACTGGATTCCAGTTACAGGTTAACAGGGATTTTTGCCGGAGATCTGGAACAAGCGCATTTGAAAGCTTTTGAATCCGTCAAAGAATACGCATCCATTCCCATTGATAAAAAATACGACATTGTGATCACACATACCGGATATGTGGGAGTCAATCATTACCAGGCAGCCAAAGCAGCTGTAGTGTGTTCTTCGATAATCAAAGATTCCGGATTGTGTGTGCTGGCATCACAGCATACGGATACAGATCCTGTGGGAGGGGCATTGTACAAAAAGATGATTCGACACCTGAGAGAAAAAGGCGCACAGCAGTTTGTCAAACAGATCACAGATCCTCTATGGACCTTTGTACCTGAACAGTGGGAAGCCCAGATGTGGGCGCGTCTTTTTGAAAAAATTCCCTTTGATCATCTCCTCTACTGCACTCAGGAGATCCCAAAATCTGATTTCTCATGGCTTCCTGGCAGGGATGCCCGGATCCTGGCGCCTGAAGCACGCTCTTTAAAACAGCTCACACAACAATCGGTTTTCTGGGCCCTCAATAATCTTCAAAGCCGAGGCATTCAAAATCCTGAAATCGCAGTGCTCTTGGACGGCCCTTACGGCATTCCTATCAATAAAAACCAATAAGATCTATTCACAGTTTGTCTCACAACCCTCTTCCATGTCCCTGTCTTCGATTTGAAAAGTGGTGTGGTTGATTTTAAATTTTTGTCTGAACGCGTTTTGCAAATTGAGAATGAATTCCTGGTCATGTCCCTGGGACATGATCAGATGGGCGGTCAGCGCCACCTGAGAGGTGCTCAAAGCCCAAATATGCAGGTCATGGATTCTTTCCACACCCGGTTGAGACAGAAGAAATCCGCGCACCTCTTCGATGTCAATGTGCTTGGGCACAGCATCCAAGGCTAAACTGATGGCATCTTGGAACAAGTTCCAGGCTGCCCAGAGAATAATCAAAATTATGAGCAAACTCATCTTTAGGTGGATGTTCCATGGTTGTTTATCAGACTTTATTTTCCTAGCTTTAAGATCCTGAAGGCACCTCTCACTACAATCATAAAAACAAGGGCCCCAATGATCAAATCCGGATATTTTGAGCGGGTCCAAAGGACCAGAATCCCTGCCAGGATCACACCGGCATTGATGATCACATCATTGGAGGTGAATATCATACTTGCTTTCATGTGCGCTTCATTGCTTTTTGATTTGCGGAGCAAATACAAGCAAAAAAAATTGGCAGTTAACGCCGCTATGGAAACCACAATCATCACACGAAAATCGGGCATGGCTTCAAGCCCGATAAACCTTCTGATCACTTCAACGATCCCTAAAAGGGCTAACGCCAATTGAAAGTATCCACTGAGCCGGGCCACCTTTTTCTTGCGGACAGTCATGGATCCCACAGCCCATAATCCCAATGCATACACAAAAGCATCTGCCAGCATATCCAGGGAATCCGCAACCAAACCCATGGATTTTGAAATCAGCCCTGTGGTCATCTCAATGATAAAAAATCCAAAGTTAATGAACAAAACAGTCCAAAGGACTTTGGATTGAATGTGTGGGCCTTCTGTTCCCCGCTCATCTATTTGCACAATACGGGTTCCCATAAATTCTGTATTCAGATTGAGTTGTTTCAGGCGGTCTTCAATTCTTCTGTCTTTTTTTGTATGAAATACCATAAGTTTTCTGTTCTCAATGTCAAAATCAAGCCTTTTTATAAAAGACATGCCTTCCAGCTTCATTCGAATGAGATTCGCCTCTGAAGGGCAATCCATTTTTGATATGTGATAAATGCTTTCAAACATGCTTCTTTTCAATCCTTAGAATACTCACATCCGCAGTATTTCTGCCTGTAAAGCCCCACGTGTTTGGACATCTTCACACTGCGCTTAAATCCGTCCTTTTTCTTAAAATCTATATCCAGAAACACGATCCCGTATTCCTCACTCAGTCCTCTTCCGATCTTAAAAATGGTATCTGATGACTTATGAGGAGAAATGGTCAACGTGGTGGTGAAAAAAGAAATCCCCAGCTCCAGAGCTTTTTGGGCTGTGGCTTCCAGGTTGTGCCTGAAGCACTTTTCACAACGCTTCCCTCCTTCCGGCTCCTTCTCCAGCCCTTTAACCGCTTTGAGCCATTCTTCAGGATTGTATTCAGGGATGACCACATGAAATCCCAATGTGTTTCCTGCTTCGAGTGCAGCCAGAGCCCGTTTCCCATATTCTTTTTTTGGATAGATATTGGGATTGTGAAAATATCCTATGACTTTATATTGAGACTCTAATCGTTCATAAACCGCTGTGGAATCCGGACCGCAGCAGATGTGCAACAGAACCTTGGGCTTGGGATATTCTTTTTTTTGATCCATTTTACAGACAGGATATCATTTTATAACATTATGGCCTTTCAATCCATTTATTGACTTTTTCAGACTCCCCGATTATCATCTTATCACCTTGGATTTACAAAAGTCATAATGAGTCAATCATTACTCAAACTCACCAAACAAAGAACTGTGCTTCTGGACGGCGGCATGGGATCAGAACTGATCAAAAAAGGATTCACCAGCGGATTGCCTCCTGAATCCTGGAATGTGGACAAACCAGAGATCATCAAAAGCATTCATCAGCGTTATTTTGATGCCGGATCTGATGCGGTGCTGACCAACAGTTTTGGAGGAAACAAAATCAAACTGGGTTCTTACGGACTTGAAGATCAATGCTATGAATTGAACAAAAAAGCTGCTGAGCTTGCCTGTGATATCAAGCCCGAACACAAATTTGTGGGAGGAAGCATAGGACCCACCGGCAAATTTCTGGAACCTTACGGAAAATACACCGAACATGAATTCATTGATGCTTTTTTTACCCAATGCCAGGGCCTCTCAGAGGGCGGGGTGGATTTCATCCTCATCGAGACGCAGTATGACCTGAGAGAAGCTGTGAGTGCTGTTCAGGGAGCTCAAAAAGCCTGTCAGCTCCCTATTCTTGTCACCATGACGTTTAAGGGCACACCAAGGGGATACTTTACAGAAATGGGAAATTCTGTCTCTGAGTGCATCACAGAGCTTGAAAGCCATGAGATTTCCGGCACAGGAGCCAACTGCACTCTGGACAGCAAAGAAATGGCACAGTTGGTTCAAACCATGAAAGAAAAGACCTCTCTCCCCCTCATCGCACAGGCCAATGCCGGACAACCCAAGGTGAATTCAAACGGACAGATCAAATACACTCAATCTGCTCAGGATTACGTCAAATACGCAAAAAAAATCATCCAAAACGGTGCGGATATCATTGGGGGCTGCTGCGGCACTGATCCTCTGTATATCCGTAAAATGGCCCAATGGATTCACAAATGACATATCATTCACTTTTAAATAAAATCACAAAGGAGGTTTTTATGATCAACCGAATTAAACTCTTATCCGTACTTTTTTTAACCGCCCTGTTGATTCTCCCCTCTTGTCAGGGAACAAAAACATCTGAATCAGCACTTGAGATCGATTATGAACAGTACACCTTGGATAATGGACTGAATGTCATCCTCCATGAAGACAAGTCAGATCCCATCGTGGCTGTGGCTATCCAGTATCATGTGGGATCCAATCGAGAAGAAGTGGGAAAGACCGGATTTGCTCACCTATTCGAACACATGATGTTCCAGGAATCCGAACATGTGGGACAGGATCAATTTTTTAAAAAGATCCAGAATGCAGGAGGAACCCTTAATGGCGGAACCAGCAATGACGGCACTGTGTACTTTGAAGTGGTGCCAAAAAATGCATTGGAAATGGTTTTGTGGCTGGAATCAGATCGATTGGGTTTTCTGCGGAGCAAAATAACCCAGGAAGCGTTTGCCAATCAGCAGAGTGTGGTGATGAACGAAAAGCGGCAGATGGTGGACAACCGTCCTTATGGACACACCAGTTTTATTTTGGGAAAACTTCTGTATCCGGAAGGCCATCCCTATTCATGGCAGGTCATCGGCTCCATGGAAGACCTGGCCAATGGCACTCTCAAAGATGTCCATGAATTCCACAAGAAATGGTATAGGCCCAATAATGCCACGCTAGTGGTGGCTGGAGATTATGACCGGAAACAGACCAAAGAGTGGATTGAAAAGTACTTCGGGGAAATTCCATCCCCTCATGAGATCACAGATCCTGAGCCCATGCCTGTCTCTTTGGAAGAGACCAAGACCGCCTACTATGAAGACAATTTTGCCAAATCCCCGGAACTCACTATGGTGTTCCCTACTGTGGAGCAGTTTCATCCGGATTCCTATGCCCTGTCATATCTAGGACAACTGCTGACCAGCGGCAAAAAAGCTCCGTTTTATAAAGTCATTGTGGAGGAGAAAAAATTAGCTCCTTCAATATCCGGATATCAGATGAGCAATGAGATCGCCGGAGAATTCCGTTTTCGGATCCGCACATTTCCAAATATGGACCTCTCTAAAGTCAAACAAGCTATTTTTGAATCTTTTCAAAGATTTGAAAAAGACGGTTTCACTGAAGAGGACCTCCAGCGTCTTAAAAACACCACAGAAACCAGTTTTTACAACGGCCTCTCCAGTGTGCTGATCAAGTCTTTTCAGCTGGCCCGGTACAATGAATATGCGGGTTCACCGGATTATCTGACAAAGTATCTGGAAAAAACCCTGGCTGTGACCAAAGATGATATCATGAGGGTTTATGAAAAATACATTAAAGACAAACCCTATGTGATGACCAATTTTGTGCCCAAAGGAAAAACTGATTTGGTGCTGGATGAAGCTGAAGCATTCCCCGTGATCAAAGAAGCCCCTGAAGTCAAACCACCTGAACCAGGCCAGGAAGAGATTAAAATCGAACAGGTCGAATCCTCTTTTGACCGAAGTCAGGAACCGGAATTGGGTCCTGTCCCCGAAGTTTCCATCCCGCCTGTGTGGAAACATGACCTGGCCAATGAGATGAACGTGCTGGGCATTGAACACACAGAGTTGCCCATTGTGCATTTCTCCATCACAATTCAGGGAGGTCATTACCTGGATCCCATGGATAAACCAGGGACCGCTTATCTGGTGGGCCGTTTGATGATGGAAGGGACACAAAGCAAAACACCGGTCGAACTGGAAGAAGCCATTGACAACCTGGGAGCCAATATCTCCATCTATGCAGGAAGAGAAGACATCACCATTCGGGCCAATTCTCTGGCGGATAAATTCTCCGAAGTGGTGGATCTGATCCATGAAATCCTGCTCCAGCCCCGCTGGGATGAGAAAGAATTCAGCCGGATCAAACAGGAAACCATTGAAAGGATCAATCGAAACAAAGCCAATCCTCCTTATATTGCCATGAACGTGTTCAACCAGCTGGTCTACGGAGATGACCATATCTTCAGCAAACCGGTCAACGGCACTGCTGAGTCCATTCAAGCCATCTCCACCGATGATCTTAAAAATTATTACCAGCAAAATTTCTCTCCCTCCGTCTCTTACATGAGTGTGGTGGGAGACCTGTCTCAACAGGAGGTCATGGATAGCCTTGAGGATTTGGAAACGGAATGGCCGGCCAAAGGAATCTCTTTTCCTGAATTTGAAAAACCCTCTATGCCCGAGACAGCCAAAATCTATTTTGTGGATGTTCCCGGAGCCCGGCAGTCTGTCATCCGGATCGGGAGTGTGGCTGTGCCTTATAACCACCCTGACTATTATCCAGCAACCGTGATGAACTACAAATTGGGCGGAAGCTTCAACAGTTTTCTCAACATGATTCTCAGAGAAGAAAAAGGATACACTTACGGAGCCCATTCCGGATTTTCAGCTGGAATGTACACTGGAACTTTTTCTGCTTCATCCTCTGTGCATTCACAGGCCACTTTTGAGTCTGTACAGATTTTTAAAAACCAAATGAAACAATACAGAGATGGCATCTCTGAGGAAGATTTGGAGTTCACCAAGAATTCACTGATCAAATCCAATGCCATGAGGTTTGAAACATACCGAGCGCTATTGGGAATGCTGGACAATATTGCCGCATACGGACTTCCGGATGACTATGTCAAACAGCGTGAGGATATTGTGGAAGAGATGACTCAAGAGAGAATCAAAGAGCTGGCACAAAAATACATCCGGCCTGAGCAAATGGTGTTTGTGGTGGTGGGAGATGCCCAAACTCAGCTCATGCCCTTGAAAAAAATAGGTTTGGGTGAACCGGAGCTCATCGAGCAGAAATAGAAAAATCTAGAATAGAAAAGGAATCAAAGCTTTTCTCTTTGGAGGATAATGGGAAAATGTCTTCTGATACCACCTGTGATTGGCCAGAGCCCGGGGTGCGAGGTTGGCCACAGTCCACAGGGCAAATGCAGCTCCCGGAAGGGACCAGGTGGCCACTGCCCAGCCAAACCATTCCATGATCTCACCAAAATAATTGGGTGAAGAGACATATCGGAAAAGTCCTTTTTGCGGGACTTTATAAGCAGTTTCACCGGGTTTTCTCAGGCTCCTGAGGATGCTGTCTGAGTGGATGTTAATAACTAAGCCGCTAAAGAAAAGAACAGCGCCTCCAATGAACCGCCAATCCAGAAGCCAATCGATTCCATAGGGTTGTGCCAGAACAAACAGATAGCGGCTGTTAAGACTGCTGTTGATGATATTGAAAAAAAGTGCTAGAAACATAACCAGAAGAGGCATCTGATAAGGACTTTTTTTCATCACCAATGGAAAGACCAGAGTCCGCTGAATATAATGAGCTTCCCACATGGCTAAAAAGAGAACAGCAGTGATGTCCTGGGGCCTGGAACTGGTGAAAAAAAAGACCAAAGGCAAAACCAGGGACGGAGATTCCATAAGGAACCATCCCCATTTGGGATTGATGGTGTGTCCCCATCCTCTCCGGGTATACCGACCATAGGGAGCGTTTAAAAACAAAAGAACCACACAAACCGCAACAGCCAGTCCGGTCCAGATCAATAAGATCCAATGGAACCAAAGGGCTTCTTTCAATCCAGCATCCCCTTGTTATCAAACCATTCCAGTGTGTCCTGAATGGTCTGTTTAAGAGGCCGCGGGTGATAGTCCAGTGAATCCTCAGCCTGGGTGCGGCAGATGAAACGGTGTGTTTCAAGCGCTTTCAACGCTTCTGTGGTCAACAGAGGATTTGTTTTACGGATCCGGGCCCAGAGTTCAGAAAAAGGAGCTGCCAGGCGGGCCATCCATATGGGTGCTGTGAAACGAGGGGGCTTGATTCCTCTCAATTCTCTCACTATCTCAGCAATCTGAAGGATGGAACGCCAGTGTCCGGAAAGAATGAATTGACTGCCGGATTCCGCCTCTTTTTCAGCCCGAAGCGCTCCTCTGACCACATCACGGACATCCACCCAGTCATATCCCCCATTGATCAAGGCAATGAATTTCTGATGATACAGCTTCATCAAGACCTTCCCCATTCGTGACGGCCCAAAATCGTTCGGACCGATCACAGCGGTTGGTGAGATGACCACAGCATCCAGTCCTGTCTTTGCAGCTTCCAGGATCTCTTTTGTACCGTCTGCTTTGGAACAGTCATACACAGGAGAGCTGGAATCAGAAAAAGGCCGGGTTTCATCTATGGGTTGGTCCAATGGAAAGGCACAGTAGGCATGAATAGAACTGAAATGGACCAGGCGCTTGACCCGGTTCTGAAGGCATGCTTTGATTATATTTTGAGTCCCTCTGACATTGGTCTGACGCACCTGACCTTTCCGGTCACCCACAATGGAAATTCTTGCTGCCAGATGATAGACCACATCACAGCCTTTAACGGCCCGGATCAAACTGGGATAATCCAAAATGTCTCCTTTTTTGATTTCCAAGTCCAGGCCTTTTACTCCTCTGGCGTCATTATGGATGAGAACACGGGTGGGTCTTTTTTGTCTGAGCAGTTCTCTGGTGAGATTTGCTCCGATGTGTCCGGATGCTCCGGTTACCAGTACAGTCACTTGGCTGCTATTCTATTTTCATCCACACTGCCATCTCCCCCACTCCCCTGTGAGACCAGGCATAATAAGGGACGGCAATCAAGGGTTCACTGTTGCGATCTTGCGTTCTGATGGTGGGAACTCCGTTCAGCAAATCCGGTTTGAACTCTACGTGGAAATCCGCATCCTGTTTGATCATACGGTCAAGCACATGTCCGTTATTGTCCACTCCTTCAAAACAAAACAGCAAAGGACCTCTTTGAAACGCGACTTTTCCTCTGTCTGCCTCAACTTTTTCATGGGCAGCGATCTGTCTTACAGGCATGGGAAGTTCCAGTTCAATGACATCTCCTTTTTCCCAAGTCTTAGAGATCCGGGCATATCCTGCATCCCCATCCAATTCCACTTGTTCTCCGTTGACTTTCAAAACAGGGACTTCCTCTGTGATCTGAACAAAAGAATACAGAGAGCCGGGAACAGCTTCATTCCGCGCCCATCCGGGAATTCTTAAGTGCATGGCAAACTCATCTGGTTTTTCTGGTTCCAGAGTGATTTTGATATATCCCTCCCAGGGATAATGAGTTTCTTGGGTGATCCGGACCTTGTTTTTTTTGTCTCTCTCGAGAACAACTTTGTTTCCCACATAGAGATTGACAAAGATAGAATCCTGCGTCTGTGCATACACATAACCGGGAAACGAAGGAAGGAAACGGGAGATATTGCCGGGACAGCACGCACAGTCAAACCATGGTTTTCGAGTGGCTTCTCCCTGATTGAATTTGTACTCACCGTCTGACTCTAAAGGATTGGGATAAAAGAATCGATCTCCGCTCAAAGAAATTCCGGATAAGAATCCATTGTACAGAGTTCGCTCCAGCACATCCATATACTTAGCTTGACCGTGCAGCAAAAAAAGTCGGTGATTCCAGAATATATTTCCGATCGCAGCACAGGTTTCATTGTAAGCTGTTCTGTTGGGAAGCACATAATTCTCTCCAAAAGATTCTCCTCTCCGGCTGGCTCCCACTCCTCCGGTGATATAAATCTTTTTGGAGACAACATTGTCCCAAATCCGGTCAATGGCCTGAATAAAATCCTCATCTCCGGTTAGAGCTGCTACATCAGCCATTCCTGAAAACATGTACATGCCCCGGACCACATGACCCACAGCCTCTTGCTGTTCAATGACCGGTTTGTGGGCCTGGAGATACCAGTCTTTATTATAAATGGAAAACGGGGAATCCTCTGGAAATTTTTTGGTGTGTTCGATCCGGCCTCTTTGGTCTAAAAAAAATTTGGCCAATTGGAGAAATTTTTCTTCTCCGGTCACACGAAAAAGCTTCACCAGACCGATCTCGATCTCCTGATGTCCTGGAAATCCTTGTCTTTTGTCCGGACCAAAGATCTCGGCAATGAAATTTGCATTTTTTAGGGCTGTTTCCAGGAATTTTCTTTTGCCTGTGGCTTGATAATAAGCCACCGCTGCCTCATACATGTGCCCCACATTATAGAGCTCGTGACTGGAGCCCAGATTGGACCACCGCTCCTTTCCAGCACCGGGAGGCGGTTTTTCCGGGTCAATCGTCCTTGCTGTATACAGATACCCGTCTTGTTCCTGAGCTGCAGCAATCTTTTCTATGAGTTTATCCATGTATTGTTCCAATTCCGCATCTTGTCGCAGAGTCAGGGAATAGGCGGCTCCCTCCATGATCTTATAGACATCAGAGTCATTGTACCGGATCCCTTCAAATGAACCTTTGGCGAGTCCGCCGGCTTTTTCAAAGTTCTCTATCCTGCCGGTCTGTTCGCATTTTTGGAATGCAAACGGAATCGTGACGGTCCGGTTGGTCTCCATCCTGGGAAGCCAAAACGAATCCGTGACCTGGACCTGAGTGAATGGGACAGGCTTTATTTCATAATCCTTTGAAACACTTTTTTTGCATCCTGCAAGCGATAAAATGATAACAGGACCCATTAAAATGAGACCAAACAGACGAATGCTGCTGTTCATACGGCTTCCCTCCTAACTTGAACTATTCAGGCTTTTCCTTGAGCCTGACATAAACATGAGTAGCCCCGTCTTCTTCTTTAAACTTCATTTCAAACAGTTTGGAATGAGCTTTTATAAGCTGGGACAACTGTTTGTAACCATAAGTCCTTGGGTCAAAACTGGGGTCCAGCTGATGCAGATAAAATCCCATGGTGGCTAAATTCGCCCATCCGTCTTCCTGAAGAGCCATGTCAAAAGCTCCCTTTAGAAGAGGGACAGGATCCAGGGATTTGACTTTTTCTGTAGATTTTTTGGTTATCTTGTTTGTTTTCTTTTTTTTGGGAGTGGTTCTTGGTGCTAGGTTTTCCGTGTAAATGAAAATATTACAGGCATTGATGAATGCCTTAGGGGTTGTTTTTTTCCCGATTCCCAGTACAAAGATTCCTTCTTCACGGATCCGGGTGGCCAGCCTGGTGTAATCACTGTCACTGGACACAATGCAGAATCCATCTACAAGCGTATTATTAAGGATATCCATAGCATCTATGATCATAGCACTGTCTGTTGCATTTTTTCCTACAGTGTATCTGAACTGCTGTATAGGCTGGATCGCAGCATTGTTCAAAGAACTCTTCCATCCTTTCATATTTGAAGTGGTCCAGTCCCCATAGATACGCCGGATCGTGACTGACCCGTGTTTTCCTGCTTCGGTCAGTATTTTTCCAATCAATCGAGGCCTAGCATTATCCCCGTCAATAAGCAAAGCAATTCGTCTTTCACTGGTTTGTTTTATTTTTTTTGCCATTTTTTTCTCTTTTTTCTCCTTAGTTTCAACTATTTTACATTTAATCAGCAATAAATACAAAGTTCATTTTTTTTAATAACTGATGATTTGTGCTGATGTATCAGATATACTGAAACATAAATTATATCATTTTATTTTGACTATTTTTCGTTTGTTTCATATTATATGATACATGAATGAGGCTCATTTGATAATGATAGGACAAATTCCTCAAGTCCCTCCTCAATACTTTGAAGAATACCAAAATGTTCTCAAGACCCTGACCTCATCCTGTTCTAAGAAACTCAGATCCGATCTTCTATCTCCTTTTTCGGTCACCATTGATCATGAGTTTCTGGGAGTCCCTTCTTCGCTCCAAGCATGCATTCATTCTGTATTTTGCCTTGAAGAAACCATAGTTGAATGGAATGTTGCTTTTGATTTGTCCTATGTCATCCTGAACGGAGCCATCTCCACACCTATCCAAAAGAAAACATCTTCACAATTGATGGGAGAAGGTGTGTCTCAGGCAAGAAAAGCACTCAATCAAAAAAAAAGCAGCCATAATCGGATCCTGTTTTATCTTCAACCCGAACATCTGTGTGACCAGCTCAATAATTTATTTATGGTTCTGGATTCCATCTCTTCCTCATGGAATCAAAAAGACTTTCCTTTGATTTCAGATATGCTGCAAACAGAAAACAATGAAGAAGTGGCAATAAAGCATAGAAAAAACAGGAGTCAAATATGGAAACGAAGAAAGACACTGCAAATCAGTGAATACAAAGCCCTCAAACACGTCCTCCTCAATCTCAACCAAAATTGACCTAATTTGCTTCGTATTATCAAGAGATGATTTGACTTTTCTCCCTCTGTTATGATATTTCAGTGTTTGCATTCCTATGACTCAAAAAATAATAGAGACAGTATCTGATCGATTCAAAAAAAGATTCCAGACAGAACCTCTCCTGGTCCGATCTCCGGGAAGGGTGAACCTCATTGGAGAGCACACGGATTACAATGAGGGATTTGTACTTCCTGCTGCTGTGGATAGAGCCATTGTCTTTGCCGTCTCTCCCAATAACCTTGATTTGATCCGGATCCTATCTGTGGATATGGAAGAAGAGATTGAGGTCCAAAACACTCATTTGAAAAAAAACAATCCCCAATGGTCTCACTATCTACTGGGCGTCATAGACCAGCTGAATCAGCAGGGACTGAAGGTGCCGGGATTTGACTGCGTGTTTGGAGGGAATATTCCCATTGGTGCAGGAATGTCTTCGTCAGCGGCCATTGAAGCTGGATTGGCCTTTTCTTTAAACACTCTTTTTGAATGGGACCTTGCTCCATTAGACCTGGTGAAGCTGTCCCAAAAAGCTGAAAATGAATTCGTGGGTGTTCAATGCGGGATTATGGATCAATTCACCAATATTTTTGCAGAACCTCAAAAAGTCGTAAAACTCGACTGCCGCTCTCTGGAACATGAATATTATCCTTTTGAATTCAAAGGAGTCTGTCTTGTGCTGTATGATACTCGCGTCTCTCATTCTCTGGCTTCCTCTGAATACAACAGACGCAGAAACCAATGTGAAGAAGGTGTTCGTTTTTTGAAACAACATCATCCGCATATCCGAAGCCTGAGAGATATCACATCTGAAATGCTGAATTCATCTAAGACCCGTATGGACCCGGTTCTCTACAAACGCTGTCATTATGTTGTCGAAGAGAACGAGAGACTGCTGTCTGCCTGCAGGGATCTGGAAATCCGGGACCTGGAGTCCTTTGGAAACAAGATGTACCAGACCCATTACGGACTTCAAAAAGAATATGAAGTGAGCTGTCCGGAGCTTGATTTTTTAGTGGAATACACACGCAATCAGTCCGGTGTGCTGGGCTCTCGAATGATGGGAGGCGGTTTCGGGGGATGCACCATCAATCTCATCAAACAAGACGAACTCAAAGAACTGAATGAACAAATCAGCCAGGCCTACTCCCATGAATACAAAAAAAAGCCTGGGATCTACAAAGTCAAAATCGAAAAAGGAACCCATGTCATCTGAATGAAAATAATCTGAGTAAGGAGTGTTTATGATTGAAAAAAACCGATTATCACAAATGAAGCAAGCCATTGTGAAAGGAGACAAAGAAAAGGCTCAAAAACTCGCGCGGCAAGCAGTTGAGGATGACCTGAACTTAAATGACGTCATTGAAGAGGGATTTGTACCCGGGATCCAGGAGGCCGGAAACCTGTGGGAAAAGGGAGAATATTTTCTTCCCGAACTCATCACCAGCGCAGAAAGCATGAAAGCGGTCATGTCTCTTTTTCAGCCGGAACTGGAAAAAAAGAATCTGAAGGCCAAGTCTCTGGGAACCGTGATCATTGGAACCATTGAAGGAGATATTCACGATATTGGAAAAAACCTGGTTGCTTCTCTTTTGTCTGCCAATGGGTTTGATGTAAAGGACCTGGGGGCAGACGTTAAAATATCAGAGTTTATCCAAAAAGCAGAGAACGAAGAGGCGGACTTTATCTGTGTCTCTTCTCTTTTGACCACCACTATGCTCAAACAAAAAGATATGATCAAAATGCTCAAATCCAAAAACCTTTATGGAAAATTCAAGGTACTGGTGGGAGGAGCACCTGTCAATAAAAAATGGGCCCAGGACATCGGAGCAGACGGGTACGCGGAAAACGCGATGTCTGCAGCCAAACTGGCAAAAACACTGGCCCAAAAATGAGGAAAAAACAATGATCAAAGCACTGAGACCCAAATATGAACTTCTGAGTGAATCTTTTATCAAAAAAATATTAAACGAATGCTTCGAGCTTCTTGAAAAATACGGAGTGTTTGTGGAAAACCAGGAAGCTGTGAAACTTTTCAAACAAGCCGGAGCTGAAGTCCATGAACCAGAACAGAGAGTGTTTATCAAACCCGAATTGGTTGACAGAGCCTTATCCACAGCCCCTTCCACCATCGAGCTGTATGACAGGCCCGGAGAACAAAAATTCATTATAGGGGGAGACCAGGTGCATTTTGACCCGGGCTCAGCAGCGGTGAGCATCCTGGATCATGAAACCAACTCCCAAAGAAAACCAACTTCGGAAGACCTGGTGAAGTTTGTCAGAATCACAGATTCCATGGAACACATTGATTTTCAAAGCACTGGTGTTATCAGCAGTGATGTGCCGGAGATCATCGGTGACAGTTACAGACTTTACATCGGTCTCCAGTATTCCCGCAAGCCTGTTGTCACCGGAACATTCCGGGTGGAGGGCTTTCAGCCCATGCATGACATGCTGGTTGCCGTGAGAGGAAGCAAAGAAAAGCTCAAGGAAAAGCCTCTGGCCATATTAGATGCCTGCCCATCCCCTCCTCTCAAATGGAGCAACCTCACTGCTCAGAGCCTTATTGACAGCGCCAGAGCCGGAATTCCATCAGAATTGATATCCATGGGTATGACCGGTGCCACTTCTCCGGTGACTCTGGCCGGTACTTTAGTCCAGCACACTGCCGAAAATCTGGCAGGTCTGGTCATCTGTCAGCTGGCTTGTGCAGGCTCTCCGGTAATTTTTGGCGGTTCTCCTTCCAGTTTTGATATGCGCAAAGGAACCACACCCATGGGTGCTGTTGAGACCATGATGATCGATTCTGCGTACACTCAAATTGCAAAACATCTCAATCTGCCTGCTCATGCCTATATGGGGCTGAGCGACTCTAAAATCAATGACAATCAGGCTGGGCTGGAATCCGGAATGGGCGCTGTTCTAGCTGCGCTGGCCGGAGTCAATGTGATTTCCGGACCCGGGATGCTGGATTTTGAAAGCTGTCAGAGCTTGGAAAAGTTGGTGATCGACAACGAAATCTGCGGAATGGCTCTCCGGTTGATCAAAGGAATCTCTCAGAGAGATGAAACTCTGGCTTTAAATCTTTTTGAAGACATCACTCCGGAAACCCAATTTTTATCCAAACCTCACACTCGAAAATGGTACCGCCAGGAACACATTTTTCCTGAAATCATTGACAGAGACACCCATGATGAATGGGAAGGTAAAGGAAAAAAATCAATAGCTGACAGAGCCGCCTGCCGTATTGAAAATATACTCAAACAGCCTGTCGAATTGATTGATTCCGAACTTCAGAAGGATCTGAAAAAGGTCATGATGGCAGATGCAAAAAGAAACGGACTCTCTTCCCTTCCAAAAATCAAATCTCTGTGAGGGCTTTAAGACGATTGACTGCTTTCTGAAGAGTGGCTCGGGTCTTGGCAAAATTAAATCTCACCTGATTGGTTCCTTTGTTTTGTCCTGTATAAAAACTGGATCCAGGGACCACAGCAATACCGATCTCTCTGGCTAAATATTCAGCAAATCCCCGGTCATCTGTCCAATGGCTCTTCTTGTAAAGCTCCTTATCCCACTGGATTCGTGTGAAATCAACCATCACATAGTATGCGCCGCCGGGTTTGTAATGAATCATCCCGGTCTTGTCTAGTGCATCCAAAAGCAGCTGTCTTCTCAAGGCATATTTCTGTCTCATTTCCTGATAATAGCTTTGGGGCAGTTCCAGGGCTTTGATCCCAGCTGCCTGAAAAGGAGCCGGAGCGCATACAGTCAGATAATCATGCACTTTCCTTATAGGACCGGTCAATTCAGCAGGGGCCACAGCCCATCCCACTCTCCATCCTGTCACAGAATAGGTCTTTCCCAAACCGCTGATGGTTACTGTCCGTTCCTTCATTCCATCCACACTGGCAGGGCTGATGTGCTGATTCTGGTCATAATAAATGTGTTCATAGATCTCATCACTCAATGCTATGAGTCCATATTTCTGACATAATTTTGAAATGTTCAAAAGCTCCTCAGAAGAGAAAACTTTTCCGTTTGGATTCTGCGGTGTATTGATGATGATCAATCGGGTCTTTGGATGAATGAGTTTTTCCAATCGATCAAAATCAATATGATAATCCGGAAGCTGCTGTTCAAAAAAAACAGGTTTGACCCCTGCCAGATAACAGTCTGGGACATAGTTTTCATACCAGGGTTCAAATATAATGACTTCATCTCCCGGATCTGTGAGTGCGAGCACGGTGGACATCACTGCCTCACTGACCCCGCAAGTCACTGTGACTTCTGTTTCAGGATCTGCGGAAATGTTATTGGCATCAGAGGTTTTTTTTGCCACAGCTTCCCGGAATTCGAGCGAACCAAAAGGAAACGTGTACTGATTTTGCTGTCCATAAATGGCTTTTTGAGCCGCGTCCAAGACCTGCTGAGGAGGATCAAAATCAGGAAGGCCCTGAGACAGATTAACAGCTCCGGTCTCATCCCCTAAACGGGTCATCTCTCTAATTACAGATTCTTGAAACAGTTTGACTCTTTCTGCCATTTTTTTCTCCTTTGAATCTCAAAATACAGAACCGCGACATCTGTTTTCTTCTTTTCTTTAACAAGAAAACCAGTAAACCTGTCAAGCCATTTGAAATTCAGATCCTGAAATTCATCTTTGTTTATGATTCCTCTGATTTTAATGGTATTATAAGGATAATGGATCAAAATTACACTTTATTAAATGATTTCAATGTCCAAGTGGAGGAACGGCGGATCCTTATCCGCCTGGGTTACAAGCCCAAATCCAGCCAGGTCAATTCTTCAGTGGGCCAATACATTGAGGAATTCAAAAAGAAACTCCCTCAACTCATCCGACCCAAAGCTGTTTACACCCTTTTGGATTATGAGGAAACCAACAAACATCCTGTTTTCAAAGGGGCACAGAAAATCGCACTCTGCCTCTGCACCATCGGTCCAGAGCTGGAAAAAGAATGCTCCCATTACACAGAAAAAAATGAAATTTTAAAAGCATTTGTCCTGGATTCCTTTGGCTCTGAAGCAGCCGAAGATATTGCCAGACAAAGTGACCGCATCATCGCTCAACGCGCCAGGGAAATGGGCCTCTGGCCCAGCAAACGATTCAGCCCTGGTTACGGGATCTGGAATATCAAAGAACAAAAATATGTGTTTGATGTGCTTCCTTCTGACAAAGTGGGAGTTCGACTCACAGATACTTTTATGATGGTGCCCCGAAAGTCTGTGTCATACCGGATTAATTTCTTTCCAGACAAAGAATCCTCCACTCGAAGTTTCAAATAATTCTTACCCGAATTATTCGCCCTTGGTCTTAGTGTGAACCGGCTCAATCAGAAGCACCCAGGCCGGTTTGTCTGAACGGGAGCGGTGACGGATCCCCCGCCCCACCACATAAGTCTCCATTTCATTGAGTTCCACTGATTCATCCGGCAGGTCGATAAATATCTTCCCCTTTAGCACCAGAAACATCTCATCTTCATACCTGTGAGTGTGCCAATCATAAGTCCCTTTAATTTTGGCTATCCGTAGCGCCACATCATGAAGAGTGGCCACTTCTTTGGGTTCCCAGGGTGTTTTGATGTTTTCCACCCAATGCATCAAATTGATTTTATCCATGGTCTTTTGTCAATACCCTTTATTTTTTTTTTATTATCATAATATATGGACAAATCGAGTCAAGATTTAATTTGTCATTGACTTCATTCTGACTTTCCTATGTAGTATAAAAAAGCATCCATAAAAAAGGAACAATTATGAAGCGAAGAGAGTTTATCAAACAGTCCGGGGCATTGATCGGAACCGCTGCCCTCTCCTCTTCTCTGCTCAACACCTGCCGCTCAAAAAAAAGCAAGCCCAATATCATTTACATCTTAGCGGACGACCTGGGATATGGGGAGTTGGGTTGCTTTGGCCAGGAGCACATTCAAACACCTCATATAGACGGATTGGCTCAAAACGGACTCAAATTCACCCAGCACTATTCCGGTTCCCCAGTGTGCGCCCCCTCCAGGTGTGTGCTGCTGACCGGCAAACACACCGGTCACGCATATATCAGAGGAAACGATGAATGGGGCGATAGAGGGGATGTGTGGAGTTATGAAAAAATGCTTCAGAATCCCAAACTGGAAGGTCAGCGTCCTATCTCAAAAGAGACCGTCACTTCAGCAGAACAGCTCAAAAAAGCAGGGTATCAAACCGCTTGCATCGGCAAATGGGGGCTGGGGCCTGCTTTCAGTGAAGGCTCTCCCAACAAACAGGGTTTTGATTTGTTTTTTGGCTACAATTGTCAGCGTTGGGCTCACACTTATTATCCTCCCTTTTTATGGGAAAACGAGGAGCGAATCCATTTGAATAACAAATTTGTATCATTGGGCTCTAAACTGCCTGAAAACGCTGATGCACATAACCCTGAAAGCTATCAAGATTTTCGCCTCAATGAATATGCTCCGGATCTGATGCTGGATAAAGCATTGGATTTCATTGAAAAAAACAAAAACCAGCCCTTTTTTCTCTATTATGCCACTCCCATTCCCCATGTCTCTCTTCAAGTCCCTCAAGAATATGTGGATATTTACCGGGATGTGTTTAAAGAAGAAGAGCCTTATTTGGGAGGCCATTATTTTCCCTGCCAATATCCCAAAGCCACTTATGCGGGCATGATCACTCACCTGGATGATGAAGTGGGGAAAATCATCCAAAAACTCAAACAGATCGGAGAGTATGAAAACACCCTGATCATTTTCACAAGTGACAACGGGCCCACTTATGCCGGGGGTGCAGACACTCAATTTTTCAACAGCGCCGGCATTTTTGGAGAAAAGCGCGGAAGAGGCAAAGGATTCACTTATGAAGGAGGAATCCGGGTTCCCATGATCGCCAGCTGGCCGGGTACCATCACTCCGGGATCCCAAACAGATCACATCTCTGCGTTCTGGGATGTGATGCCCACCTTATGCGAATTAGGAGGAGTGAGTAAACCTAAAGATACAGACGGGATCAGTCTCGTTCCCATCTTTACAGACAGAGGGACTCAAAATCAGCACGAATTCCTGTACTGGGAATTTCCTGCTTACAATGGGCAGCAGGCGGTGCGTATGGGCCGGTGGAAAGGAATTCGAAAAGATATTTTTGACGGGAACATGAGCATTGAGCTTTACAATCTGAAGAAAGACCCCGAAGAACAGAAGGACCAATCTTCACAGCATCCTGAAATAGTGGAGAGGATCAAACAGATTATGAAAGACCAGCACATTCCCAGCGAAATCGACCGGTTTGAATTGTTCCGTTAAACGATCTCCACAATTTCAATTTCAAAATCCAGTTTTTTGCCGGCCAATGGATGATTGGCATCCACCTGGATCGCGTCGTCCTTGACTTCAGTGACCGTCACAGGAACAGCTCTTCCCTGCTTGTCCATCAAACGGAGCATGGAACCTTTTTTTGGTTTCATATCCTCTGGGACTTTATCCTTGGGAACATCAATCAGAAGCTTTTTATCATAATCACCATAAGCCTTTTCCGGATCAATGGTGATCTTTTTCTTGGCCCCTGGTTCCATTCCGATAACAGCTTCATCCACTCCCTTGATGACCTGTCCGGTCCCAGCTTCAAACTGAAGAGGATCCTGATCTTCTGAACTATCAAAGACTTTTCCATCTTTGAGACGTCCTGTATAGTGAAGTTTGACTTTGTCTCCTTTTTTAACTTTCTGAGCCATTATACACTCCTATCCATATGATTTTTTCCAAATCACTCTTCAAGGGATATTCAAAGAATGAGAGAAAGGTGCTTTTATTGTTGCATAGATTGAGGATATTAGCAAATTTGAGAAATTTTTGATGAGGAATCTTTACTCATTCCTGAGCGACTCCGCAGGATTGGACAGAGCGGCCCGTATGGACTGATAGCTCACCGTGAGAACCGCGATCCCCAATGTTACCAATCCGGTACCAAGGAATATCAAGAATTTAATATCGGTTCTGTATGGAAACTGCTGAAGCCACTGCTTCAGAATAAAATAAGAGAGCGGCCAGGCGATCACATTGGCTGCGATCACCCACTTTGAGTATTCTTTGGTCAGGAGAAGAACGATCCCGGATATTGATGCCCCCAGGACTTTGCGAATACCGATTTCTTTTGTCTTCCTTACAACCATAAAAGAAGCCAATCCAAACAAACCCAGGCACGAAATAAAAACTGATAAGGCCGTAAACACATTGATGATCCGTCCCACCCGCTGTTCTCCGCGGTACAGTTCATCCAGTCTGTCATCCATAAAGCGAAAGTCAAATTCATAGTCACCGGCATACTTCTTCCAGCTGCCCTCCATGAATTGAAGAGTTTGAGGTATCTTCTCAGAGCTGATCCGCGCCACGACCGCGCTGTACCTGTCCGGATTGAGAATGTGGATCAAGGGCTCGATCTGCGTATGCAAAGACACATAGTGGAAATCCTTGACCACTCCTATAATATGGAATTCCTCTTTCCCCAGAGTCACCCGCTTTCCTATGGGATCATCAAATCCCATCACTTTTTGTGCTGTTTCATTAATGATAATAGTGTCCCCTGAGGCATCGATCCCATGATCTTCTGAAAAATCCCGGCCTTGAACAATGCGCGCTCCCAGGGTTTCCAAATAATCATAATCTGCAAAATTAGCCCGGAACAAGACATCCTTTTCAGGATCCTTACCTTCCCAGTTCCAGCGGCTGTTCGAAAAATAATAACCATAAATAGGAATGCCATGGACACGCGAGACACTCAAGATACCTTGATTTTCCAAAAGCTCGTTCCTAAAAGCCTCATAATTCTTTTGTATATTGGAATTCAGATCCAATGTGATTAAATTTTCCTTGTTGTATCCCAGATCCTTGTTTTGCATGAAGTGTACCTGGGAGAAGATCACCAAGCTTCCAATAATGAGCACTACAGAAACACAGAACTGAAAAACCACCAGAACTCTTCGAAACAGGGATCTTCTTCCTGAGAGACCTCCTGATTCTTTCAAAACAGATACCGGTCTAAATCCGGACAGGACAAACGCCGGATAGATACCGGCAGTAATTCCGGTGAACACAACAAGAACTAAACAACCCAGAAGAACATCCGGCCTTAAGAAAATATCAGGTGTGAATTCCTTCCTGGCCAATTGGTTAAAGGCAGGTAAAAGGAGGATCCCGAGACTGACCGCCATCACCAATGCGATCAAACAGTGAAAAACAGATTCCCCTACAAACTGAATGATGAGCTGGCTTCGAAAAGCTCCCACAACCTTTCTAAGTCCCACTTCTCTGGAGCGGAGCAGAGATCGGGCTGTTGACAGATTCATAAAATTGATGCAGGCAATCAATAAAACAAAAAAGGCAACTGCAGAAAAAATAACAATATACTTAGCATTGCCAGTACCAAAATAGTCATAACCGATCCCGGAGGAAAGATGGATCTTGAACAGGGGCTGGAGCGAGAGCTTTTCCCAATCCTCCAGAGTCGGCTTGGCATCCAGGAAATTATAAATCTTTGCATTGACCTCTTCCATGGATGCGTTTTCAGCAAGCTGCACATAGGTAGTGAACTGGCTGTTTTTCCAGTAATCCACCGTATTGCCCCTTTCTTTAGCAAAATCCATATTGGCCAGAAATTCAAAGCGGAAATGAGTATTATCCGGAAGGTCCTTTAAAATGCCTGATACCCTGAAATCATATTCATCAGCCACATTAATGATTTTCCCCATGGGATCCTCGCTGCCGAATATTTTTTGGGCCAGTTCTTGGGTCAGAACCACAGAACGGGGATCAGAAAGAGCGGTATCAGGATCTCCTTGAACAAAAGGCAAAGTGAACATCTTGAAAAGAGAAGGGTCTGTATAGCCTCCAATATCCATAAAAATATTATCATTGTGCTTTATCCGCCACTGTGTAAAAGAATACCGGGCCTGCTCAATGACCTCCGGTATCTCCTCTTTAAGTGCCGGCCCCAGAGGCCCCTGAGTAATGGACCAGGTCACAACCTCTGAATACCGGATGTGCTGGAGAACCCTGTATAGACTCTCCCCTTTTTCGTTATACCGGTCAAAGCTCAACTCATGCTTCACCCAAAAAAAGATCAAAAAGGCACAGAGCATACCAATAGCCAGGCCGCTGATGTTAATAAATGAAAATCCTTTATGCCTTGTCAAATTGCGAAAAGCGATTTTTAAATAGTTGCGTATCATTACCAAACTCCAGTAAATAGATTCTTTTATATAAGAGGAAACCAAAAGCATGATCTGTGTCCAGTACCAGATCAGAGCTCCAACTTTCCCTTTTTCCCTTTCTTTTTCCTCGAATATTTCATCAAAATCCCCGATCAAAGATTCCTTCTCATTAACCGGAAGAAGAAAAAAAAGAAATTTTCTTCCCCATTTTGACTGTGTTTGCGGCTTTTTGTTCATTTCGATGAAAATTCACCCTTTTTCCTGGTGTTTCATCCGAACCCGGAAAGGGTTGTGACCTTAAGAAAGTTTGTCCATAAAATATCGTTAACTCTTTTGCTCTCTTTAAGAGCAGCCAATCCGGAAGAACTCAATCTGTAGATTTTCTTCCTACGGCCTCCGCGTTCAGCTGTTGAACCTCCGAACGAAGCGTGGATGAGCCCTTGTTTTTCCATTCTCCGCAGAGGGATATGAATAGCCCCAATAGACCATTCTTTCCCTTGTACAGATGAAAGATGTTTCCGAATCGCCACAAGATAAGCCTCTTTTTGAAGATATCCAACAGCCAGTAAAATCTGTTCTTCCCTTCGACTCAAAATATCCATCTTTTCTCACTCCAGCTTATTTCTTATTAATATGTAGAAGATTCTATAATAGATACGTACAAAGTGGATAAAAGGTTGTCGATAGTCGTAAAAAATGCTTGCCAGGGATATTTTCTTTTTTTATAATACTTGCTCCAGTGTGCTGTCCTTAGCTCATTTTCAATGAAACTTGTTTCGCCAGAAGGGGTGAAAACCTTTTTCACTTTTAAGACGAAAACTCAAACCAATAGGAGGACTCAATGAAATCAATGATTATTCCAATTCTGGTCGTTGCTGTGTTTATGACAACACTTAGCTGTGAGCAGCCAAAAGGCAGTACAGAACTAAAAGGAGATTATCTGGGACAAACGCCTCCCGGAGACAGCCCTGAAGTCTTTGCTCCGGGGATTATCTGCACAGATATGTATGAACGGGATGTGGCCATGACCCCGGACGGAAAAGAAATGTACTTCGGGCTTGTTTTGGGCAATCACTCCTATTCCACCATTATCATGAGTCAGCAGAGGGATGGAAAATGGACCCAGCCTGTAGTGGCTCCTTTCTGCAAAGACCCCAAAATTCAAAATCTTGAACCTCACATTTCACCGGATGGAAAAAAGTTCTTTTTTGTTTCCAACCGTCCTCTGACAGAAACAGATGAAAAAAAGGAAAACTGGGATATCTGGATCATGGACAGAACAGATGAGGGATGGGGCGAGCCCTATAATCCGGGAGCTCCGGTGAATACAGAAAAAGGAGAATTTTTCCCTTCGGTGACTCGAGACGGAACTCTTTATTTCACTAGAGAAGAATCCGGAGGTCTTAACGGGATCTACCGGTCAAAATGGGTGAATGGGGCTTATGCGGAGCCGGAAAGGCTTCCTGAACAGATTAACTGCGGTCAGACCCGGTACAATGCTTTTGTTTCTCCGGATGAAAGCTATATCATTGTGCCGGCTTATATAAAAGAAAGCAGCTATGGGGGGACGGATTATTATATTGTGTTTCAAAATGAAATGCATCAGTGGAGTCAGCCCATCAATATGGGAGAAAAAATAAACAGCTCATCCGGTTTTGAATGGTCTTCCTCTGTCTCGCCTGACAGCAAATACCTCTTTTTCATGTCTGTGCGTGAAGAAAACAAGGATTCATTCGAGAGCTCACCTCTGACCATTGATCGAATGCAGAAGCGTCAGCAGAGCCCTCAAAACGGGAATCCCAATATTTATTGGATATCTGCCAATATCATAGAATCATTAAGGAAGAGAGCTGTTTTTAAATAAAATTTTTTAACTTGGATTATTCGTATTTCAGCGATTCCACAGGATCAGCTAAAGACGCCTTGACAGCCTGATAGCTGACAGTCAATAAAGCAATCGCCCAGGCAAGAGCTCCTGCCAGAAGAAAAGTCCCAATGCGGATACCGGAACGGTAGGGAAAGTTCTGGAGCCATCGAGACATCACCCAGTAGGCCGCAGGCCAGGCAAACACATTGGCCAGAATCACCCATTTGGTGAATTCTCTGGAAAGCAAAAACGCCAGTCCGGATGTGGGGGCACCCAGAACTTTTCGAATGCCGATTTCTTTGGTCCGACGCTCAGCGGAATATGAGGCCAGCCCAAAAAGCCCCAAACACCCGATGAATATGGCTAAAAAGGCAAAAGCTCTGAATGTCTGCTGGAGCTTTTCTTCTGATTTATACTGCTGGTCAAATTTTTCATCCACAAAGTAGTACGAAAACGGGTAATCCGGTCTTTCTTCAGCCCAGGTTTTCTTAAGAACTCCCATAGTCTGAGGAATATTCTGAGGGCTGATTCGGACAGCAATCCGGCCCAAAGACGACTCAGAAAGAAACATCACCAGCGGCGATATCTCCTGATGAAGTGATTCAAAATGAAAATCGCTGACCACTCCGATGATCCGGCCTATCCGTCCTCCGTAACCGAATCCTTTACCAATCGCCTGTTCCGGTGATTCCCAGCCCATCCGTTCCGCAGCCGTCTCATTAACAATAAAAGCCTGTTTGGGATCTGTCCCCATTTGTCGGGAAAAGTTCCGGCCTGCAGCCAGCTCCATCTTAAAAGTGGGGATGTAGTCGTAGTCCACCATAAGCATGGCGATGCGGAATTTGACGGGCTGACTGGTCTCACCGCTCAGCACACGGGCCCCCGCAGAATCAAGCAGACGGCCTGAAGGAACCCGGGAAGCCGCTGAAACACTCAAAACTCCTGGATTGCGGAGCAATCGATTCTTAAAATCATCCAGATTCTGAAGAATGGATTCGCTGGCAGGAAGGACCGCTACCTGTTCTTCCTCAAAACCAAGATCCCGGGTCCTCATATAATCCAGCTGACCGGAAACAATGCTCACACAAATGATCAATATAATGGAAATGGAAAATTGGAACACCACCAAAACTGTCCGGAAAGACATTCCTTTTCTTTGGCTGCTCATTTTATCTCTTAAAACCCGAACAGGCTTGAATCCGGAGAGAAATAAAGCAGGATAAAGCCCTGCTAAAAGCCCCACACTCACAGCCAATAGCAGCAGCACGCCGAGCCCATGAAGATTCTCAATAAGATTATAGGACAGATTTTTTCCAACAAACCGGCTGAATCCCGGAAGAGCTAAATAAACCAGTCCCAAAGACAACCCGAGAGAGACAACCGCTGTGAGCATGGATTCACTCAAGAACTGGCGGATCAGCTGATCACGCTGAGCTCCCACCACTTTGCGCATCCCCACTTCCTTTGCCCGGCCTGCTGATCGGGCCGTAGACAGATTCATGAAATTCACACACCCGATCAATAGAACAAAAAAGGCGATCACTGAAAACACATACACATAAGTGATGTCACTGTTGGCTTCGATTTCAGAATCCAGATGGGAGTAAAGGTGGATATCTGTGAGTTCTTGAAGCTCCAGCTTGGTTCTCTTGCTCATTCCCTCAGACATATGCCTATCGATAAAAGGATCCAGCTGGCTTTTCAATCTGTTGATGTCATAGTTTTCAGGCATCAGAAGATAGGTAGCGTAGTTGTTGCTGGACCATCTTTGAAGCTCCTCATCCCCTACCACAGCCTCATAGGTCTTAAATGAACCAAAAAAATCCGCATGGAAGTGAGAATTATGGGGTATGTTTTCCATCACACCGGTCACCATCATATCTGCCTTATGGGGTCCTGCCTGTATCTGAAGCGGCTTACCCAGTGGATCTTGTTCTCCAAAATATTTTTTGGCCATATCTTCAGAAATAACAAAAGAGAAAGGATTCTGAAGAGCGGTCTCAGGATCCCCGGCTTTCAAAGGAAAAGAGAAAACTTTAAAGACATCCTGTTCGGCAAAAAAGACACGGGACTCTTCAAAGAATTCAGAGTTTCTTCCGACTAAAAATCCCGATTCTCGAATCAGCCGGACCGCATGTTCGATTTCAGGAAAATCATTTTCCAGAAGCGGGGCTACTGGAGGCGCCACATGTCCCAAATGGAGGTTGACCTCACCGTCATCATTGAACCACTTCCGGGTGACTCGGTAGATGCGGCCATGGTTTTCATGAAATTTGTCATAACTCAGCTCATCAAACACAAAAATCATAATCAGAATGCAGCAGGCCATTCCCACTGCCAAACCCGATATATTGATAAACGCATGTCCTTTGTGCTTTCTTATATTCCGAAAAGCGGTTTTGAGATAATTCTGAAACATAACAAGCCTCCAATAAACCGTGTATTTGATAAACGGGAACAGGGACCGGAGCAACTGTGCCCAGTACCACAAACAGGATTTTTTCTCCCCTTTTGAGGAGACCCTATAGGAGTATTCTTCCCGAAGGTCCTCCTTAATAATCCACCGGTCCTCTTTCCACGCTATTTTTTGAATGATCCACTCCGGCAGGCGTGGAGGGAGAGGGATTTTCTTTTTTTTAGGACTCATGACTCATCAAAAGAAAATTCATTGATGTTTTTCCACAGGCTCCGGTGAAGTCTGAGAGAATCTTTCAGAGATTGAATGCCTGATGATGTGAGTTTGAAGTAGGTCCGGCTCCGGCCTCCTTTTTTTGGCAGAGGATCTCCCATGACCTTATGCACATACCCTTTGGAAGCCAGCTGCCTCAGGAGTCCATAGAGAGTGCCGTAAGTGTAATCTTTTCCGGCATCTTTTTGTATCTGTCTTCGTATCGACACTCCGTAAGCCTTCTCTTTCAAGCGCCAGATGGCCAAAAGCACCATCTCCTCTGCTCTGGTTATTTCTTTCATCTTTGGTTATCTATCCTTTCTCATTCAAGATTCCATTTTTTTGTGTTTTACAAATATATAGACGTATTGGACTATCAAAAGGTTGCATTTTGTGGGGAGACGGAAATTATTCAATCAAACAGACCAAAGCCCTCAAATTTTAAGTGTTCGATTTTGCACACCACATGTTCCGCCAGCGGACACATTTTGTGAAATATTTTTTGGTTTTCATTTCCATTCACCCTAAATATAATCATTGGCACGATAGTTGCATTCTTAATGGACAATCAAAGGTTAGGAAAACAACCATGTTAAAAAATTATCTGAAAATGACCTTCAGAAACATCCAACGCCATCCTGGGTTTTCCCTGATCAATCTCATGGGTCTTGCCATAGGATTGGCCTGCGCTATCCTGATTTTACTCTGGGTACAGGATGAGCTGAGTTATGACCGGTTCCATGAACAATCAGAAAGAATCGGCCGGATCATCATGGATATAGATGGAACTCAAATCCCTGCCTCCCCCGGACCATTGGCTCCGGTTATGATCAATGAGTTTCCAGAAATAAAGAATGCGGTCCGTTTTGTATGGGGAGGGGGGATTTTGGAATATGAAGATAAACAATTCGAGGAACGGAACACCCTTTTAGTGGAATCCAATTTTTTCAACATCTTCACCTATCCCTTTATCAAAGGAGATCCTCAAACAGCACTCAATGATCCCGGATCTCTGGTTTTGACGGAAACAACAGCTAAAAAATATTTTGGGGACCAGGATCCTATGGGACAGACCATTCAATATTCCGGAAGAGTGGACCGGCCGCTGAAAGTCACCGGTGTTTTGAAAGATGTTCCCCATAATTCTACCCTTAAATTCAATGTTCTGGCCTCCTTTGAGATCTGCAGAAATTGGAAAGAACCGGACAGCTGGACCTCTTCACAGGATTATCAAACATATGTGCTTCTTGAAGAACACATCAGCCTGGAGAAAGCCAATCAAGCACTGGATCTTTTTTGTGACCAGTATTTTGCAGAATACAACATTCAGATGTTTATTCAGCCTTTAAACCGGATTCATCTCCATTCTCATTTCAAATTCGATACCGGTCACGGAGATTTTCTCTACGTGGCGCTGTTCTCCTTGATCGCACTGGTGGTGCTGTTCATTGCCTGCATCAACTTCATGAACCTCACCACAGCCCATTTCACCAAACGGGCCAAAGAAGTGGGAATTCGCAAAGTCGTGGGAGCCAACAGGTCTCAATTGGTCACACAGTTTTTCACCGAATCCATGATATTTACAGGAATGGCCTTTGTCTTGGCCTTTTTTCTGGTCGAACTTTCCCTGCCGCTGTTCAGGAATATAACCGAAAAACCCCTTTCACTGAATTTTTTGGATGGCCGCTTTTTGCTGGCTTCCATTGGCCTTTTTCTCCTGACCGGACTGCTGTCAGGCAGCTATCCTTCGGTTTTCTTTCCCTCTTTCAGGCCCGCAAACATACTGAAAGATTCCTTCCTTAAAGGAAGAAGGAGTGTCTTGTTCAGAAAAACCTCTGTGATCCTTCAGTTCTCTCTATCCATTATGGTGATCATCAGCACCATCATTGTCTCCACTCAGCTTGATTTTATGAGAAACAAAAAACTGGGCTTTGATAAGGAAAGTCTGGTCTATCTGAGGACCGGAAGTTATTTCAGCCACAAATATGAGGTTCTCAGACAGGACCTTCTCCAATCAAAAAACATCATCAACCTCACGGTTTCCAATGACCTTCCCACTTACATCAATCTCAACACCGGAGCTGATTGGGAGGGAAAAACAGAGGACCAAAAATACATTGGTTTACAGACCATTGTGGTCAATGAAGATTATCTGAACACCTACGGCATGGAAATGACGCAGGGAAGATTTTATTCCAAAGACTTTCCCTCAGATATCTCGGATGCTTTTGTGGTCAATGAAGCGGCTGTCAAGGCTATGGGCATCCAATCCCCTTTGGGAAAGAGATTCAGTGCCTGGGATAAAGACGGAAGAATCATCGGTGTGGTCAAAGACTTTCACTTCAAATCATTGAAAGAACAAATCGAACCTTTGATCCTTCAGTTGGGGCCAAAAAGGCGGTTCTATCAATATCTCACCCTAAGGATCAATCCCCAGAACACCCCTGAAGTGCTCTCTTACATAAAGAAAACCTGGGAAGAGCATTTTCCCCATCATCTCTATGAGATCCATTTTTTGGATCAGACTATAGATCAATTGTATGCATCTGAAAAAAAGATCAAGAGGATTTTCAGCTCTTTTGCTTTCCTGGCTGTGTTTATCTCCTGTCTGGGCTTGTTCGGACTGGCTTCTTTCCTATCAGAACAGCGGACTAAAGAAATTGGCATTAGAAAAGTACTGGGAGCTCCTGTCATGGGAATTGTTGTCCTGATCTCCAAGGATTTCACCAAATGGGTGCTGGCGGCAAATGTCATTGCCTGGCCCATTGCTTATTATGCCATGAACCAATGGCTGCAGAATTTTGCCTACCGCATCACCATTCAATTATGGATGTTTGTCTGTGCAGGATTGACTGCACTCATCATCGCACTTCTGACAGTCAGCTGGAGGGCTGTGAGAGCTGCTTCGGCCAATCCCATAAACAGTCTCCGCTATGAATAAGCTGACAAATATCTTAAAACCTTAAAAATCGGAACAGCAGGGGATGAGGAAGACCAATAAAAGCATCCATCTAAACTTAAGGATAAAAAAGGTCTGTTGACAGCCATACGCTCTTTCCTATATGTTCTAGAAAGCTAGATGATTCATATTCCAAGGCCATTTCAGGAGTTTTGAATGCCACTAAGATTGATAGAGATCGTTGTTCCTGAGAAACACAATAAAGATGTGCAAGAACTGCTGCAGGAACACGAAGTTTTGGAATTGTGGGAAAAGGGAATCTCCGAGGGTCGGATTCATGTTGAAGTGTTGATTCCCACTGGAGAATCCGGTAAAGTTCTGGACCTTTTGGAAAAAAGATTCTCACAAATCAAAGGATTCCGGATCATTCTTCTTCCTGTGGAAGCTTCAATTCCCCGCCCAGAACCTTCACAAAAGGAAAAAACCGAACATGAGGATGAACTCAAGAAAAAAAAGCCGGCATCCAAATTCATTCGGATCAGCCGTGAAGAACTGTATGCAGATATTCAGACCACAGTTCGGGTCTCCTGGGTGTTTGTAATCATGGTCATCCTTTCCTCTTTAGTGGCTTCTGTGGGGATTCTTCGCAACAATGTGGTGTTCATCATCGGAGCCATGGTGATCGCTCCCATCCTCGGTCCGAATGTGGCTCTATCTTTTGCCACCACTCTCGGTGATATTGCCCTCTCTTTGAGAGCTGCCAAAGCCATTGCCATAGGAATCATAACAGCGCTGATCTCATCCATACTGATCGGAGTTTTCATGCATGTGGACCCTTTGATCCCAGAGCTTTTTTTGCGAACCCAGGTCAATCTGGCAGATGTGGTGCTGGCTCTGGCCGCAGGCAGTGCCGCGTCTCTTTCTTTTTCATCTGGATTGGTGAGTGCACTGATCGGAGTGATGGTGGCAGTGGCTCTTCTGCCTCCTCTGGTGACTTTGGGCATGCTAGTGGGTTCAGGTCACTGGGAAATGGCACTGGGGGCTTTGCTGCTGTTTCTCATCAACCTCATCTGTGTGAACCTGGCCGGAGTGGTGACTTTCTTAGCTCAGGGAATCCGGCCCCTGACCTGGTGGGAAGCCACCAAAGCGAAAAAAGCCACCCGCAAAGCCATCATTCTGTGGTCCATTTTACTGACAGCTTTGGTCCTTTTTATCCTTCTCTCTCAATAAACCTAAGGGATCGATTCAAAATTCAATTTTTTTGGGCGTTCGGATGGTCTTGATCCCGCTTTCTTCCAGGATTTGGTTCAGCTCCGGGATGTTCTGGTCGATCAGTGCATTCAAACGCCCGGCAAGGTCTTTCACCGCTTTTGTGAGCTGTTCCAGCATAAAAAGATCTGTTTCTGTGGGTTCTGACGGATATCCTCCTATAGAAAGACCCAACATCAGGGTCATTTGACTGACCGATCCTCCTCTGAGTGCATACTCCAGAGAACCTCTGTATCCGATTCCTTTGGGAATGATGTCTTCTTCCAGAACACGGAATGTTTCTTCAAAAGTCCGGAGTGCTTCCTCAGCTGTCTGGGGAAACGGCTCCATCTCCTCTTTTTCCTCATATATCTTGTCGAGCTGCCTGCGGATGCTCTTTGCTCCGGTGACAGCCATTCCGATCTTTCTTGATAAAACAGTGGCTTTGATCTGATTGTCTATTTTTTGAGCTCTTTTTTGTTCATCCATTTGAAAATCCGGATCTGGTTTGACCAGTGCTTCGGATTTTATGACTTCATCATCAACTTCAAGTTCAATGGTGTACTTTCCTGCTTTCACCTGAGGCGGGGACACCATACCCAGGCCTCCTGTTTTAACCGGTTCACCCTCTTCTGTCCTGGGGACAAACTGCAGATTCCAGAGATACCGGCGCACCCCTTTTTTGTTCATAACCCGAATCTGATACAGCTCTCCTCCCTCTTTATCACTAATGATGATCTTGTTCCTGCCGGATGGTTTTTCCTTGAAATACACATTGATATCCAATCCGTATTCTGGATTTTCTCCCGCGTAAACCGTGCTGGAGAAAGATTCGCCTCTGGAAGAGATAAAGTGTTTGGTGGCTGGCCGGGATGAAAACACATGATAGGATTTATTCAGAACGTCTTCGGTCATCTCCTGAAGAGGCCGGATATCATCCATGATCCAAATCCCTCTTCCGTGAGTCCCGATGATCAAATCATTTTCTCTGGGATGAACTGCGATATCCCTGACCGCAACTGTGGGGAGATTGTTTTTCAATGAAAACCAACTCGCTCCTCCATCCAGAGATGCATAAATCCCGAACTCCATACCCACAAACAGCAGATCCGGATTTCTGAGGTCTTCCCTCACCACATGGACCCATCCAAAGGGAAGGTTCCCTTTGAGCGATGTCCAGTTCTCGCCAAAATCTGTGGTCTTGTATAGATAAGTGTTGTAGTCGTCAGACCGGTGTCCATCAAATGCAGCATAAGCTGCCCCAGCCTCAAAATGAGAGGCCTCAATCCGGGTGCACCAGGTGTTGGAAGGAAGGCCGGTGATGTTCGCCGCCACATTTTTCCATTCCTGTCCTCCGTTTTTGGTGATCTGAACATTTCCGTCATCGGTTCCGCACCAGATCACGCCTTCTTCAACTGGTGATTCCGCAATGGTGTAAATGGTGCAGTGCACTTCAGCTCCGGTGTTATCCATAGTGATCAGGCCCCCGGAATCTTTCAGTTTGTCAGGATCATTTGTGGACAGGTCCGGGCTTATGATCTTCCAGGAATGTCCCTTGTCCGGGCTCTGAAACAGATAATTTCCGCCTGTATAAATGGTGTTGGGATCATGGGGCGAAATCAGCACCGGGGAGTTCCAGTTAAACCGGTAGGGAGGCTCATCCAGAGCTGCTTTGGGTTTGATGTCTTTGCTTCGGTCGATCTTTAGATTATACCGGTAAAGTCCGTTCATCTGGGAATTTCCATAGATGATGTTGTGGTCAGTTGGGTCGACCTCACAGTAAAACCCGTCTCCTCCTCCCACACTGTTCCAGTGTTCATTGATGATCCCGCCTATATCCAGGCTGTTGCTGGGGCCGCCCCAGACTCCATTGTCCTGCAGCCCGCAGTACACAAAATAGGGATCCCTCATATCATATCCGATCTGATAAACCTCAGCCAAGGCCATATGCTTGATGGAGCGCCAATTGGATCCCTGGTCATATGTGATGTCGATTCCTCCGTCATTTCCATCAATGAGGTGAAGAGGATTGTTGGGATCGATCCACAGAGCGTGATGGTCAGGATGAGTTCCTGAGGATATGGCTTTGAACTTTTGCCCCTTGTCTTTGGAGATGAAAGAACCCCCTGAGAACACATACACCACTTCATCGTCTGTAGGATCCACTCTGATCTGGCTGTAATAAAAAGGCCTGAAATTGATCTTCTTGAACGTCTCATTGTCACACATTCTCTGCCAGCTGGCTCCTTTATCCTCTGAGCGCCATATGCCTCCGTCTTTGTGCTCGATCAAAGCATAGACAACATTGGGACTGCTCCGGGATACAGCCAGTCCGATCCGTCCCATGATTCCTTCGGGCAGATCTTTGACCAACCGCTTCCAGGTCAATCCCGCATCCTCTGTTTTGTAGATTCCGCTTCCCGGTCCGCCGCTGTAAAAATAAAAGGGATATCTCTGATAATCCCAAGCTGCGGCGTACATGATGCGGCTGTCTGAAGGGTCTATCGCTAAGTCTGCCATTCCTGTACTCTGGTTCACATAAAGGATCTTTTCCCAGCTCTTTCCACTGTCAGTGGTCTTGTAGATCCCTCTTTCCTCATTCTTTCCCCAGAGATGACCCAGGGCAGCCACGTATACCGTGTCCGGATTCTCTCTGTCAATCACAATCCGGCTGATGTGGCGGGTCTCTTCCAGCCCCAGATGTTCCCAGCTCTTTCCTCCGTCTATGGTCTTGTAGACGCCGTCTCCAATGGTCACGCTGTTTCTTGATGTGGCTTCTCCCGTGCCCACCCAGATTATATCCGGATTGGTCTGATCCACTGCAATATCGCCGACTGAAACCGAGCTTTCTTCATGAAACACGGGTTCCCATGTGATGCCGTTGTTTGTGGACTTCCACACACCACTGGGCCCAATGGCTGCATAGATGATCCAGGGTTTGTTCTCTACAGCTTCGATATCAACAGTCCTTCCGCCCATAACCGCAGGGCCAATGCTTCTCCAGTCGAGCTCCTTAAAAAGATCCCCCACCTCATCAGCACTCTGAGAGTGGGCTAAAGACAAAGCTATAAAAACCAACCCTAACAACACCATACCCAAATATCTTATTCTCACGCTTTCTCCTTTCTTTTTCTCCTTTACTCCTTACATTTTAATACATTTTTTCACAACCAAATTCAATACTGTTTTTGGTCTTTTCCTTTGATGGATTTGACCTCTCTGACACAGCGGTAACCGTGTCTGGGATTAGCCCAATCTTTCTTTTGATGATGAATGACCCCTCCGTACCGGATTCCTCCTGTATAGGGAACATACCAGGCCTCCTCATCATCATATTCATCCCTGCTCCAATAATAAATAGGACTCTGATCTGGAGCCCACAAGGGTGTGCCTTTATTGGGCTGTTTTTGACAATCTGCTTTTAAAGACTCTCCATCCCAATTGCATTCAGCGCTTTTCCCCTGGCTTACCAGTGATCGAATGACTTCCTCTGTAGTGGGCATACGCCAAATATTCTGAGGTTTTTCCATCAATTTTTGCCCGTCATCACTTAAATACCGGCAGATACAAGTGGTGTCCATATCTTTTTGAGTGGCCTGTTTGTTCTTAGTGTCTGGCTTTTTGTGAAATCCGACGGGCTCAACTCCATAAAGTGCGATATCATTCCAAGAGGGATATACACCTGAAGTTTTTTTTTGGTTCCAACCCGGCCCTTGAGGAGCCCAAACCAAGGTCACATCATTTCCCTTAATAAGCCTGGCTCCTCTCTCTCCATCATCGACTCTTGATAAAATAAGAGGGGAATAGTAAACACTCACTGCTATTGCTGTGATCATTGGAAGACCCAGAACCAGTAAACAGCGAAAATAGCGACGGAACCAGTTTTGCTTTGGCTTTTTCTTTTCTAAGCGCTTCTGCCGGCGGTATCGGCTTTCCCAAATAAACAAGACTCCCACTCCCACAAAAATTCCCATAAAGGGAAGCAGCGTGGACAGAACCCACTTTATTGAGAACCATTCCCTAGAAAAGGCTAATAAGGACCATATGATTGAAAAAACAGATCCAGCAGCAATGAGAATAATTCCTCCCGCTAATGGCCACATTACTGAGACCAATGAAAAGATCAGGAAAATGGCTCCTGGAATCAAATAATTCAAGAGTTGAGGAAAAGGCTGTCCCCATCCTTCATAGTACAATTCTCCAAGTCCCCATACAATCCAGGAACTGGTCACCACAATCACGATTGCAGTTGCAATGATTCCAGGCAGCTTGGATTTATGCTTTACTGGATTTTGAATTCGGCTCATGCTGTTGTATGATTTTACTTTGTCCCAATAGGAACTTCCAGTCTTTTTTGTTTTATCATTTCACTCAAATCTGCATTCGGTTATAATGATAGGCGTAATGTGGGTGACATTTCACAAAAATAAAACCAAGGTGAATGAAAAGATGGGGAAAAAACAAAACAAAAAGCATTTCAAGAGACGCCTTGAGGACCAGGTGCAGTCCTCCTGTTCTGTGATTGCTTCTCAGTCTTTTGTGCAGGGAAATGTCAAAAGTCAGGACGATTTGCTCATATCAGGCCGGCTGAAAGGTGATATCCAATGCAGAGGAATGGTGAGGCTGGGTCAAGATGGAGAGGTCCAGGGCGATATCCAAAGCCGTTTTGCCATCATTGAGGGTGAACTGAACGGGGATATCAAGGACGCAGAACAAGTGGAGATCCGGAAGACCGGCAACATCCAGGGAAACATCTTCACAAAGAGTCTGGCCATGGCTGAAGGAAGTGTTTTTCAGGGAAAGATCAAAATGGCTGACAAAGGCGGAAAGCCCACTCATTTCAAGGAAAAAAGAGAATAAATCAGATTCTTTATCTCAGCTGACTTTTTTGAGGCTTTTCACAGCTTGATAAACCAGGCTGATGGCTACAGCGAAGAGCATCAAAGCCACCAGCAGCAAAAAACAGGTCCCTATGAGGTTAAAGCTGGCCGGGACTGGCTGGCGGAATAAGAAACGAAGGATCAACTTTGATTTGTTGGTGACCAAAACCACCAATGCGGACAGAGTGATGGCAAACATGATGAACATGGGATACCTGACAAAGTGATTTTTCACATGCTTTTTAGCCAGCCACACACTGACAGCCAGAAGAGCCAGGGCTGCTAAGAGCTGATTGGCTGAGCCGAATATGGGCCATATGGCCTGATAGCTTCCGGAAAGAGCCAGAATCCCCCCGGGAAGAATGGTGAAAAAAGTGGCAGTAAAGCGGTTGGTGAGAAACTTCCGGATGGGATTGGGATTTTCTGAGCGAAAAAATTCCTGGAAAGTGAAACGGCCCAAACGGGTGGCTGTATCCAGCGAGGTGAGAGCAAATTCTGCCACAGCCATGGCCGCAAAAATAATCCCTATTTTTGCGGGAATACCCAGTTTGGATATGAATCCTCCCACCCCATTGGCGAAGAGAGTGATGGGATTGGCATTTCCTCCTTTGGGAAAAAACACTTGATATTCGGAGGGAAGGAGCACGATGGCTGTGATCAGCGCGATGACCGCAAGCAGACCTTCGATGAGCATTCCGCCGTACCCCACTTGGCGGGCATCCAGTTCACAGTTGAGCTGTTTGGAGGTGGTTCCTGAAGCCACTAGGGAATGAAAACCGGATATGGCCCCGCACGCCACTGTGACAAACAGGATGGGAAATAAGGACCCGAGGCCCGGCTGAACAAACTTGCTGAAAGCGGGAAATTGGATGGTGGGATTAGCGATAAGGATGCCAAAAAAACTAAAAATAAGAACCAGGTATAAAAGATTTGAATTCAAGTAATCCCGGGGTTGGAGGAGAATCCAAACCGGAGTGACCGAAGCGATAAAAATATAACCCAGGATAATACAGGTCCAGATGACCTGGGCAGTTGCTTCTGTAGTCGGAAAAACAATGGGAAATTGATTGCCTACCCAGATACAGAGAATCAAAAGAGTCACGCCGATCAGTGTGGACACCCATAATTTGGTCTTCATCCTGTAGATGGAAAAACCAAACACCACTGCCAGCATGATGAACAATATGGACGCTGTGCTGACCTCAGGAGCGGAAACAAAGGTTTTGGCCACCAGAATCACAAATGCAGCCACCACCAGGACCAGGGTAAACCAGGCAAAGATGAGGAAAAGGATCTTTCCGTGAACCCCGATGTGCTCCTCGATCACTTTGCCGATGGATCGTCCTTTATGGCGGGCAGAGGCCACAAGAGAGGCGAAGTCATGCGCTGCGCCCATAAAAACATTGCCAAAGATGATCCACAGGAAGACAGGGATCCATCCAAAGACAGCAGCTGTGATGGGCCCGATGATAGGAGCAGCTCCCGCAATGGAAGCAAAGTGGTGGCCGAGAAGCACAGGCCATTTAGCGGGAACATAATCGATCCCATCTTTCATGGTATGGCAGGGCGTCTTGTTTTCAAGCGTAAGCCCGATTTTATTGGACAGATAGCGCCCATAAAAAATATAAGCCAGGATGAAGCATGTAATGGCGATGATGAGAATCAGAGCCGAAGACATTTTCTGTGTCCTTTTTTTATTGTCGATTTTATTTGTTTTATCATTTTTTGCTGCTTATGCTTCTATACCATAAGAGTTCAAATTATTCAAATAGGGGGTTGAAAAATAGGTAAATAGGTATTGTGTCACTGTATTTTGAGGGAAAGGAGCCAGCCTTTTCCTTTGGGGACCGGGATTTTTTGGTCCGGGGCAAAGGAAGCAGATTCCTGAAAATCCGGGATCAATGGAGCCATCAGCACAGACTCCTCTTCTGTCATGCCCAGAGACTCCCAGTTAATGTCAAGCTGCACGTCCACATCCTTGTCTGCCCAGCTGGCCAAACTGATCAGCACTTGATTCTCTCTTTGATATACAGTGGCCAGAATTTTCGTATGGTCAGTCTTTACAGGGCACTGCTCCACCCAGTATCCGATCATCCGACTGCGCTCAATTCCAAATTCATCCCAGAGATTCCACAATGATGTGGGATCCCCGGCCCAGGGGAGGCGCGATGTCATGCCATAAAGCATGCCTCTCCAGGGATTTCCTCCGTCCTGAAGCATCTCACCCATGAGCCCGAACGGGATTCCTGAGACCTCTACCATCCAAAAATCCGGAGATTCATTGTAGTCAAAGTATTCTCCGAACCACAGCCGGTCTATATATGGAAAGTGCTCCAGATACAGGTTGGAGCTGTTGGCATACCCGTCTCTGGGATTGAACTGGTTGGCAGAATGAAGGTCTATCAAGGGGTCGGGCCGGTTTCGTTCCAGGATCTTTCTCACCCTTTTCATCACAGTCCGGTCAAAAGCCACATCATCGATATACAGCCCGTCGATCCCTATATTTTCAGCCAGCCAGTCCAGTCCTTCAAGATAATAATTATGCCAGCGGGACACTCCGCTGTTGATGACCGCCGCATCTCTGAGATCCGGGACAAACCAGCCCGCAATGTAATCATCACCCAGGTGTTCCTGAAGCCAGGAATACCCTCCACCGGGTCCGTATGAAAGAATCTCATCTCCCAGGCTTCTCAGTGCAAACAGCTCAGCAGCCCGGTTAGTGAGCTCCCTAACTGTATAGTAGATTTTGACCTTCATCTCCTTGGTGTGCGCTTCATCAATGTAGCGTTTCATTTTCTCCGGGGTTAAAAAAGGATAATTGATAAAGGGATTGATTTCAGTGGCGTGGTGCACATTGATGGTGTTGGCTCCTCTGTCTTTTATAAGATCAATGGGTTCAAACCGGTGGTAATAACGGTTTTTCCAGTGCTTTTCCGTATCCAGCATACGAAACGGAGTGATCAGAAATTCAAAATTAAAGTAAAGGGTTTCCCCTTTTTCAAGCACCCGTTCTCCGCTGTATGCAGTGACCAGACGCTGTTTACCCT
>WJMT01000003.1 GCA_014727835.1 Candidatus Aminicenantota bacterium | reverse complement strand
TTCCACTGCCCAGTGAACGTACACAGCATTGTTGACATGACGGTTGAAATCAAGGTCAGACTTTAAAACAGGAAATCGCATTTCAATATCAGTGCGATTGGAATCAGGCAAACTTTTAAAATCATCTCTGACTGCTCTTCGGTCTTGGACAGGAAAATCAGGAAGACTCTTTTTGATATTGACAGGTTTTTTTCTCTGTATATCCACTGCCATCCAGGATGATGTTGCCTGAACATACGTTGCCCTGGATGTCCGGATCTCATATTCCCTTAGAGTGAACACCCCTTTGTTTTGAGAAGGCCAGGTCTTCACCTCAATCGTTTCTCCTCTCTGAGGATATTGGTTGATCTGAATATGATAGCGGGAAAGAATCCAGGCTAGATTCTTCTTGAGCAGGTCTTCTCCGGAAAGCCCAAAGGATCGAGCATGTTCTGCTGCTGAATCCTGAAGAAAATCCAACAGCATTTCCAATTTCAATTTTCCGTTGAAGTCCACATCAAAGTTACGGATTTTGAATGTTTGTTTGAAAGTCTTTCTCATCACATTTACCTTTCAATGAGTTAGTGCGGCTCCAAATTCAGGGATTTTCTTTCCAACTCAGCTATTTTTTGAGAAATCAGCTTCTGGATGGAGCGAGACTCCACAAACCCCAGCAGTTTGTTGTCCTCAGAAACAACAGGCAGGCATTCAGTCCGGTTGAGGGACATGGTCTCTTTGGCTTCAGTCATAGGCGTATCCGGATGTATCACTGCAATCACCGGCTCCATCAAATCATAGGCTAACAGAAACTCATTCAATCCGGAGAGCATGAAGGTTTTCTTCAAGTGGTCGATGGAAATGATCCCCATCAAATATTTGTCTTTATTGACCACTGGATAATACAGATTATCATGATTGCTGAACACTTCCAATATCTTGTTCAAACACATGTTTTCATAGATAACAGGAGGATCAGGATCCATGATATCTCTCACCTTGCTTTTTTTGATCAAATCCTCTTCGGTCACATTCAGACCTGCTTCACCGGCTTTGGTCACAGCGATTTTTACAAAAGCAGGGCCTGTGAGCTCCAGAACAAATACCGTTGAAATGACAATGATGACAATGGCATTACTGACCTTTCCGGGAAACAAGTGTCCTGCTAAAATAGAAAGACCTATAGCCACTCCTGCCTGACTAAACAGACACAACGGAAGATATTTTCGCACAGACTGGGATGCATGGGATAGACGTGCTCCCAAGGTGGCTCCTCCCATTTTGCCTATGGTTCTTCCGATCAAATAGATCAGAGCAATCAAAATCATAGGAACACTCATATAACTCAAATTCAGTTCCGCCCCAACCAGGACAAAAAACAAAACATAAATGGGAGGGGTGAATCCTCCCAACAGCTTAAACATATCCTGACTCTTTCGGGGTGTGAGGTTGACCACTGTGACCCCCAAAGACATAGAAGCCAGCAGGATATCAAAATCAAGAAGAAGTGCGATTCCCAGGGCCAAAAGAACAATCCCGATAGAAAAAGCAAGAACCCTGTCTTCTTCGCTGTGCCGATCAAGGATCTTACTTAAAATCAATCCTGAAAAAATCCCGATGAAAACAGATCCCATGATTTCATAAAGAGGAGACACAAAGATGCCTAACAGACTGCTGTTTCCGTTTCCCAATATCAAACCAGCTACACTGGAAGCCACTGCAAAAAGCAGAAGAGCAAGAGCATCATCCATGGCTACAATCCCAAGAATGGTGGTGGTCAGTGGCCCTTTGGATTTGTACTCCCACAAAACATTGGTGGTGGCTGCAGGAGCTGTGGCTGAAGCTATGGCGCCCAGAAGAAGACCCAGGGCCCAAGCCACATTGGAATTTCCCATCAACAGACTTCCCACTGTGCCCACCAAAACTGCGACCAAAATAAAAGCAGCAATCCCTTCAAACAGCAAAACATAAATGATCTGTTTCCCGTATTTGAGAAAGGTCTCTTTTTTCAGTTCCCCACCGATAGTGAATCCAATCAGGCCCAGAGCAAAATAATTGAACAGCTGGAACGACTCCATCACCTGCTCATTTACGATATTGGCGCCGGTCTGTCCTAAAAGAATCCCCACAGAGATATATCCCACAACCTGCGGGATTCGAAGTTTCTGAAACAAGCGGCCCCCAAAGGTCCCTCCAAACAAAGCAATCCCTAAAAGCATCAGAATATTCAAATGAGTGTGTGACAGTTTGGATAGCAAATGCATGACTTGATCGAACAATATTCTCTCCAACAGTGTCTGCTCTTCAGATGAAACACACAACCAAAGAGCAGAATGATACTTTTTCAGTTTTAGGGGGGCTTTTCCCTGCTTCAGGGAAATTTATGTCTTCCTTACTCAGCTCTCTTTAAAACTAAAAAAGATGAATTTTATACCATATTTTCAGGGAAAAATCAATTTGCCTGGATTATTCTTCGATGAAAATTTATAATTGTTTTTTGTGAAATCATCATGAATAAATCGAATCTTTTTCTGCTCATGTTTTTAATCCTGTTTTCTTTCCAATGCCAGACTCAGAAATCCCTGGACACAGAGCCCAAAACACCAAAGATATCCCAAAAACAGCTTCTCCGGATCAATGACGTCATCAATCAATCCATTGAAAACAAGGATATCCCAGGAGCCGTGGTGCTGGTGGGAAGAGAGGACCAACTTTTGTTCCACAAAAGCTATGCCTTTTCTCAGCTGGTTTCTGAGCCTCTCCCTATGAAAGATAATCTGATTTTTGACCTGGCCTCTCTCACCAAACCTGTGGCCACAGCCACATCTATTATGGTTCTGGTGGAAAGGGGAAAGATTCATCTGAGAGAGAAAGTCAATGACTATATACCTGGATTCAAGCGATTTCAGGATGAACAAGGGGAATACAGTGCAGACGCCCGAATCTGGCATCTGCTCACTCATACTTCAGGGCTTCCTCCCTACATTCCACAGCAGGACATCATTCCCCATTTCGGACACTTCTGCACTCTTAAAAACATGGTCACCTATATCGGTTGCTTAGACAAAACAAATCCTCCCGGGGAAGAATTTCACTATTCCTGTCTGGGATTCATCTGTCTGTCTCGCATCATCCAGCAGATCACAGGGAAAAACGTGGCTGAGTTTTCCAGAGAAAATATTTTTCTCCCTTTGGGAATGGAACACACTCTGTTTCATCCTCCAGAAGAACTAAAGGAGATGTGCGTTCCCACGGAAGTCACAGAAGACCTGTACCTCAAAGGTCTTGTGCATGATCCATTAGCTCGTCTCTTAGGGGGAGTCTCCGGAAACGCAGGATTGTTTTCCACAGCCCAGGACCTGTCTGTTTTTGCGCAGATGCTTCTGAACAAAGGTGAACAAAACGGAGTCAGAATCCTGAGCCCCTTGGCTGTTGAGCGGATGACTGAGATCTACGGCCAGGCTTATTTTTCAGGCCGGGGTTTGGGATGGGACCTGGATTCTCCTTATTCATCCAGCGGGGGCGACCTGTTCGGCGCTCATTCTTTTGGACACACTGGATATACCGGAACATCATTGTGGATCGATCCTGAGACCCGAGTCTATATCATCCTTCTCACCAACCGCGTACATCCGGATGACCGGGGCTCGGTCATCTCCCTCCGCAGTAAAATCGCCAACATTGTGGCTGCCTCCCTCCTCCACTAAAATACAGGGACACAATACCTATTTACCTTATTTCTTAGCCTGGACTATTCATAAAATTGGCGATGTTTCTATTCTCATTTTCTTTTCAGTGATTGCCAAGACTTTTTCAAAAACAATAACTTGAACAGTTTTCTTTTTTATGTTTTCAATCTCAATCCCCTTTTTTTAATCACTGCCGCGACCTGAAATTATCCCTTCATATAAATATCCCATTCTGGTACATTAACATTAACAAATCTTTGGGAGTCTTCACTTAAATTGAGTCTTTCTGTTCAAGCCCTCTTGGCGCTCACACCCATCCTGGCAGCTGCTGTTTTACTGGTGGGCTTTCGCATGCCCGCCAAAAAAGCCATGCCTGCTGTTTTCCTTTTAACTGTGGCCTTGAGCTTGACTCTCTGGCAGGTTGATTTAACCCGGGTGGCTGCTTCCGCTGTACAGGGACTGTTCATTACTTTTGACATCCTCTGGATCATTTTCGGAGCCATTCTTCTTTTAAACACTCTCAAACATTCCGGCGCTTTATGTGCCATTCGCACAGGTTTCACCAACATCAGTCCTGACCGCCGGGTCCAGATGGTGATCATTGCCTGGCTGTTTGGTTCATTCATCGAAGGTTCTGCTGGATTCGGCACTCCTGCGGCCATTGCTGCTCCGCTCATGGTGGCCCTGGGATTCCCAGCCCTGGCAGCTGTGATGATCGGTATGATGATTCAGTCCACAGCAGTCACTTTTGGAGCCTGCGGTACTCCCATCTTGATCGGGGTGAGAGGAGGTCTTCAAGGTCCTGAAGTCATGGCACAGCTCACATCTGCAGGTTCAGATTTTGGAAGCTTCCTGCGTGTTATCACGGCCCATTCCGCTGTGTTTCACGGCATCACCGGGACTTTGATTCCTATCCTGATGGTGGTCATGCTGACCCGCTTTTTTGGCTCCAAAAAGTCCTGGTCTGAAGGACTGTCCATTCTTCCATTTGCCCTTTTCAGTGGACTGGCCTTTACTGTACCTTATACATTGACTGGAATTTTTCTGGGGCCTGAATTTCCCTCCCTACTAGGCGCTCTCATCGGATTGGCCATAGTCACCTTTGCTGCACAAAAAAAATTCTTGCTGCCTCAAGACACCTGGGATTTCCCTCCTCAGAGCAAATGGGACTCCACCTGGAAAGGACAGATCAAGGTAGACTTAGATCATCAAACGGTAAAAACCATGCCCAGCTGGGTTGCCTGGATCCCTTACCTTCTGGTTGCCTTGTTCTTGGTCCTGTCCCGCCTTCCTCAACTCCCAGTGGGCGGTTTCCTGCAGTCTGTCCAGATCCAATGGTCCGATGTCTTCCATACAGAAATCACCTCTTCCACTGCTCCCCTTTACCTGCCCGGAACCATTCTTTTGGCCGTGGTCTTTTTGACCTTCGTTCTCCACAAGATGAAACCAGCTGCTCTGCGAGCTGCATTTTCTGAATCAAGCCGAATGATCCTCGGAGCTGGTTTTGTTTTGATATTCACTGTGCCTATGGTCAGGATTTACATGAACTCAGGTATCAATACCGCAGGACTTCCCAGCATGCCGGTGGCCATGGCTCAATGGGTGGCTTCAAATGTGGGGAGCATATGGCCCTTTTTTGCCCCTTCCATTGGCGCCCTGGGAGCCTTTATCGCGGGAAGCAATACAGTGAGCAATCTGATGTTCAGCCTGTTCCAGTACAGCGTGGCAGATAAACTGATGATATCAGGGGCTGTGATCGTGGCCCTCCAGGCTGTTGGTGCAGCAGCAGGCAACATGGTGGCCATCCACAATGTGGTGGCTGCTTCGGCCACTGTAGGTATCCTGGGCCAGGAGGGATCCATCCTTCGCAAGACCATCCTTCCCACCTTATACTATGTAACTGTAGTGGGAATATTAGGCCTGGCAGCTGTGTATATACTATGAGAGTTTTTTGATTTGACTTCCATGTTTTCAGACATTACATTAGGGACAGCACAGCTTAAAAAGGGGAAAAGATTTGAATGGAGGAAACATTATGACATATAAAAACAACACATTTCTGTCAATGACAATACTTTTTATTTTTCTTGGTTTGATCTTAGTGATTCCCCCAAATCATGCTTACAGCCAGGCTTTAAAAGATATCTATGCCACTGGCTCTGTCCGATTCAAAGAAGAGATGGTCATTGACGAATCGGCTCTTCCTGAAGGTCGTTTTTTTGAGGGAATTTCAGATCTAGCCCTGGACCATAACGGAAACCTTTATCTGTGCGACATGAGGGCCTGCAACATCAAGAAATTTTCTTCTGAAGGAAAATTTCTAAAAATTATCGGTAAAAAAGGCCAGGGTCCAGGGGAATTCAATATGCCGTCGCGAATGGCTGTATCTGGAAACCGTCTCTTTGTTTTTGACGTGGACAGCCGCCGTCTGTGCTGCTTGACCACAGAGGGAGAGCATATCAAATGCATCATCATCCAGTACACCGAAGGTCTTCCGCGACATATTCAAGCTCTTCCCAACGGCGATATCCTGATTATGCGGGAGGTCAATTATTTTCAGGAAAAAGATAAGCCCCAGGACATCATCATCCATATCTATTCTCCTGAACTGGAGCAGAAAAAGACTCTGTTCAAGTATCCGGTGCTAAGAAATATATACCGGAATATCGATGGAATGTTCACCAATATCATCCAACCGTTTTCTCCTTATGTTTACATGTCTACAGCCCCTAACGGCAGGGTCATCATCGGCCTTTCTAAAGACTACACTATCCAGGTCCACAACCCTGAAAAAGGCCTTATATTTTCTTTTGAGCACCCTTATGACCCTGTGAAGGTAACCCCCCAGGATAAAGAAACTTTTTTCTCCGGCATCACTTTTAGCATAGACCAAACACGAAGCGAACTCCCTGAAAAAATCAAAAAGCTGACCCAATTCCCAAGGCACAAACCCGCATTTGATTCCCTGTTAGTGGATGATGAAGGCAATATCCTAATCCACCCCATCCAAAAAAATTCCAAAGATTCCCCTCTTCAGTTTGATGCATTCACTCCCCAAGGCCAGTTTATCGGAACCATGGAGATGAAAGGAATCGAACATTTTCCCCGCACATTTCTGATGGACAAAGGTTTTGCCTGGATTATAGAATGGGACCCCGAAGGCATGCCCAGAGTAGTCAAATACAAAATGGCCGCTGGGGAATAAGACTTTTAGGGATGCCCTTATTCTTTGGGTTTACTCCGAATCCCCAGATAATAGACAGTATTGGCGTCAGGATCAATAACCGTCTCAATTCTCCCCGGCAGAGCGCTCAGTACCGGATTCAAGCCCGGGCCGTGTCCGGATGATTCGCTGAATCCATGGATGCAGATGCCAATGGTCACTGCTCCCTCATATCTTCCTGTTCCATAGGCATCATAATGATCTCTGATGGCCACCAGATCCCCCAGCTTCAGCTTTTTGAGGTTGTATTCCTCCACAGTTTTGGGATCCGTTGTCTGAATGTCATAATCAAGGGATTCGATAAACGGATAACCGATTCCAGAACCCATGATATGCCCTGGGATTTCCATCACCACCGGGACCACCAGCTGATCACCCTGGATTTGGATTCCCATGTTTTCCAGAAGTACAGGGGAAAGCTTGTTCACCCGGACATCTTCAAAGTCCTGGATCTGGAGTCCCACTCCCCGGGCTCTGACCTGAATTCTGTCATCTATGGTGAGCTTTTCCTTGATCTCTTCCGGAAACCAGACCAGGTCATCCGAGCCCGCGTGCCTACCTATGTAAAACCCCTTGGCTCCCCTGGCCTCCCCTGAGAGCACGGTGGCTTCATTCCCAATGCAGGCCAGGATGGCGATGGCACAGGAGCTGGCTCTGTCCTGATCCCGTCCTTGAACCGTCACATCCGGCTCCACATGGTCGGCATTGGCCCATCCATAAGTGGAATCTCCCAGAGAAACAGTATAATTAATAGATGCAGTCCCCAGGCGGTGGCTGGTCTGCCCGTCATAGGTTGGACTATACCCCCAGCTCCCTGCGGGATGCACCACAGCCTGGACCGCAGTGGAGATGAGCTGATCCTTATTGGTCTTTAAAGCCGCGGATTTCGAGGAAGATTCGGTTTTCTCCATACTCAGACCCAAATACCTACCGATGTTGGCGGATGAGTCGATCCGTGCTGTAATCTTGCCGAATCGGGAAGACAGAATCGGAGTCACTCCAATCCCCCGTCCGGACAGGTCACTCGGCCCACTGCACACCACTCCCAGAGTGGCTGCTCCTTTGTAGTATCCCTGTCCAAAATCGGTTTGGATATCCTTAAGAAGCACCAGGTCTCCGTACCGCAGCTCATCCAGCCCGAATTTTTCAACATCCGGTGGATAACAGGTCTGGATATACCAGTGCCCGTAAAGGCTTCCTCCGCTTCCCCTGGAAACAATTTGACCCGGAATCTCTTTGACTGCCGAGGCTTCGAGCTTCCCTTCTGACGTTTGAACCACTATTTTTTCCAGAACCTCCGGGGCAATGCTGTGTGCATACACATCATCGTATCCTTTGATCTTAAGGCCCACACCACAGGCTTTCACATGCACTCTGTTTCCAATCGCCAGCTTCTCCAGCACTTTATCATCAAAATGAACCAGGATGAATCCGGAAAATTTCCCCACAATAACACCCTTTTCTCCTTGTGCCGAACCACTGATCACTTTCACAGGATTCCCGATGGATGTGAAGCTGAGATACGATGATCTGGCTCGATCACTTCCAGCTCCTACAGTGGCCACACCAACAGTGGCCTGGTCTGCAGAAGCCCAGCCAAAAACTTTTTCTCCGATCTTCAGGTTGTAATTGATGCCGCCGATCCCGATCATGGTTTTGGGTTTTCCTTCCCAAGTGACTCCATACCGCGAACCAGGCTGAGCTGGAGCGATTTCGCCCTGGACTGCCAGACAAAGCAGTTTGTCTTTATTTGTCTGTATGGGCTCTGTTTGGGGCTGGTCCGCTGCACATTCTCCGAAAGAAAGGTAAATCATCACACACAACACAATCCCCAATGCAGATAAAATGTTTCTTCTCATATTCACTCCTTTTTTCGAATGGTTTGGTTTTACTTTCAATTATTTTCTAGATTATTGATGGAAACAGGATATGTCAATAGATCAAAGAACAGCTTTTCAGAAAAATGGAATCAGTCCGCTAATCCCAGTTCCTCGATGATGTGATTGGCTCCTGAAAATTTCTCCGTGACAAAAAGCACATACCGGATATCCACACTGATGGTCCGCTGCAGTTCCGGGACTTCATAATAGTCAGCAGTCACACTTTCATAAGTCATATCAAAAATGATGCCGATCTGCTCGCCCTTGGCATTCAGAGTGGGCGAACCTGAGTTTCCTCCGGTCACACTGGTGGTGTTGAGAAAACAGGCCGGGATATCATGGAGTTCCTTGTCCTCATAGGGCCCGAAATCTTTGGCCTGATAAAGTTCTTTGATCTTCTCAGGAACACGGAACGGAACTTCTCCCATGTCTTTTTCCACCACTCCGCCTAATGTGGTCTGGGGCTCATAATACACCGCATCTCTGGGGCTGTACCCTTCTATAAATCCGTAGGTGAACCGGATTGTGGAATTGGCATCCGGAGCGATCCGGCCTTCTTCTTTCTCTAACAGTCCGGCCAGATAAATTTTCTTGAGTTCCTGGCGTTCCTGCCGCAAAGCTTTTGCTTTGTCTCTGAGCTCTTTCATCTCATTCTCAAGCTCTGAAGCCAGTTCAATAAAGGGATCGCCGATCTCCATCAGGTCTTCCCATCTCATATCCATCATCTCCAGTCTTTTCTTGGGATCAGCAAGAATGGTGTGGTCATAGAGATGGTCCGCGAATTCATCAATAGCTTTATCAGATTTTTGGGCCAACAGGTCCTTTAATGCATCCGGTATCTGTTCTGCCGGATAATCCTTGAGTTTTTTCAGCTGATGCTTGAAAAAAGCCCGGTCTGTTGCCAAATCATAACCCCGTTCTGCAAGCTGAATCCGCATTTTTATCAGAGGGATGTTTCTCTCCTGATAAGCGGATTCTCTCTCCATATCTGGCTTTGCCCTTTCCTCAACAGTCCTGTAAAGAGTGTAAGCCTGTGACAGAAGAGCAGATCCGAAATAAGATGAGACCATCCTTCCGAGAAGGCTGTCTTTCTCATCAAAATCCGCATACTTGTCCATGAAAAGAGATATCCTTTCCAGAACATCTCCGTACTTTTCCTCGTGCTCGGGCTTTTTTTCTGTCCATTCCATAAACTCTCTTTGCTGCTTTTTCTTGATCCCCAGCAGATCGATCTTCTGGATACCATCAAATTTGCCCTGATAATTTTTCAGGCCGTTGTTCAGCCCCTTAATGATCCCTGCGTATTTGATCTGAATCTGCCGGTCATCCTCTCCAGCTTCCTCAAAAAAGGATATAATATCCTTATACATCTCCATTCGTTCTCTCATGTTCTTAAGGTCAAATTTCAGCTCCGCTAGAGTGTGATTTCGATACGTCCGTCCCGGATAGCCCATCACAAAAGAGAAATCCCCTTCATCAAATCCTTCTGTGGATATTGGAATTACGGATTTGGGTTGATAAGGAATATTGTCTTTATGGACGTCCACCCCTTCATTATCCGGAGACACATAGGCCCTGAGAAAGCTAAAATCACAGGTATGCCGAGGCCACATCCAGTTGTCCACATCCCCGCCAAAATTCCCCAGGTCCCGGGGAGGAGCATACACAATCCGGATGTCTTTTATCCGTTTAAATTGGAACAAATAATATTGATTTCCGCTGTACATGGCTGCCACATTGGCCCGGATATCTGTTCCTTCACTTTCCGCTTGCGCAACGAGTTTCTTTTTAATCCGGTCGAGCGCTTTGTGTTTTTCTAAGTAACTCATCTCCGGTTTGATCACAGACAAGACTTGTTCTGTGACTTCTTCATATCCTAGAAGAACATCTGCAATGTATCCCTCTGCAGGGATTTCCTCTTCCCTGTTCCAGGCAATGAAGCCGTCCTGGATGTGATCTTTCTCTTTTGTGGAGGCTCTCTGAAGCGCGCCAAAAGCCACGTGATGATTGGTCAGGATCAGCCCGTCACGGCTCACGAACTCCCCGGTCCCTCCTCCCAAATACACCACAGCGCTCATCAGTCCGGTTCCATCTTTTTTATACAAATCACCGGGATTCATCTGGAGTCCTTTGGCTTTGAGATTCAAACCCTTCATCTGATGGGGCATCCACATCCCCTCATCAGCCCAGGATATAAGGACCAAGCCGAATATGAAGGTGAAAATCACTAAATTTTTGAATTGTTTCATTGTAATCAGACCTCCTTGATTTTCACTCCCATCATTATAACTTGAAGAAATTGAAAGTCTACCTCAAATACAGGGACACAATACCCATTTACTAATTTTTTTCTCAAAAAGGGGAGCAAAAATTGATGTTTTTCCTCTCTCTATGGCGGCTGAGGAACTATCAGAATATATGATATCCTAATCCTTTAGTTCAGGGACAATGGAGATCTCTGTTCTTTTTAAGCCTCTATTCGCTGATTTTCTGATGTTCTCTTTTCTGTGGGGTTCTTGTTGACCAGACGTGTTTTTCGTGTGTATTATTAATGATGAGGTGGCTTAGAGGATGGGAATTTGATGAAATGGTGGGAAAATCAACATCAATAGAAAAACGAATTTCCTTCTATGATGATGTGATACAAGAATTTTTTAATAGGCACCTCTCTTTTTATTTAATGTGTTTCTCTTAACAAACCTCTGGTAATGTATCAAGTTAAAGTTGGTTAACAAAGTTTAGGCGATCATAAAATCATAATATTTTCCGATTTCTGAAACAAATTGCTTGACAAATGAATTTGTATGTTTCAGAATATGGAAATAATCAACCTGAGTTATTCACATGTCGAAGTTGCTGCAGTTGCGAGACACAGGGTGGAAAGCTGTGGTCCTCCAAAAATATTTCATTTGTTATTTTTGCTAAAACTATGCATTTGCTTGAAATTAAAAAATGTTCATCGCCATTTTTATTTTATATGAATAGGTCAGGATACATTTGAGGAGAATGAGATGAGACTCTTATCCAGGTCCGAAGAATTGGTCCTTCTGGCGGTTTGGAAGCTGCAGGAGGACGCCTACTGCATTCCTATCCGCCAGGAGCTGATAGAGGTTACTGGCAAGAAGTGGTCTTTTGGCTCGATATATGATCCGCTGGACCGCTTGGAGAGAAAAGGACTCCTTAAATCCTATTTAACCGAGCCGGTAAAGGAAAGAGGAGGACGAAGCAAACGAATCTACCGGCTGACCTCCCTGGGGAAAAAGTCTTTGATGGAGATCCGGAGTATCCAGGATGCTTTGTGGGACCGAATCCCTTCTCTGGAGACGGATAGGAAAAAGACTTGACGATGAGCAAAAAAAATCACGTCACTCCCCCGGCATTTGCAGAAAGATTACTGAGGATAATTTATTATGATAAAGGAGAGTTCACGCATCTGGGGGATTTCGAAGAAATGTTCTGCCACATTTGTGAAAACAAAAGCAAAGCTTACGCCCGGTATTGGTACTGTTTTCAGGTCCTCAAGTCTTTACCCGGATTTATAAAAAACAAAGTGTACTGGAGTACGGCCATGCTTAAAAATTATTTGGTGATTGCAGTCAGGAATGTCGTTAAAAACAAGGTTTTTCCAATCATCAATGTGACAGGGCTTGCTGTGGGAATGGCCTGTTTCCTTCTTATTATGGCCTATGTCCAGCATGAGACAAGTTATGACCGCTTTCATGAGAGAAGCGATCGGATTTTCCGTCTTCTTTCCAAAGAGTCTGTGCAGAAAGGACAGAAGTCTGTGGAGGAGTATGACGATCATTTTCCTGAGTTAATGACTCCTGTTTTCGTTTCTGATTTTCCCGAAGTCAAAAGGGCCTCTTGCTTCATGGATGCTTTTCAGGACAAGGCCGTCTTGAAAGCAGAGAAGAAACTCTTTTATCAATCCGGATTGTATGCGGACAGAAATTTTCTGGAGATTTTTACTTTTCCTCTGATCCATGGAAACAGTCAAAGTGTTCTCTCTGAACCCAACACCATTGTGATCACGGAACAAGTGTCCAAAAAGCTTTTTGGAAATGAAAATCCTATTGGACAGATCATCAGTTATAAAGAGAGAAGACGGCAGTATGAGGTGGTGGTCAGCGGAGTGGTTGAAAACACTCCCCACAATTCAAGCATCAAGTTCGACTATCTGCTGTCGCTGGCGACTTTAAAGGCAGACAAAGCAAACAGCTTTATGTTTGATAATTGGAATGTGGCTAACTTTCAGATTTTTGTTATGCTCACGGAAACAGGGAATAAAACTGAAGCGGAAGAAAAGCTCACTGAATTTGCTCAAACCAGAAGAAACGGGACAATTTTGGTTCTCCAGCCCATAGAAGACATCCATCTGAGGTCTCAAATCAGGGGAGAACTTGCCACCAATAATGAGGTCCGTTATGTCCGCCTTTTTTCCTTCATCGCTGTGATGGTTCTTCTTATAGCCTGTGTGAATTCCATGAACCTGGGTGTGGCTTGTTCTTCAAAAAGGGCTAAAGAGGTCGGCGTTCGAAAAGTAATCGGAGCCAACCGCAGACAAGTCCGGCGGCAGTTTTTGGGAGAATCCCTGTTTCTGTCCGTACTGTCTCTGTCTGTTGCGCTGCTTCTCATGAAGCTGCTTCTGCCCCGCTTCAGTCTTATCCTGGGAGTGGAGTTGGAACTTGATCTTCTCAATAATGCCTTTATCATTGGTGTGATGATAGGGACAGCCTTGTTTGTCGCTCTTGCATCCGGGAGCTATCCTGCTTTGATGCTTTCGGCTCTTTCTCCAGTGAGTTCCATGAAAGAGCATTCCATATCAGGGAACCGGAGTGGGAGGCTGAGGAACATCCTGTTGGTTTTTCAATTCACCCTTTCTGTGATCCTGATCATCTGCACAGTGGTTGTGTTCAGACAGATGAATTTCATAAAATCAAAAAAATTGGGATTTGACAGGGAATACGTGGTTGTGATCCCCGTAAAAGAAAAAGAGACCTTGGATAAAAGGCAGGCTATAAAGACATCGTTTCTCCAGCTTCCCCAGGTTCAAGGCGTCTCAATTTCAAGCGGTCTCCCCATTAATATCAGAAGCCGCCTTATCAATCATGAATTTGTCAGGGGCAATGGCGAAAAAGTCAGAATGGATATCAAGTTTGACTATGTGGATGAAGATTTTGTGGATGTCTTTAAGATTAACATTTTGCAAGGCCGAAACTTTTCAAGGCAATTTAGTGAGGATAAATATGGGGTGCTGATCAATGAGACTGCTTTAAAAAAGATCGGATGGTCTGATCCTGTAGGCAAAGAACTCTCATTCACGAGAGATCCCTATCATGTTGTGGGTGTGGTTGAGGATTTCCAGTTCGCCACTCTCCACCATCAAATCGAACCCATGGTGCTGATCAACAGTATGGGATCCAATATTGCGGTCCGGATCCATCAGGGTGATGTTCCAGCCATACTGGGATCTTTAAGAAGAACCTTTGAAAAAATAACCCGAAGCCAGCCTTTTGAGTTTTATTTTCTGGATGATGCTTTTGATAAGCTGTATCAGAAAGAGAAGCGCACCGGAGAAATTTTCGGGACTTTTGCCGGAGTCACTGTTTTGATCGCCTGCATGGGACTTTTTGGATTGGCTGTCTACATGATAGACCGGCGGACCAAGGAAATCGGCATCCGAAAAGTTCTTGGCGCTTCTGTATCTCAGCTGGTGACTATGCTTAATAAAGAATTTGCCGGGTTGATTCTGCTTTCAAACCTGATCGCCTGGCCTGTGGCCTATATTATCATGAGACTTTGGCTACAGGATTTTGCCCACCGCATCCATATGAGCATCTGGACATTTGTCTTTTCGGGTATGGGTGTGCTTTTGATTTCTTTTGTGACAGTGATTTTTCACGCTTTCAAAGCATCGTCCTCAAACCCGGTTCATACCCTGCGGTATGAATGATTTTTTTCTATTTATGATAGTTAACAGCAATTCCAAAGCCCCATGTGGTTCTCTCACAGGACTCTTCAGTGGGTTTCTAGATGATTCGCGCTTTACTTTACAAGTATTATGGGTGATGAAGTCGCTTAGAGGATGGGAATTTGATGAAATAGAGGGAAAATCAGCAGCTACAAAAAAACCAAATTCTTATCTTTTTTTTCTGGTTCTCATGCTGCTGTTTTTATTTTTCAAAATAGATTTTATTTGTCAATTGATTATACGATATAAAAAGTCTAAAGAGAGAATATATTGATAAGTAAGTTTTTTTATTGAGAAGATGTCCGGGTTAAGACAAAGGCATATGACATATTGGCACAGGCTATAAGAGGATGATAATGTTGTGAAATGGTTCTAAATTTGCCGCTGTTACCAATCGGCTCTCTGGTTTCTACACAATAAGATTCCTCCAGGGTGAAATACAAATTATCTATCGAAATTATCCAAGAATCTTCCTCTTCTCTGTAGATAAAAAACCCAGGATCGCCTTGAAAAACAGTCTTGCCTGCTGTTAAAGTGTGGTAATGGGTTCCTGTTCCATCATCACATTCGAAGTTATTCCAGAAAAAAATTTGGGCTTCAGCAGGCCGAGGAGAATCTGTTGAAGAAATAGGAATGTCTTCAAGGTCACCGTCAAATCGAAAACTGATCATGATGTGCTCATAACCGTTAAAAGGATGGGCGTTGTTGACAAAATCGTAAAGATCCGTAAGACACTCATTTGGATTAATGCAGGGGAAGGGATTGGTTGGAAAAACACCTGCTTCCCCATCACCTGTGACCTCAACATCTTCAATCATGACTCCTTGGAGACCGACATGGACTGATTTTTCTGGTACTTGTTGATCATAAACCCAAATCCGAATATGAGTCTGTTCCAGCTTAGTTCTGTTATCCACAATGTATGTATCTACCTTGACAGCCACATAATCGCCGTCTTTATAGACATAACTGTAGTCCTCATTTTGAGGATATAAGTTTACCGAACCGGAAGGAATTTGAGCAGACCAGGAGTAGTTGGTATTATCCGGTTTCTTCCCAGAGAGAACCAAACTTCCCGTAAAAACAAAAGATACCACTAAAAAACAAACCAGCAATTTGTTTCTTTTCATCACAAACTCCTCCTTTTGAATTTTTTTATCTTTTAATACCATTTTTCTATATAAAAATTGTGTGTATGATAACTCCCAACACCGTTTTTCTCAGAAGGTGTGGTTTTTTACTGCCTCCCCATTTCTGACACGTAGAAGCTGTTTTTTTGTCATTGAAAATAAGTGAGTATGCCCAAAGTCAGATTTCATGTAATCGAAGTTGTAGTTGGTTGTCCATCTTGAGATTCCATTTGAAGGAGGAGTTTCGATTTCGGATTTTTGGATAGTGACAGAATGAGTGTGACTATAGGTATGGGTACCGGAATCAGATACGAATGTCTTTTCATCTTCATCCGGAGAAACCGGTGATTTGCAGGACACTCCCAAAGCAGTTAAAATCCCGCCCAAAAAAATTCTGCCTGTGACAACCAAAAAATCTTTTCTTTTCATGTGAACCTCTTTTTTACTGAGTTCAAAATCAATTTCCCATCGAATTTATTTGTCTATAAAATTTTTTAAAAGAATATACTTCATGTCAATGCAAAAGCTGAAAATGGCGTAAAATGTCGCATATTGTCGCATTTTCCACCTCAAAAACAGGGACACAATACCTATTCTCTATTTTTTTATATAAAAAATTTCATGGCAACCCTTTGACATCCTTCTGCGTATACATATATGTATCGGATTTCGATAGACTATGATAAAGATTACAAAAATCAAAGAGGCCCATCATGAAACTTTTATCCAGAGCTGAGGAAATTATTTTGCTT
>WJMT01000042.1 GCA_014727835.1 Candidatus Aminicenantota bacterium | reverse complement strand
TTAAATGATTTAGAATTAGGAAGATGCTGCAGCCAAGCTGCTAAAAGTGTTTTTGAACTAAAAGTGTTTTTTTATTACCTTATTTCTAATGCGCCCCGCCACCCAGCTTCAAGCCGCGCAGACAGCTTCTCCAAAAGAGCTTGATTTTGGGGCTCATCTGCAATATTGACATTCTCCTGAGGATCGTTGAGATTGTCATAAAGCTCTGCCCCCACTTTCTGACCGCGCTGTTTGCGCTCATTGTCCCAGGTGTACCACTCCACATAGTGGTATCGGCGGGTGACCATAGAGTATCCCATATACCGGCCTCCGTCCGGTGTGACCTTGGGACGCTGATGATACTGGCTGAACGCAGCTGATTTGACTTCTGCAGTCGGATCTATAAGCAAAGGTTTGAGGCTGACTCCCTCCATATCACCGGGCACTGGGATTCCTGCCAAATCACACAAAGTGGGATAAAGATCTGCCAGCTCCACTAGGCTTTCACATGCCCGGCCCATTGAATTGTATCCAGGAACTTTGATAAACAGAGGAACCCGAGTGTCCAAATTGTAGTTGGTCTGCTTGCACCAGCTTCCATGCTCCCCCAGCTTCCAGCCGTGATCACCCCAAACCACAACCAGAGTGTTTTCATCCAGCCCCATTCGCTTCAATCCATCCATCAGCCGCCCAAAACAGGCATCCACAAAACTCACACTGGCATAATACCCGTGTTTGAGCCGCCGCGCGGTGTCTTCAGGCAGCTTCTCGACAGACGGGTGCTTGACCCACTCCAGATCATAACAGCCGGTCAATTCATAGGCAGAATTCATGGCATAAAGCGGGGCGTTTTTGGGAAGAAAGGGATTGGGAGCCAGAGGAAGCGACTGTCTGTCGTAGAGGTCCCAATACTTTTTGGGAGCCACAAACGGAAGATGAGGCCGGTAATAGCCCACAGCCAAATAAAAGGGCTCTTTAGGGCCTTTGATCTCTTTGAGCTTGCGGAGAGCCAGGTCAGTCTGGGCTCCGTCATAAAACTCGCTGTCCGGACCATCATAGCATTCTGTGGACCGGCCATAAGCCCATCCTCCGGCATAAGCATTGGGATTCTCAGCCAGCCTCTGCTTCCGGACTTGAGCCAGCTCCTTTTTAAGCTTTTCATCATGATAAAAAGACTCCGGGTCCCTGTCTCTGAGCTCAGGTGTGTTGAACTTGGGGGGCCTGAGATCCGGCTCATCAAAAGACACCGGGTCCGGCATGTGGTTGTGGAATATCTTTCCCATGGAAACCGTGTGATAACCGAATTTGTGGAAATGCTGGGGCATAGTCACAATATCTGGATTGAGTTTTCGAAACTTGTCTCCCAGACTCCAGACCCGGGTGGTGTCCGGCCGCTTCCCTGTCATAACACAGGCACGGGAGGGCGCGCAGGCAGCTGCCTGGCAGTAAGCCCTGGAGAAACGAACAGACTCAGCAGCAAACCGGTCAAAATGAGGGGTTTTGATCTCCGGATTGCCGTAACATCCCAGCTCCGGTCTCAAATCATCCACTATCACAAACAGAACATTGGGCTGCTTGGGGAGTTTGCGGAACAGACCGCAGCTGGAGAGAATCCCTGCTAATCCTGCAGTGGATGATATTCTGATGAAATCTCTTCGCGTGCACGGATCAAAGGCTTCAAATTTTGGGCTCATAGGCTCTCCTCCTTTTTCCTATTTCTTTCTCTCTCCTCTATTCACTTAACTTATAACTATTACAGCAGAGAGCCTTCTGTCAAGTATCCCCAATTTCTTTTTCAAATTTACTCCATTTTTGATAAAATAAGGAAAAAATAAAAGGGGGTATAAATGGCTGTTTTTTGTTTTGCATCTTTTAATGTTGAAAATCTTTTTGGCCGGTCTAAAGTCTTCAACTTTAAAGATCACAGCATTGGTGATCAGATTCTAACAAAAATTGCTGAATTCAGCACTCTGCTGAAAAAAGCTCAATACACCTCAACTGATAAAGATCGTATAGTTCAACTTTTCACTGAAGATTTGAAATCCTACATCAAAGTTCGTGAAGATCGAGGAAAGCTTTTTAAAAAGAGAGGATGGATCGTAACTGGTGTGAAAGCCGATGGAGTCAGTGAGTGGGACGGCACTATTGAATTCAAAACAGCAAAGTTTTCAGAAGTTGCAAGAAAAAACACGGCAAAGGTGATTAAGAACGTTAAAGCTGATGTTGTTTGTATAGTAGAAGCCGATAACCGACCTACACTCAGAGCCTTTGACTCACACCTGATGAACTCAAGGTATAAATATGAGATTCTTATTGATGCCAATGATCCCCGCGGTATTGATGTGGGGCTTTACAGCAAGCATCCAATTGGGGGTGTTTGGACACACATGTTTGACAAAATAGGAAATAAAACTGTTTTTAGCCGTGATTGCCTGGAAGTTGAAGTCTTTCTTCCAAATGATAAAAAGCTGATTGTATTGTGCAATCATTTCAAAAGCCGGGGATACGACTACAGCGGCACCGCAAGTCAAAAGCGGAAAAGACAAGCTAAGCAGGTGGCTGAAATCCTCGGTAAATATGACCTCACAACAGACTGGATAATTGTCGCAGGAGACTTAAATGACAATCCTTTGAGTGATCCATTGAATCCTCTTCTCACAGTTGATAACATGTTTGATATATTAAAAGAAAAATTTCCAAATGATCCGGATAAATGTTGGACCTACTATTATAATCAATTCGAGCAGATCGACTATATTCTGGTTTCAAAGCCGTTAAAAGACAGATTGAATGATGCAGGAGTGGAAAGACGCGGGATTCATAAATTAAAAACACTCACAACTTCCTCCAATGGATTGGTTGATGTTGAGAAAGAATACGACTCTGTCACACACTGGTCTAATGCAGCTTCAGATCACGGTGCTGTTTGGGCAAAATTCGAAATATAATCAGAAAGAACTCAGCTTATCATTCACTTGAAGATGCAGCATCATTGCATCTCTGAATCACTTCGTCACTTCATCTGTGATATCGATCTCCGGATCAACATAGGCTGCTTTTCTTTATTTGATTGACTAAACTCATCAATTTCCATAAAATTTTTATAACAAACTTAGTAGGGAATCTATTTGAAAAGGGAGTAAAAAAAATGGCAAAAAAAACTTTAAAACCTTTGGCTGTTGCGTTTGCAGCCGGCGGTGTGTTTGATGTGGTGGGCGGCTTTCTTTTTCTTTTTATGATTGGGACAGGCCGCGGTATTGATCAACCACCAGCACATCCGTTCTATACTGTGTTCATCGGCACATTGTTATGGAGCTTTGCCTATCTCCAGTTCCTTACAGCCTTTAACATGAAGCGGTATTCTGCAAATGTGGGCCCTATTGTATTCGGAAGAATATTCTATGCTGTTGTCTTGTTTGCTTATGTTATTTTCAGCAAGGATTTCCCCACCACTTTTCTGTTCACCGGATTCACAGATACGGTTTTTTGTATTCTGTTCATAACTCTGGGCCTTTGGGGCGGTTTGCGAATTCGGGATATCTTTCTGCCTAACCGGAGTCCGGCCTAAAAAATACAGAATATAAACTGGGGACACAATACCTATTCACCTAATTTTTTATAAACTGGGGACACAATACCTATTCACCCAATTTTTAGTCCCAGGATTTGGTTAAACTGTTGATTTGGGGGAGCAAATGGGGACTCTAAGGGGCCAAATAGCAATCATTTCTGGATCTAAGTTGTTGATAGGGAATAAGATTCTTTAAAATTCCACAGCCAAGCTGGAAATACTTTGATTTATTTTTTCTTTTTGTTGGTTTTGAATGACTTATCCGGATACGGAGGAGGCTCCGGGATGTCCACCGGATGTTTGCGGATCTGTTCCTGAAGATAGGCGATCGCAGCTTCCAGCTGAGCGTCTTTTCCGTTAAAAGTTTCATGGGGCAGATTGTCCACCACCATATCCGGATCCACGCCGTGCCCTTCGATCAGCCATTCTCTTTCCGGTCCGTAAACGCCTGTTTGAGGGGCTCTTGCCAGTCCTCTGTCGGTCAGCCGATTGTTGCTGCTGAGCCAGATCTCGCCGCCCCAGGTCCGGGTGCCGATCAGTTTGCCCAGGCCCAGTCTCCTGAATCCTTCGGCAAACGCTTCCCCGTCCGATGCTGTGTATTCATTGCACAGCACCACCATATGGCCCCGGAACGCATAATGCATGTTCCAGTAGGGACTCCCGGCGCGCGGCTTCCAATAGAACCAGGCTTTGCGTATCAGCTTTTCCAGGATAAATGCATCAATGTTTCCTCCCCGGTTGTGACGGACATCAATGATCAGGCCTTTGCGCTTGAAAACAGGATAAAAATTCCGGTACCATTCCGTGATATTTCCTCCTCCCATGGCACGGAGATGAACATAGCCGATGTCGCCTTTTCCTTTCTCTTCCACTTCCTTTTGGCGCGAGTATTCCCAGTCGCTGTACCGGAGGTTGTATTCATTGCCTGTGGGAGTGATGATCAACTGCCGGGTCTTGTCTGTCTCTCCTGATTTGATGGTGATGAGGACCTGCTTTCCTGCCTTATTCCTGAGAAGCACACGAGGATGCCGCACTGATAGAGTGTTTTGACCGTTGATCCCTGTGATGATGTCTCCCGCCTGAATGTCCAGGTCAGGATCAGCCAGAGGCGACAGCTCCTCGGGATAGTCCGGATCAGACTGATAGATGGTGTTGATCCGGTACCCGCCCGCAGATTCATCCCTTTCCAGCCGGGCTCCCAGCGAGGCCACTCTGATCTGGTCCGGCCCTTCCCGGAGATCACCGCCCCGCACACTGACATGAAGCGCTGACAGCTCACCCATCAGCTCTCCGATCAGGTCGTTCAGCTCACGCCGCGTGGTGATCCTGTCGACCAGAGGAAGATATTTATCCCGCATGGCCTCCCAATCCACACCATGCATATTGGGATCCCAAAAATAGTCCCTTTCCAGCCGCCAGGCATCGATATAGAGCTGCCGGAAGTCCTCACGCACATCAATGGGATAGCTCCAGCCCTGAAGATTCACTTCCCCTTTTTTCAGATCCGTGATTTTCCGGGGACCCGCGTCCAGAACATAAAAAGAATTTCCCTTGCGGACCATCAATTTTTTCCGGTTTTCCGTCAGTTCATAGTTGCGGATTCCGTCCAGCACAGTCACGGCTTTGATGTCCTTGTTCCCGAGCTTTACGGCTTTCAATTGAGACGGGGAGTAGTAACTGTCACCCCGTTCGATCCAGAAGAGAGCCTGGTCATTGACTTCCAGCCGGGCGAATCTGCCAGGGCCGACCGGGACCTCCCGGATGCGCTGCTGAATGTTTTCCTTGTCAATCTGAATGGAGACTTTTTTGGCTGAATCCTCGTCCTTTCTGCCCTGGGCCCCGGATGATTCATAAAGCTCATCTTCAGGCTTAAACGGGGACCGGACACCTTTTTGAAGGGAGAGACAGTAGATTTTCATGGGCTTGTCAAAATAAGGCTCCGGCTGTCTGGTGCCCCAGGGGCTTCCCACCACTGACTGGAGGTTCCGGTCTGAGAGAAAGTAGATGAACTGTCCGTCCGGGCTCCAGGCTGGACTCATGGAGTTGACCCTGTCAGTGGTCAAGGGAATGTGCTCTCCGGTTTCAATGCTGTACACATAGATCTGAACAAAGGTGTTGAAAGCAGTTTCACAAAACGCCAGCCATTTGCTGTCAGGGGACCAGGATATATCTCCGACTCCTTCCCGCGATAAAGAGATTTTGGTCTGCTTTTTGCTTTCTTTATTCAGAAGCCAGAGATCGTTGTTTTTATCGTCATAAGCGATCCACTTTCCATCCGGTGAGGGATGTCCCTGGAATCGGAGGATTTGGCCGTCGCTGGTCAGATGCGTCTCCTCGCCCACTCCGTTAGCCGGCATGGTGACAAATTCCAGCTCCCCGCTTTCGTCAGAGAGGGCCAAAAGAGTTTTGCCGTCAGGCATGAACACCACATCTCGGTACCGGATGCCCTCTTTAAAAGAAGCGCGCACCAGGCGCCCGTCGCCCACCGGAGCCACAAAAACACGGCCGCGGGAGGTCAAGACCACACTCTCTCCGCTGGGATGAACATGGGCGGATGTCAAATAATCCAGGGGTTCCTTCACCCATTTTTCCCTCAGTTGATCAAAATCCGATGCCAGAGAAACGGAAATGAGCTGATCCTCACCGCTCCGCACATCCAGGGCCCTGAGGTCAGCTCCCAACTGGTAAACGATCCGGCCGTTATCCAGGCACGGGGATTTCACATTCCATCCCTCATGGTGTGTGTGCTGCCGGAGGTCTTTTCCCTCTTCATTCATGGACCAGATGTTCCAGGTCCCATCCCGCTCGCAGACATAATAGATCCGGCCGTTCCACCACATGGGAGAAAAATTTTCTCCTGCAAAATCAGCTGTCAAATTCTGGGCTTCGGCTTGACCGGCTGTGAACTTCCAGATGTTTTGAGCGGTTCCTCCTTTGTATCTCTGGGTGTTGTTATTGTGGAAGCCAGGCCTGACAAAGTAGAGGGTCTGTCCGGACGCATCATAGGAACCATCGCTGGCCTGGTGAAGAGGGATCTGCTCTCTTTGATTTGTTTTGAGGTCAATGGTCACAAGCTGGGGATTGGGCAGTGTGGAATAGGCCCGCGTGGTGTAGATCAGCCGGCCGTCAGGGGTGAACCCGATGACAATGGAGGAATCCGCTTCATAGGTCCAGCGCGTGGGAACGCCTCCCTCTATAGGCATAGTGTAGACTTCTGTGGGCCCTTCATAGGTGGCGGTAAAAGCCAGAGTTTGTCCGTCAGGAGAGATGGCCGGATGGGTCTCTTCACCGGAATGGGTGGTCAATCTTTGGGCTGTACCACCCTGAAAGTCCACTTTCCAGATATCTCCTTCTGCTGCAAAGACCAGTGTCTTGCCGTGCAGTGCGGGATATTGGTAATAGCCTAAAGTGGATGCCGCTTCAGATACAAAAGCGAACACAAAGATTATGCTGAGAAACAAGCAAAAGGATAAAAGCATGAGTTTGTTGTTTTTCATGGATAGACTCCTTATTTTTTAAATTTCGTCCCTCATCTTACACAGAAAAAACAATTTCCGTCAACATCAAATGGAAGAGAAGGATTTCCAATCCGGCAGAAACTGATCCATATAAGAGTCAAATTTTTGGTTATTGTATCAGGTATTAAGCAGCTTGGCTGCGCTGAGTGTTTGATAGTAAAAGAAATAAACAATATAAATCCCCATTTTAATCCCTTAGAGGTCCCTTTTTACCCAAAAAAATGAGCTTTTAAGAGATTAAAATTAATATATACATAAACATTTCTTAGAACACTCTTTATTGGGGTCAAATGCTTCTTCTAAGACAATATATACATGTAATAATTAGGCTATCTTTTTTATTTTCAAT
>WJMT01000002.1 GCA_014727835.1 Candidatus Aminicenantota bacterium | reverse complement strand
TTGAAGAGCTTGACTGAAAAGGTCTCTTTTATTATCATTATGATGCTTCCATGTGGGGCTGTAGTTCAGTGGGAGAACGCTTGACTGGCAGTCAAGAGGTCGTGGGTTCAAATCCCATCAGCTCCACCATTCCGTTTTTTCTAAGTGGATTTTTTTTGATAGGAGATCAAATGCTGCCGATTAAAAGAATTCTGTGGCCCACTGATTTCAGCGAGCCTTCATATGAGGCTTTAAAAACAGCCCAGGAGCTGGCTGAACACTTTTCAGCAGAGCTTTATGTGCTTCATGTCATAGCTCCGATTCCAATGTTGTCTTCCGCCCACAGACCCGATGGATTTGATGTGAATGTTTTCCATGATCAGCTCAAAAAGAGCTCTTATGAATCTTTAGGAAAAGCTGTCCAGAACAGGATAAATAAAGGGATCAATTATCACCAGAGAGTGGTCATGGGAAGAGCTCCGGATGAGATTGTCAGAACAGCCCAAGATGAAAATGTGGATCTGATTGTCATTGCAACTCATGGGGAGACTGGATGGAGACATCTGGTCTTTGGTTCTGTAGCAGAAAAAGTGGTCCGCTTTGCGACTTGCCCTGTTCTCACCATCCAGGAACCTGAAAAAACAAAGGGATAATGATGTCATCCAAAGGCAAGACCAATGTTCTTTTTCGTTCTTATGAAGCCTTTATATTTGATATGGACGGAGTTATCACGCAGACCGCTCGAATGCATGCTCAATCCTGGAAAAAGATGTTTGATGATTTCCTCGAGAAAAGGGCAGGGAAGACTGAGGCAGAACCTTTTGATATCAGCTCTGACTACAAGGTGTATGTTGACGGAAAGCCCAGATATGATGGAGTTCGGAGTTTTCTCCAATCCAGAGGCATTCATCTTCCCTATGGAAGGACTCATGACTCTCCTGAAAAGGAAACCATCTGCGGGCTGGGAAACCGCAAAAATCTGATCTTTCTTCAGCTGATAGAGGAAAAAGGAGTGGATGTGTATTCCTCTTCAGTGAAGCTGATAAATGAAATCAAAAGCAGCGACATCAAGGTTGCCGTCATATCTGCCAGTAAAAACTGCAGTGCAATATTGAGTGCAGCTGGGATTCCAGACCTGTTTGATGTGCAGGTGGATGGAGTGGTTTCAGAGGAAATCAAGCTCAAAGGCAAACCCCATCCAGACATATTTTTGGAAGCTGCCCGGCGGCTGGATGTTTCTCCAGAGAAATCCGTGGTGGTCGAGGATTCCTTGGCTGGAGTCAAGGCAGGAAAAAAAGGAGGATTTGGATGGGTGATCGGCGTTGCTCGGAATAAGGGGGATGACCTGTCTTTAAAAGAGCATGGAGCAGACCAGGTGGTCTCAGACTTAGGTGAGTTGATGAATGAAAAGGAAGGTTCTTTTGGTGAGAGGCCCATTGATAAGCTCCCGAAAGCCATGAAGCACCTCAGCCAGATCTCAAAGAGGATGTCAAATAAAAAATTAGCAATCTTTCTGGATTATGATGGCACACTCACACCTATTGTGCAGAGGCCTGAGGATGCGATCCTTTCGTCCTCTATGAGAAATACGGTTAAGGATCTGTCCCATATTTTTCCGGTGGCAGTCATCTCCGGCCGTGACCGCAAGGACGTCAAAAACCTGGTTGGACTTGATGAAATCACTTATGCGGGGAGCCATGGATTTGATATCAAAGGCCCAGAGCTTCAGTATGAACATGGTCAGGAATTCCTGTCTGTTTTGGATGAAGCTGAGAGTTATCTCAACAAGAAAATCAATGCCATCAAAGGGAGTTTTGTGGAGAGGAAGAAGTATTCCCTGGCTGTGCATTTCAGACAAGTGGATGAAGGGGACATTCCAAAAGTGAAGCAAGCCGTCCAGCAGGCTGGTCGAAAATTTTCCCGTCTTCGTATGTCTTCTGGAAAAAAAGTGTTTGATATAAGGCCTCAGATCGATTGGGACAAAGGCAAGGCTCTTCTTTGGCTGCTAAAGAAAATGGGATTGGATCAATCCCATGTTCTGCCTCTTTATATCGGAGACGACACCACAGATGAGGATGCGTTCCGGGTTCTTTCTTCCATAGGTATCGGAATCGTAGTGGGAGATGATTCCCGCCCCACATCAGCTCATTTCAGACTAAACAATCCTCAGGAAGTGAAGACATTTTTCAAACATCTGATTTCAAGAGAAAAGGAACAGAGATCATGAATGTGTGGTCATTTATCTACAAAGGTTTTGATCCTAAAAAAGAAGGACTGAGAGAAGCTCTCTGCACTTTAGGAAACGGTTATTTTGCCACCAGAGGAGCTGCCGAAGAGAGTTCTGCGGATGGAGTCCATTATCCGGGGTCATATTTAGCCGGTGGATATAACCGCCTCAAATCAAAAGTAAAAGATAAGGTCATTGAGAATGAAGACCTGGTTAACCTTCCCAACTGGTTGGTTTTGAATTTCCGTATTGAGAACGGAGAATGGTTTGATTTGAAGAAAGTCAAGATCCTGTCCTATGTTCAAAAGCTGGATTTGAAAAAAGGGATGCTGATCCGGAGAGTGTATTTCGAAGATTCAGAGGGACGGCGCACAAAGATAACCCATCAGCGCCTTGTTCATATGAGAAATATCCACAGAGCGGGGCTAAAGACCACCTTGCGTGCGGAAAATTGGTCGGGAAAAGTGGAGATTGTATCTGCTCTGGACGGCCGGGTTGTCAATGCGGGTGTCGAGAGGTACAAAAAGCTGAACAGCCAACATCTGGTACCCCTGAAAACAAAACAGGACAAAGATGTCATTCACCTGATGGTGAAGACCAGCCAGTCCAAAATTCTCATTGCCCAGTCTGCCCGGACCTCTTTGTACTCAGATGGAAAACCTCTCTCCTGTGACCGGACCACAAAAAAAGAACCCGGATATATCGCCCACCATATGAAAATCGATATGGAACAGGACACGGAAGTTTGTGTGGGGAAGATAGTGACGCTTTTCACTTCCAAAGACCGAGCGATTTCAGAACCAGGAATGGAGTCGCTTAGGGAACTCAAAATTCCTGAGTCTTTTGATGAACTTCAAAAGAGCCATATCACTGCCTGGGAGAGTCTGTGGAGACACTTTGGATTTGATATCGCTCTTTCTGATTCCAGAGAGGACAGTCGTCAGGAATTGATTCTTCACCTGTATGTGTTTCATCTGCTTCAAACCGTTTCTCCTCATACCAGAGACCTGGATGTGGGAGTACCGGCAAGGGGCTGGCACGGAGAAGCTTACCGAGGACATATCTTTTGGGATGAGCTGTTCATCTTTCCTATCCTTAATCTCAGGGTTCCGGAAATCACCAGAGCGCTGCTGATGTACCGCTACAGACGGTTGAACGAAGCGCGGAGAGGAGCCAAGAAAGCCGGCTTTAGGGGAGCCATGTATCCATGGCAGAGCGGAAGCAATGGAAGAGAAGAGAGTCAAAAAATTCATCTCAATCCCCGCTCAGGAAGATGGATTCCTGATAACTCCCATCTTCAGCGCCATGTGAATGTGGCCATCGCTTATAACATTTGGCAGTACTACCAGGTCACAAATGATTTGGAATTCATCACATTTTTCGGAGCTGAGATGTTTTTGGAAATCGCACGGTTTTTAGCTGATCTGACCACTTATAACTCCAAGGAAACCCGGTATGAAATCCATAATGTGATGGGGCCTGATGAGTATCATGACCGTTATCCAGGAAAAGAAGATCCCGGATTGAACAACAATGCCTACACCAATATCATGGTAGTGTGGGTGCTGAACAGGGCTATGGATCTGCTCAAAATTCTTGCTGAAGATCACCTTGAGAGCCTTAGGGATAGAATCGGTCTGAAACCGGATGAGATCGAGAAGTGGGATCAGATCCGGCACCGGATGAAAGTGGTGTTTCATGACAGCGGGATCATCAGTCAGTTTGAAGGGTATGAGGATTTGGAAGAATTTGACTGGGAAAAATACAAAAAAAAGTATGGGGACATACAGAGACTTGACCGCATCCTGGAAGCAGAAGGAGATACTCCCAACAGATACAAAGCCTCCAAACAAGCAGATGTGTTGATGCTGTTTTATTTGCTCTCATCTGAACAGCTCCAGGTCCTGTTCAGGCAGTTGGGCTATGAATTCACCTATGGAACCATTCCCAGGAATATCGATTACTATCTCCAAAGGACCTCTCATGGATCCACTTTAAGCCGAGTGGTCCATTCCTGGGTCTTGTCCCGGTCCAACAGGACCAAATCATGGGAGCTGTTCAATGAAGCTCTGGAGAGTGATGTGGCTGATATTCAGGGAGGGACCACTCCGGAAGGGGTCCATCTGGGCGCTATGGCCGGGACCATAGACCTGCTGCAGAGGTGCTACTCAGGAATTGAAGTCCGAAAAGGAATTCTATGGTTCAATCCCAACCTTCCCGAACATCTGACTCGGTTGGAGATGAAAGTCAGGTTTTTGAGCCATTCCATTCAGGTTGTGATCACTCCTGGGAAGCTGTGCCTCACCACTTTAAAGTCCTCTCTTCCTTCCATCAAAATCGGAGTCAACGGCGATGTGCATGAATTGAAAGCCAAAGACAGAAAAGAATTTGACTTAATACAGGGGTAAAAACCCTAATATTTCTCTTGACTTCATCAAGACTTGGTATTAGAATCAGCGTAAAATTACTTCTGTGAAGGGAGAATAAGTATGAAAAGAGTATTTAAGTTAGTCGGGATAGTTACCTTGATTTTGTGCTTTTCCGGATTGCTTTCTGCCCAGATCCAGCGACCCACAAAACCGTTTAAAATTGAATTGGGCATCAATTTCGGGTCCACACTGGGCTACAACATCACAGACAGCACCTATGTAGATTCCTGGGGTACATCCTGGTATGATGTGGATGAATCCGGGACCATCTCTCCTGAATTGAGCAATCCATTGTCTTTGGGTGGTAATATCAGCTTGATCACCAACATGGGCATTGGTGTTCAATTTGCTCTGGATTACAACTTCAATTCAGATGTGACAGGCACGAGTTCTTATTCTGGTGCAGGATATGACTGGTGGATAGGTAGTTTTGATTACAATTCTGAGTGGGATATCACTGGGACAGTCAAGATGATGGTCCTGAGCCTGGATTTCATTTACAAGTATTACAGTGATATGTTCTGTCCCTGGTTTGCAGCAGGTGGTTCTTATTTCAGCGGGAATTTAGAGGCCAGCACAAATGTAGGCTTTGGATTTGATTATTGGTCTTATTTCAATTATGCAAAAATTGCGGCGGATATAAATGAGGATATGAGCGGCATCGGATTCAATGTGGGAGCCGGATTTGACATTCACTTCAGCCCCAATATCGCTTTTACCCTTGAAGGCAGATATTTCATCCTGAAGAAATATGAATTTAACTGGATGACAGACTTCAGCGGACAGCATGAAATGCTCGGTTATTTTAGTGGAACTGTTTCCTTTTCTTCTCCTTCCGCTTATGAAGATTATCTGGATGAATTGATCGAATCCTTTGAATTCAATCCTTCTTTCCCTAAAATCGCAGCAGGATTTAAGTTTTCGTTCTGATTTTTTAGTCTAAATCAGATTTAAAAAACCGGCAGAAGAGTGCCAATAGAAAGGTACTCGACTGCCGGTTTTTTATTTCACTCACAAGGTCCAGGCATAACCGACCTTTAGAAAAAAGGTCCGGTCAGTCTGGGTCAAGCTGATATCAGTGAATCCCAGATAATTGTCGCTGTATCCCAGAAACAAAACCGTTCGGGGATTCAGCTTGTAAGAGAATAGGATCTGGGAGAAGAGAGTCTGGGTTTTGGATTCCACATCATAATCATAAAGGTCCAGATTTCTGTCAATGTCTTGATACTGAAAAATAGCACGAAGGAATGCCGTTCTATTGAGATGATAGATGAAGCGGAACTGGGGAAGTTGCGCCTGGAACAGCTGTTTCCCCTCGATCTTCAGCCACCGGTACAGATAGCTGAGGTTGAGGTTGAAATGAGTTCCCAGATTCCAGTTCAGGCCGGGACTGATTTGAAAGTATTTGCCGGCCCGCACATGAGCGTAATCGATCTCGTCTCCATGGCTTACAGCGACCTTGTATTGAAGAGTTCCTGTAGGCTGTATGGAAAAAAAGATGTGGTTGAAAAACTGGGAAAATGGTTCCTGCTTATAGACTTTTTTCCGCACTCCCACCACTGTGGACAGGTTGGACTGCATAGGTCCGCTGAGAAAGATTTGAGTCTCCAATTCTTTTTCCAGAAGATGACCTTGGTGGTCATTGGTCTGGTCATAGTTGGCAGCAGCATTGATCTGAGAGAAAAAACTGTTTTCTGTTGCTGTATACTGGTATCCTCCCCCAAACTCAAAATTGCGGAAATCCACTTGAGGGATAAATCCAAGGTCTGCCCGGAATTCCGGGCTGAAATCTTTATAGGACCCAAAAACCATGTAATTTTTTTTCTGCCGGGAGATTTCCACATTGGCTGCATATCCGTAGAGTTCTCCGGTATCCTGGTCATAGTCTTGAGCCAAAGAGTCCGGATAAGCGGTCTGGGAGCCAAGGAATTGAAAAGCAATCATATCAGATTTGTTGATTCTCAAGAGCCCGTCCAATCCAGCCAGCCGATTGTGGTAACAGTCTCCTTCCCGGTCTGTCATCAGGAGGCCCAGGGTAGAACCTCCTCCCACATCACGGCGGAAACGCAGCACATTGGAAAAAGAGTGCTGGTTGAGAAATCCAGATCGGGAGCCCTGCGAACCAGGAAAAATAAGGTTTGTGAGCTGGTCTTGAGCTGAGAAAATTCCAAAAGCATTTTTTCCTTCTTTTCCTGAGACCTTCACTCCCCAGGAAGGATCAGCAATGGACCGGGTGTAGAGGGCCTGAACAGGTGTTTCAAAAAAGTCCTGGCCTTCCAGGAAAAAAGGTCTCTTTTCCGGATAATAGAGAGCAAATTGTTTGTTGATATCCAGCTGTGCCACATCAGCTTCGACCTGAGAAAAGTCCGGATTCAGAGCTCCGCTCAGTGTGATATTATTGGTCAAGCCCCATCGGCCCGAGATTCCTATGTTCCCAAAGGATTCCTTTTTTTTCAGAGGACCATCCGGAAAGCCTTCTCTTTCATCCGAATAAAGTCCCACCACAGTGGGATCCAGCTCAATGTTGCGTCCGGGTTCTGCCCCGGAGAATCCTCTGATTTTTGGAAGCTGACACAGAATGCACTGTATTTCATTCCTGTCCAAAGGGAATGAGCTGATCTGGTGACGCCGGCTTCGGGGATAATTGCGGACCGGGGCAAATCCCCAGATCTGATCCTTTTTGGATGGTTGAAACTGGAGAGCTCTGAAAGGAATGGCGATTTCCACCACGTATCCGAAGTCAGTGATCTGACCTGCAGAATCCCAAATCGCATCCCAGGAGGTATCTTCTTCTGAACCCCCGTTGCTCATGATCTCATCCCCTTGAACTCCCAGAGGATTCACAAAAAAGGCAAAAGCTCTGTTTTGATCGTTGAATGTATCAATGATCAATCCGATAGAGTCGTCCTGCCAGGCTTCATCCCTGTCCGAAAGATAAGCTCTGATTTTTTCCGGTTCCGGGTCATAAGCGCGGCATCCCACATACAGATGGTTGGTGTCATAGATCAAATAGCACTCAGTGTCCACAGGAGCCGGCACATTTTCTGCGGGCATCACCTCGATGTCCAGATGGAATTTCAGAGCATGGTCCCAAGCTTTTTCATCCAGAGCTCCGTTTACATTGATTTTCAAATCTGTATTTGGGATATCGAAAGTTTTTTCTTTGACCTTTATTTCTCTGGCTGAAAACACAAAGGTGGTGAAGATAAATCCGCTGAGAAGCAGGATTAGAATTTTCCGTAACATTAAATATCTCCTTATCATGGTTCATCACACAAATGATTATCAAAATTCAAAAGATTCTACTTCTATTAAACGTAAACAAGGGAAAAAAAGTTCATAATTTTTTGTTTTTTATTAAGACTGATGGCTCTTCTCTGGAGAAATACTATAAAATTTATTGATTAAATAGGATAAATGAATTAAAATGAATACATCAATGATCCAGGAGACAAAGAATGGGCACACTCAATAAAAAAAGAAAACAGTGGCTTGAGGCTAAATTCGAACAAAGAGTCAACTTTGATCCCTATGAAAGACTGCTTTACAGCCATGATATCGCGGCCATGCCTCAGCTGGTGAAACCTCTGATTGGAAACACGGTCCCGGATGCGGTTGTACAACCAGAGAATGAGAAAGAATTATCTGAAGTTGTGAAATGGGCTTCTGAGAATAAAATCCCCCTTGTTCCCAGAGGAAAAGGATCTTCCGGATACGGAGGGATCATACCGACCAAAAAAGGAATGGTCATTGATTTTTACCGGATGAAAGCTGTTCTCTCCATTGACTACAAAGAGATGGAGGCCACAGTCCAGGCCGGGATCACATGGGAACAGCTGGACAGGGAGCTGGAAAAAAAAGGGCTCACTATTCGTCTTTATCCCACCAGTTATCCTTCTTCCTCAGCCGGAGGATGGTTGGCGCAGGGAGGAGCGGGTATCGGCTCTTATGAGTATGGATGGTTTTCAGAAAATGTCAAAAGCGCCCGGGTGGTGCTTCCTGACGGCAGTGTCAAAGAGCTGACCGGAGAAGAACTGGACCTGGTGGCTGATGCAGAGGGGACCACGGGATTGATCAGCCAGATGACTGTCTCAGTTCAAAAACTCGAAAACATTGATGTGGAGGCTTTTGCCTGTCCGGATGCCCATTCTCTCACCCGGATTTTTCAAGAGATCATCGATCAAGAACTTCCTGTTTGGTCTGTGGTTTTCATCAATCCCCGAATGGCAGAGATGAAAAACCGGGCCCCGCTTCTTGAAAAGCATGGACATCCTGTGGAAGAGAGAGTGATCCTTCCTGCTGCTTACATCACCTCACTTGCCTTTAGGGAAAAAGATCGCGATGTGATTATGGAAAAACTCCCTGAGATCATAAAGAGGTGCGAGGGGGAGATCCTCAGCAAACGGATTGCAGAGCATGAATGGGAGAACCGGTTCAAATTGATGATCGTCAAACGGCTGGGACCCTCTTTGGTTCCTGCCGAAGTGGTGGTTCCTCTGGATAAATTGGGTAATGTTATGGAGGAGATCGAAGATAAAGTGAATCAGCCTGTGGTCAAAGAGGGCGTGATCATCAAAAAAGGAAGAGATGGAAAGCCAGAAGCTGTTATTTTGGGTTTTATCCCCAGTGACCAGCGGAAATTTTCCTATAATTTTGTGTTTGGGCTTGTGCTGACTATCATGAAGATCGCTAAAAAATATGGGGGACGGCCCTATTCAACGGGTTTGTATTTCACAAGTGAAAAAGACAAAGTCCTGGGAGAAGAAAGAAGTCAAAGACTCCAGCAGTACAAAAAAGCTGTGGATCCGCATCACATCTTGAATCCGGATAAAGTGTTGAAAAAAACAGCCTTGAGCCGGGCTTTAAAACTGGGTCATTTGTTTGAACCTCTGGTGAGGCCGTTTGGAAATTCTGTAGTGACTCGAGTGGGGGAATATTTTGACCAGCCCGTAAGAGGAATCCCTGCGGATGTAGCCAGATATGCATACGGCTGTTCTCAGTGCGGGTACTGTCTGGATGAGTGCGATCAGTTTTTTGGCAGAGGATGGGAGAGTCAGTCTCCCAGGGGCAAGTGGTACTGGCTGCGTGAATACATGGAGGGCAAAGTCAAGTGGAACCAGTCTATGATTGACACCATCCTGGTGTGCACCACCTGTGAATTTTGTGATATCCGCTGTTCTGCATCACTTCCCATTGAGTCATCCTGGATGAAGCTGAGGGGCAAGTTGATTCATGAGGACAAAAACATGACCTTTCCTCCTTTTGAAATGATGGCATCAGCATCCAGAGCAGAGGGAAACATATGGGCAGGATACAGGAAAGACCGGACAGCATGGTTTCCTGAAGAATTAATGCACAAACACGGACCTGAAAAAAAGAGCAAAAACGTCTATTTTGCCGGATGTACGGCTTCTTATGTGGAACATGACATCGGAGCAGCATCAGTCACGCTTCTGGATGAAGCTGGAGTGGATTTTTCTTATCTCGGTACCAAGGAAAACTGCTGCGGCACTCCCATGCTGGTGGCTGGCAAATGGGAGGTGTTTAAAGAGATCATGAAGAGAAACATTGATGCGGTGAAAGAGGCAGGGGCTGATACTGTCATCTCATCGTGTCCGGCCTGTGACATGATGTGGCGTCATTATTATCCGCAGTGGGCTGAAAAATTAGGAATGGACTACAACATAAAAGCCCAACACTACAGTGAAGTCATATCAGAAAAACTAAAAAATGGAGAATTTGAATTCACTCATCCGGTAAATGAAAAAGTCACCTGGCATGACTCCTGCCATATCGGAAGGGTCTCCGGAGTCTATGAAGAGCCCAGGGACATGATCAAGGCCATCCCAGGAGTTGAGTTTGAAGAAATGGCTCACAACCGAGAGCAGGGACACTGCTGCGGCAGTGTTTTGACCTTGATCAAGGAACCTCCTGTGGCTGCGGATATCGGGAAATCCAGGATGGATGAAGCCAAGGAAATCAATGCTGAGACCATCCTTGCTCTGTGTCCCTGCTGTGAATTCCAGTTGAGGGTCACAGATGACAAAAAAAATGTGGGAGTGGAGGTGAAAGACCTGGCCACGTTTGCCTGCAAAGCTCTGGGTAAAGAGTTCAAAGATCCCCGGCCTGAGGTCACTAAGCAGTGGGCTGTTTTTGAAGCCATGATTAGCCTTATGACTCCGGAGGGATTTGCAGAGCTGATGGCCTCCATGTGGCCAGAGCTTCTGGATGCCATGCCTATAGGTATGGGGAATATGATGAGAACAATCGGGAAAATGGGCGTTTTCGGTGATTTTCTATTTGCCTTGATGAAACCGGTTTTTCCAGTCCTGTTTCCCAAGCTTCTGCCTCAAATGATGCCCAAAGTCATGCCAGTGATGTTGGAGAGAATCAAACAAAGAATACCCATGCCAGATTATATGGAAGAGCAGATGCCGGATATGATGCCAGAAGTCATGGACAATCTCATGCCTCACATGCTTCCTGATGTGGTGCCTCTGGTTGTTCCTGAGATGATATCTTATCTCAGAGGACGTGCTTAAATGAGAACCACGGCATCCACAAACAATTCATAGATGTTGTCTTCATCCAGGTCGTGGATTTTGACTTTTTCCACTGAATTGAGTCCGGAGATCTCTTTAAGCTCTGATTCAAAAAGAATTTTCACACCTGACTTTCGGAGCTCTGTCTGGATTGTTTTTTTGACCTTTTGACTCTTTTCTTTGGTCACCAACACTACTCTGGGTGAATGTTCGGCTATGGTCTCTGCCATTTGGATGGATTTTTTCCCCCGGTCCTGAATCAGAACTCTCTGGTCTTTTAATGAAGATGGGTCCTTGACTGCATGATAAACCCCTTTTCCTGAGAATTCTTTTTCTCCTGTGATGTGTTCTGAATGAGGCTTAGTAGAGGATTTTTCCGGTTCATCTTTTGTTTTTTGCTTCTCTTTGTAATTGTTTATGGCATCTCTCAAAGCATCCGCAGCCAGATTCGAACAGTGCATTTTAACTGGGGGTAGTCCGTCCAGCTCATCTGCGACATCTTTTCGGGTGATTTTCAGGGCTTCATCCAGGGTTTTTCCTTTAGCCAGTTCAGTGATCATAGAAGCTGTGGCCACTGCAGAACCGCACCCGAATGTCTTGAATTTGATGTCCTGAATCCGGTTGTCTTTGACTTTTAATGAAAATTCCATGAGGTCTCCGCACACCGGATTTCCCACGCTTCCTTTGGCGATGTCTTTTCCTTTTAAATCGCCCACGTTTCTGGGATTGCGGAAATGATCTAAGACTTTATCTGAGTAAGATGTTGATTTCATTGGATTCCTCCTCTGTTTTGGAACCATATTCATTCTATGTTAATACAATGGAGAGAGTTTTCTCAACCGCTCCACCACCTCAGGAAGAGCCTTTATGAGGGCATCGATGTCGCTCTGTTTGGTGAACCGCCCCACGGTCAGCTCCAGTGATCCGTGCGCTTCTTCATGAAGCAGCCCCATAGAGATCAGGGTGTGGGATGGTTCCAGAGTTTTTGAGGAACAGGCAGAACCTGTGGATACAGCGATTCCTTTATCGTTCAAAGACAAAAGCAGGGATTCGCCTTCGATCCCATCAAAACGGAAATGTGCATTGTTGGGCAGCCTTTTTTCAGGATGACCGTTGAGATAAGACCTGGGAATTTTTTCCAAGACTTCTTTGATCAGTTGATCCCTATATGACTGAAGTCTTTTGACTTCATTTTCTCTCTCTTCCATGACAATCTTTGCAGCTCGAGCCATGCCTGCAATGGAAGCCAGGTCTTCTGTGCCGGAACGGAGTCCGTTTTCCTGTCCTCCTCCGATGATTTGAGGAGAGATTTTGATTCCTTTTCTTTTATATAGAATGCCCAATCCTTTGGGACCGTAAATATCATTGGATGAAACAGACATCAGGTCTATGGAATCGTTCTGGACATTCAAGGGAAGAAGTCCTTCAGCAGCAACCGCATCAGTATGAAACGCGATCTCTTTGTCCCTGCACAGACGACCGATTTCCTCAATAGGCTGGATGGTTCCCACTTCATTGTTGGCATATCCAATTGAGATCAGAATGGTGTCATCTGTGATGCGTTCATTGACCTTATGGACAGAGACCTGACCATAGTGATTCACAGGGACTTTAGACACACTGAATCCTGATTTCATGAGAAATTTGGCTGTGTTGTGTATGGATATGTGCTCGATCTCCGAGATGATGATGTGCTTTCCTTTGCTTTTGTTCCTCTCGGCATATCCGATGAGTGCCAGGTTGTTCGCTTCTGTAGCACCTGAGGCGAATATGATTTCATCCGGTTCAGCCTGAATGAAATCAGCAATGGAGGAACGGCTTTGTTCCAATGCGTCAGTGGCCTTATCTCCAATGGAATGAAGAGAGGATGGATTTCCATAGATTTTTTGGAAATAAGGTTCCATGGCCTGAACCACTTGAGGATCTACAGGCTTTGAAGACTGGTAGTCAAGATAAACACTTGTCATTGGATATTCCTTTTGGTTAAAACCACATGGTGGCTCCGGCTTCCAGAGCCAGGTCATTCAAGGTGCCGGCTCCTACGATCTTCACTCCTGGGATGAGGTCCACTTGGTCCAGTCCCAGCATCTGCTTGGAAGCCTCACACACATAGATCTCTATGCCCATATCCAGAGTTTTTTTTATCACTTCTGATAATGCAGGGAACGAACCGGCTTTGATTTTATCTCCGGTGCCTGGCTTTAAGATTCTTAGCCCCTGGCCCAAATAATAGACCTTTGCCTCAATGTCCATGGCTTTTGCTGTTTGAGCCAGTACCAGAGGGGAGTACTGTCTTTCCGGGTCATCGCTGGTTTGGACGTAAAGTATGGAATTTTGGTTCATTTCGAACTCCTATTTTGTTTTTTTGATCAAAAATCTCATGGAATCATCTCTTTTTTCAAATTTGATGATCTCATGGCCCGTTCTTTTGACAAACCTCTTGATGTCTTCTTCTGCAGCCGGATCATCCGCCAGGACTTCAAGAATCTCTCCGACCTGGATTCGGTCCATATTCTCTCTAGCCTGGAAAAGAGGTTCCGGGCAGAAAAGCCCGATGCAGTCAATTGATTTTTTGGGATCATTTTCTGAGGACATTGTTTCTACCTCTTCTGAAATTTTATAAATCCTATAGAAATAATATATTATTATCAATATACGTCTTCTCCGGCGTTTTGTCAACTTATTATTCTGGGTTTTAAGAGCCGGGTATTTGATCAGAATCTTTGGATTGCATTGAAAAATATCTGGGATTCACTTACACTGAAAACAAATGGTCAGGAGGAAATGATGCCAGATTTTTTCATAATCGGCGGGGATGCTGCAGGTCTTTCTGCTGCAGTCCAAATCAAACGTAAAATCCCGGATGCATATCTGAAAGTGATCAATAAAGGAGAAATCATATCCTATGCAGCTTGTGGGATTCCCTATGTCATATCCGGAGATATCCCATCTGCAGAAAAACTCGTTCATTTCACACCAGAGTCCATGGAAAAGAAAAAGGGGATTTCAGTTGAAATCGGAAAAGAAGCGATGGAGATTTTTCCAGAGGAAAATGCTGTTGGGGTGAAGGACCTGAAAACAGGGAAACATTATAAAGAAAAATATAAAAAATTGCTGATTGCCACAGGCACTGTTCCTAATAAGCTCCCATTTATTGATTATAAGGAGGAAGGAGTCTTTTGTCTGAGCAATATACAGGATTTGAAACAGGTTCTTTCCTATTTGAGGGACCAACAACCTCAAAAAGCAGCCATTATCGGAGCTGGAAATATAGGTCTGGAATTGGCCGAGGGATTGGTTTCCAGGGGAATAAACGTCCATATTTTTGAACTCCTCCCGGAACCTGCCATCACTTGGCCCTCTTTGATCCGAGAAGCCATCAAGAAAAAAATGGATGAGAAAAACATTCAATTTTCCGGGGGAGCGTCCGTCAAAGAAGTAACAAAAAAGGGAAAATCCTTTACTCTGAAAACAAAAGAAGATTCTCATGAATTTGATGTGGTCTTTTCAGTGGCCGGAGCCAAACCAGCCACGGATTTTTGCCCGGAAAAAATCAAAACTCTGGATAACGGAGCCCTGATCATCGACCAGAAAGGAAACACTTCAGAACCGGATATTTATTCGGCAGGGGATTGTGCATCGGTTTATCATAAGGTTCTGGACAGAAATGTTTATTTTCCTTTGGGGTCTACTGCCAATAAAATGGGTCGGATCTCGGGTATGAATATGGCTGGGAAAGACATTTCTTTTCCAGGGATTGTGGGGACCCAGATCTTTAAGTTTTTTGAACTGTCTCTTGCAAAAACAGGACTGAGTCTCGAAGAAGCTGAGAAAGAAAAAATAGACGCTGATGTGTCTTTGGCTTTAAGACTGGATAAGGCCGGATATTATCCGGATTCGAGAAAAGCCAAAGCCGAAATCATCTATCAGAAACCGTCAGGAAAAATCTTGGGCGCTTCGGTCTCCACCGAAGGCAATGCAGCTCAACTGATAGATCCTGTGGCTGTGGCTGTGTTTGCAGGGTTGAACGTCAAGCAATTGGGATGGTTTGATGCTGCTTACACTCCTCCTTTTGCTCCGGTATGGAATGCATGGGTGTCTGCTTCATTGAAACATAAATTGGGCTGAATAGGTCTTTCTTTGAATCAGACAGGCTCAAATTGGTCCTTGGGAGCCCCGCACACCGGACAGACCCAATCATCAGGAATATCCTCAAATGCGGTCTCTGGTTCAACTCCGTTATCCGGGTCCCCTTGCTCCGGTTCATAGACATATCCGCACACTGTGCATCGGTAAGATTTCATTTTAGAGTTCTCCTTTTTATTATTTGTGGTCTTTTCTTTTGTTTTGTCATGGACATAGGTGGGCGCGTTCTTTGGTGTCTTTCCTTTCTTGATGTCATGATACTGTGCATAGGTGAGAGGCTGCCCTTGTTTTAATTTCTCAGCTTCCACTACTTTTCCAATGAAAATGGTGTGGGTCCCTGCATCTATACTGTCTGATACTTGGCATTCCAGGTGTCCCAAGCTGTATTCTGTTACATATGGAGTCCCGTTAGCGCTTGTTTTGTACTCAATATCTTCAAATTTATTCAATTCTCGTCCTGACCGAAAACCAAACTTTCCAATGAATGAAAGAGGGGTGTCTGTTTCTAAAATGGAGACAGAAAAGACGCGGCTTTCTTTGATAAAGTCATGAGTCAGATTATTTTGACTGAGAGATACCAGAATTTGGGGGGGCTCTGCAGTGACTTGGATCACGGCATTAGCAATCTGGCCGTTGAACTTTTTTGCTTTTTTGGAACTTATGACATAAAGGCCATATGTGATATCAAACAAAGTAGTCACATCCATATGTGATCTCCTTTCCGCAACAACTGAATATTGTGTCACTGATATCTTTATTATGCAACTTTTTTATCATTACTGATAAGATTTTTGTTTTGTTATTCCTATTTTACATTTTCAAAGGATTCCATTATATTTATCTTCTTATTTTGGAACACAAAGGGAGATTCAAAAAACATGAACAAAAACAGCAATGATGCCCAGAGCAAATCCCCTGGAACTGAGCTGGCCCGTGATATGGGGCTGATGCATGTCACCATGATCGGAGTCGGCGCTATGATCGGAGCTGGAATTTTTGTCTTAACTGGATTGGCTGCTGGTGTGGCCGGACCTGCTTTGATCCTTGTCTTCCTGCTCAACGGGATTGTGACCGGATTTACAGCCATGTCCTATGCTGAATTGGGGTCTTGTTTTCCTGAGGCCGGAGGAGGATATCTGTGGGTGAAAGAAGCCCTTCCTCAGCCCAATGGATTTTTGTCCGGATGGATCAGTTGGTTTGCTCATGCCGTAGCCTGCAGCCTTTATTCTGTGGCTTTTGGCGCGTTTGCTGTGGATCTTCTGAGCTTGGGAGGAGTGGATTTTCACAAACTGGTCCCTTCTTTTATCCAATCCCCTCCTCATTTGATTTGGACAAAGATGATTGCGGTTCTTGTGGGTCTGGCTTTTGTGTATATCAATTACAGAGGAGCCAAAGAAACAGGCCAGGCCGAAACGCTGGTCACTGTTGTGAAAATCATTGTGATCGGAATGTTCATTGCTTTTGGATGCTATGCGATTTTCTCCGGGAATCTTACTGAGCCCTGGCAGAGTCACTTCAGTGGATTTTTTCAAAAAGGAGCTATGGGCATCATCATGGCTATGGGTTTGACGTTTATTGCCTTCGAAGGGTATGAGATCATAGCCCAATGCGGAGAAGAAGTGATCAATCCCAAAAAAAACATACCCCGCTCCATTTTTCTTTCTCTTATTATCGTGGTTCCTATCTATATTCTGGTCGCTTTTGTGGCTCTTGGAGCGGTGACTCCGGAGGGCGGAATTCCAAGCTGGCAGTATCTTGGGACGCGGGGTGAATTGGCAATGATCGAAGCAGCAGAACATTTTATGATGGGAAGGATCGGGCGCATTATTTTTCTGATCGGAGGCCTGTTTTCCACCATGTCTGCTTTGAATGCCACCATTTATTCTTCTTCGCGTGTCAGTTTTGCTATGGGAAGAGATCACAACCTGCCTGGAGTCTTTGGGAAAATCCATCTGAAAAAACGGACTCCTTATATGGCTGTTTTTATTTCAGGGGCTTTGATCATGGTGATGGCGGTTATCTTGCCCATTGAAGATATTGCCAGCGCTACAGATGCCATGTTTCTGCTTTTGTTTATCTTTGTTAATATGGCCGTCATTAATCTGAGAAAAAACCGGCCGGACTTAGACAGAGGATTTAAAGTGCCTTTTTTTCCATTCATCCCTATTCTTGCCACTTTTTTAAATCTGCTCTTGGCTGTATTTTTGTTTTTCTACAGACCTCTGGGGGTTTGGGTCTGTATTGGGTACATTGCATTGGGAGTCTCCATTTACTATCTTTACTCCAGGAAAAAAGAGTTTACAGCCAAAGCAGCCCCGGCCATTCATACAGAACATCCTGTGTTTCATAAAGATGCCTCCAAATATCACATCCTGGTTCCTGTGGCCAACGAGACCACTGTGCAGCAGATTCAAAAGCATGCTTTAAAAATCGCCAAGCACCGCAGTGCTGATATCACAGCTCTGAATGTCATCAAGGTTCCTTCCCAGCTTCCTCCTTCTGAAGGCCGCAAATACTTGAACGAGTCCAGAGCTGTTTTGGAAAAAGCCATCAAAGCTGCAGAAAAGGAAAACATTCCGGTCTCCTCAGTAGTGAAGGTCACTCATAATATTCCCAAAGCCATCATCGAGACCTGTGAGGAGAGAGACATTGATTTGATGGTGCTGGGATGGGAAGGGGAAAAGTCAGCTCACAACAGGGTTTTTGGAACCGTTCTGGACGAGATCATACAAAACACGGTGTGTGACATTGTTCTTGTCTGCAGGCCTCCGGATGAGAAAGCTGAGATCTCTCGAATTTTAATCCCAGTAAGCACCATCAAATATGCTATCCTTTCTTTGCAGCTGGCAGAAATGATGTCTGAGGGCAGAGACATTCCTCTTGTAGTGTTCCATGCCACATTCAGGGATGATAGGGAAGAAATCAAGGAATATTATGAAAGCGAACTGAGAAAACCTGTTTGCGGAATCAATCCTGATAGATTTCAGGTGATCATCAAAAAGACCCAGAAACTCTCAGATGCGATTCTGGAAGAAGCAAAGAGCGATGACCTGGTGATCATGGGTGCCCCGGAAGAAGGACTGGTGAGGCGTGCTATGTTCGGGGACATTCCTCTGGAGATCGCAAGAAAGAGCAAAGCTTCTTTGATATTAACCAAAAAATACACCGGTCATGTCAAAACATGGTTTCAGAAATTCTTTGGTTCCCGAAAGACCATGCTGGAGTGAATCGGTTTAGTTTTTCTTTTTTTTTAGGGATTTGATTTTGGCTGCCAATTTTACTGAAAGATAACAAAGCAAAGGCAGTGCAACCAGAAGTATGGTCACATAAGTGGTCAATTGGGGTCCGATTCTTTCGATCAGTTTGTACAGTTCATCAAACCATATGGTCCAGCACACCACTCCGAACCACATGGAAGGAATGGTGATCAGTATGGATGTGAGGGATTTGTATCCTTCGGCCCTGGCTATGAGAAAACCCATGATAGCACCGGTCATTGGAAATGGCATCCAAACAAAAGCTACGATTCCTATCCAGCTCCATTTTTTCAGAGTTTCTGCTCTCTGCTCTGCTTTTTCCATCCGAATTTCGACAAAATTCCTGAAAAATTTGATCTGTTTTGCTTTTGCCCACAAGAAGCCGATAACCGAAAGCATGATGAGAAGAAAGGCAGTCAGATAGGTGAGTATGATAAGGATGATAGTGGAAGTTGAGAAATTGAATTCAAGACCTGTTCCGATAATGGCCAGCCGGCCTCCTAGATGAAAAGCAGTGACCATGGAGATGAGTTTAATAGACAGGGATGGTTTTGACACAAACATGATGATGAGAATACAGATCTCAACAAAAAGCAGGATCATCCCGATCAAGAAAGGGATTTTTTCATTAGAGATCCCGAGTATGTGTTTATCTTTGAATGAGTGCATGATTTATTCCTATTCAATACAATTTTAAAAAGCAAATATCAAGATAATAAATAGGGATGGTTCATAAATGAAGAGAGAAATATTGATTAAATCCTTGTAAAATATTATGTTATTAAAAATGAGAATACAAACAAAAAAATATTCCTTGGGTCTTGATTTTGGGACCAATTCCTGTCGTGCTTTGATTGTTGATATTTCCGATGGACGGGAACTGGCAACCAGTGTTTTTCCTTATCCCTCCGGATCAGACGGAGTGTTTATTGATAAAAAAGAACCTAATATCGCAAGACAACATCCCAAAGATTATCTTATTGGAATGGAAAAATGTGTGAAAACCGCACTGAAAAAGGCTCAAAAAAATGAACCGGAATTTGATCCTGAGCAGGTCATTGGTATCGGAGTCGACACCACTGGAAGCAGTCCCATGCCTATCAATGCGAAGGGGATTCCTCTTTGTTTTCTTCCTGAGTTTGAACAGGATTTGAATGCCATGGTTTGGCTGTGGAAAGACCATTCCAGCCATCAGGAGGCCAAAGAGATCACAGAGATAGCCCGAGAGATGCGTCCTCAATATCTGGAAAAGATCGGAGGTGTCTATTCTTCGGAATGGTTTTGGTCCAAAGTCTTTCACTGCAAAAATGCCGCTCCAAATGTTTTTGAATCCGCGCACAGTTGGGTGGAAATCTGTGATTATTTACCCGCTGTTCTCACTGGGGAGACCAGGCCCGGTCATCTCAAAAGAAGCATCTGTGCGGCTGGTCACAAAGCCATGTATTGTGAGGAGTGGGATGGACTCCCTGATAAGGAATTCCTTAGAAAACTCGATCCGGAAATGGCGAAATTAAAAGACAGGTTGTATGATCGGGCTCAAGCATCAGACAAACCCGCCGGATATCTGTGTTTGGAATGGGCAGAGAAACTGGGTTTGAAAAAGGGGATTGCTGTGGCAGTGGGGGCTTTTGATGCTCATATGGGAGGAGTCGGAGCCGGCGTCAAAGAGCAAACCTTGGTCAAAATACTGGGGACCAGTACTTGTGATATTCTGATCCATTCCAAAGAAAAGGGGCCTTTAAACATTCCAGGTGTTTGTGGGATCGTAGACAGTTCCGTAATTCCTGGATATTATGGAATCGAAGCCGGCCAATCAGCTGTAGGAGATATTTTTCTGTGGTTTGTGGAAAAGCTCACCCCGGAAAAGTATGGAAAAACAGCTCCAGAGAAATTCAAAAATCTGGAGAAAGAAGCGTCAAAACAAAGACCAGGGGAACATGGTTTGGTAGCCCTGGACTGGAACAACGGGAATCGTACCATTCTGGTGGATGTGAGGTTGAGCGGCCTTCTAGTGGGCCAGACCCTTCATACAGAGCCTCACGAGATCTACAGAGCCCTTATCGAAGCCACTGCTTTTGGGGCACTCACCATCATCAACCGCATTCAGAAGTATGATGTTTCCATTAAAGATATCATCAATTGCGGAGGTCTTGCAGCTCGGAATCCGTTTCTCATGCAGATCTATGCTGATATTCTTGGCCGCCCTATGAAAGTCTCCCGTAGTGACCAAAGCCCTGCACTGGGAGCCGCACTTTTTGGTGCTGTGGCTGCAGGAAAGAACACAAGCGGGTATCTAAACGTAGAACAGGCACAGAAGAAAATGACCGGGATAAAAAAAATATTTCACCCTGACCCGGATAACCATAAAGTGTATCAAGAGCTGTATCAGTTTTACAGAAAACTCCACCATGCATTTGGAACACTCAACTGGACAGGGAGTTTGTTTGATGTCATGAAGGATCTGATTGACTTGAGAGAAATCCAGAGGAAGGAGATCCATGCTTGAACAATTAAAGGAAGATGTCTGCCGGGCAAACCAGGAGATTGAGCGATCTGAATTGGTGGTCCTGACCTGGGGAAACGTCTCTGGATTTGACCCGAAACAAAAGCTCATGGTTATAAAACCCAGTGGGATGGATTGCAAACAAATGGAGCCGGAATTTATGATTGTCGTTGATTTGAGAGGATCTGTGGTGGAAGGAGATTTCAGGCCTTCTTCTGATACTCCCACTCATATAGAACTCTATAAAGCATGGGATGATGTGATGTCCATTGTCCATACTCACAGTGACTATGCCACTATGTTTGCTCAGGCCCAAAGAAGCATTCCGTGCTTGGGGACCACCCATGCAGATTTCTTCAAGGGAAGCGTTGCTGTCACCCGGTCACTCAGCCGGGAAGAAGTCAAGGAGGGTTATGAGAAAAACACAGGAAAAGTTATTGCAGAGACCTTTCAGAAGCGAGATCATTTGTCTGTCCCTGCTGTTCTTGTCTCTGGGCACGGGCCTTTCACCTGGGGAAAAACAACTGATGAAGCGGTCAAAGCCAGCATTGCGCTTGAAAAGATCGCAAAAATGGCCTATGGGACTTTGGTGTTGAGTCCTGAAGCGCCAAATTTACCGGATCATGTGTTCAAAAAGCATTTTATGAGAAAGCATGGCCCCAAAGCTTATTATGGCCAAGGAGGAGAGGGCAAAAATGATTAATATTCCGGAGATCAGGATAGGGATGGTGGCTGTTTCCAGAGACTGTTTCCCAATCGAGTTATCAAGAAAACGCAAGGAACAGGTGATCCAAGTATGCCTGAAGCAGAACACCCATGTCGTTCCTGTCAATACTATTATTGAAAATGAGAAAGATGTGATCACAGCACTCAAAGAGATCAAGGAAAAGCAAATCAATGCACTGGTGGTGTATTTGGGAAATTTTGGTCCGGAAGGACCCACCACACTGCTGGCCAAACAATTTGAGGGTCCGTGTATGTTCACAGCTGCTGCTGAAGAGCCAAAAAACAATTTGATCCAGGACAGAGGCGATGCTTTCTGCGGCCTGCTCAATGCGTCTTACAATATGGGATTGAGAAATCTTGCTCCTTATATCCCTCATTTTCCAGTGGGTACGGCTCAGCAGATTGCGGATCTTATTAAGGCATTTATTCCAATAGCAAGGATTGTAAAGGGGGTCAAAGGGCTCAAAGTTTTTTCGTTCGGTCCGAGACCTCAAGATTTCCTGGCATGCAATGCTCCTATAAAACCTTTATATGAACTGGGTGTGGAAATCATGGAGAACAGTGAGCTGGACCTCTTTGATATCTACCGCCGGGCAGAAAAAAGTCCTGAAATCTCTGGGATTGTTGAAGAAATGACCAAAGAACTGGGGCCCGGGAATCAATATCCGGACCTTCTGAAAAAACTGGCTCAGTATGAATGGGCTTTAAGAAAGTTTTATGATGAAAATCTAGGTGCCAGTGAGTACGGGGTGTTTGCTAACAAATGTTGGCCTGCGTTTGAAAGCTATTTCGGTTTTGTCCCTTGTTATGTGAATTCCCGGCTGGCTTCCATGGGAATACCAGTGGCCTGTGAAGTGGATATTTATGGTGCTTTGAGTGAATTTATGGCGATGTGTGCTACAGAATTCCCAGCAACGTTATTGGATATCAACAACACTGTTCCCCAGGAGCTCTACAAAAAATCTCAAAATAAGGTCAAGGGGTACAAAATGAATGACCTTTTTATGGGTTTTCACTGTGGCAACACCCCTTCCTGCTGTTTGATCGAACCTCAAATGAAATATCAGTTGATCATGAACCGACTTCTGGAAGATGGGAAAGAGCCTGATATCACCAGAGGTACGTTAGAGGGCCGGATCAAACCCGGTCAGATGACTCTTTTCAGGCTTCAATCCACAGCAGATGCCCACCTGAGGTCTTATATAGCGGAAGGAGAGATCCTGGATATAGATCCGGGATCATTTGGAAGCACTGGAGTTTTTGCGGTCAAGGAAATGGCACGCTTTTACAGGTATGTGCTTCTCGAAGAAAGGTTCCCTCATCACACAGCGGTTGCTTTCAGACACATGGGAAAGAGCATGTATGAAGCGGTTAAAATGCTGGGGGTGAAACATATCAGATCTAACCAGCCGGAAGGTGTGCTCTATGAGAAGGAATGTCCTTTTTCTTGATGAAGGGGGGAAGATAAACAAATGGCAAAAAAATCTATTTTAAACTTGGCATCCTTAAAAGACCAGGTGTATGAGTATATCCGGCATCAAATGAAAGTGGGGGAGCTCAGACCAGGTTCAGCCATTGATATGAATGCCTCCAGTCAAAAATTGGGCATCAGCAAAACACCTCTTAGGGATGCTTTGATCAGGCTTGAGATGGAAGGGTTTGTCAATATCCTGCCTCGGAAAGGTGTGGTTGTGAACACTCTCACAGTACAGGATATCAAAGATTATTATCAAATTTTGGGAGCTCTTGAAAACACAGCTGTTCTCGCAGCTGCCCCTTTGTTAAAGGAAAAAGAAATCCTCAGGATGAAGGAACTGAATGAACGTATGGACCAAGCTATAAAAAAAGATGACTTTGACCTCTATTATGAAGAAAATCTGAAGTTGCATGATGTTTATCTCAAGCGTTCAGGAAACAAGAAGTTAAGAGAAACAGCGGATATTTTAAAAAAAAGACTGTATGATTTTCCAAGAAGAGAAGGGTATATCAAGGAATGGGAGCAGACCTCGATCAAGGAACATGAACAATTCATTAAACTTCTGGAAAGAGAAAAGTATCAGGAAGCCGCAGATTTTATCCGTGATGTTCATTGGTCTTTTCAAGTGCAGAAAAAATACATCCGCCAATATTATTCAGAAAACCCAGAAAAGGAGTCATAGATGATCAAATCAAAATTTGCTTTGGTGTTTTTGCTCAGCTTGCTTTTGTTATGGAACTGCCAAGGTGATAAAGGTGTGTCTCCCATAACGCCTGAGGAGATAGAGGGGCACATCCGGTTCCTTTCACATGACTTGATTGAAGGAAGAGGAGTGGGATCCCGAGGGATCGCCATTGCGGCTCTGTATCAGGAGAATCATTTCAGAAGACTGGGCTTGGAGCCAGCTTTTAATGGCAGCTACAGGCAGGAAGTGGAACTGATGGGCTGTCAGCATGATCCGAATGCCAGTATTGAATTTTTTTCAGATGACCTTTCTTTGAAGCCGGACAGCCAGGAGGATTTTGTATTGACTTCGGAAAGGATAGATTGCCCGGAAGG